>NZ_RRZJ01000039.1:0-52078 GCF_004368175.1 Pseudomonas sp. CH235
TGACGGTTCTGAGGAACCGATAATCCAACCTTGGGAAGATACTGTCGCCTGGCTTTCAATCAGTGCGGGCGTTACGGGAGTAGGTGTAATGAGAAATTATACCTTTGGCATGGCCATCGATAACCCCAAAGCTGATACGGTACACTTTCTGAATCAAGAAGTAATGACACCTACTCATGGGTTAGGAAAATGGGAAGCCATCCGCATCTACATGGAAAAGGGCACTCAATTCTGCCCCGGCAAGGCCCCTTTTGAGGGTAGTCATAGTTTCAATAAAGAACGCGATGACATGCGAGAGGAATACCGACACAAGGAGCGCTCTGCAACGGGTGTGGCATGGTGGTATTTGACTCATTTGATTACGTGGTGGCGTCTTCCGTACTGGATAGCGGAATGGGATTACCGCTACAGCATGAAAGGATTCCCCGAGTCGATTGAAAGATGGTCTGAAGAGCTCCCACCCGAACAGTGGGCACAACCGAGCCCAGCATTGAAAGAAGAGTCAGCAAAAATCGAAAAAGCTTTTGCTCGTGGTCAGGATTTCATGAGTTACTTCAAAATAGATCTAGAGCGCTCATCGACCGAACAGGAAGCACAGCATAATTAAAGAGGCGTAGGAGCCAAGAGATTAAAAGATGACAGGGTGACAGATGTACTTTTTATAAAATAAATCTGTCACCTTTTCTTGCAAAAAAGACGACTTGGCGACTGTTGATGTTTAAGAACTTGTTAAAACGTAAAACCACGATTGCCGAACATGAGTCCGCCCCAGACATCCGCAGTCAGCGCCCCCGTGCAGGAGAAATTCGAGCCAGCGGTTTAAATGAAACCCTGTTCCTTTCACCATTACCTGTCTACACAGGCCAGACACAGTCATCTCGTCGTAATTTTTCGGAGATAACCGAGACCTATCTTGAGTTGGGCGGTAACAATTGGGGCATGGTTGAGCAAGGAAAAATATTTGCCGCGGGAATCTGGATGCTGCTGACCCTGGCGTTTATTGCGCCGGTTTTAATTGTTTTGTACGGGACACTTGCCTACCCGGAAAACTTCCCCACGCCCTTGAAAGATTTAGCAATGGGCATCCAGACGTTTTCAGGGGTTGCATCGTTAGGGCTTCTGCCTCTCGGCGCCTATGTCTACGGAATGTTTTCCAGCGTTTTCACCGCCGCAAAAACCTATCCCGTCCGCTTCAACCGCCAGCGCCGTGAAGTCTGTTACGTCGACAGCAAAACCCATCGCGTGCTGATCGTGCCTTGGGAAAGCGTGGTTGCCTGGGTTGCAAACTCCCAGGGCGTCACCAGTTACGGCGCTACTCGCCAATACACTTTGGGCATGGGGCTTGAGGATGAAGAGCAGGACAAAGTGCAGTTTCTGCTGCTACCACAACCCAGCGATGCCCACTCCCTGGGCATGTGGACATCCATTCGCAACTTCATGGAAGACGGTCAACTGGTCGATGTGCCGAACCCGATGCTCAAGGCACTCGGCCTGATCCCGACCGGGGATCGGCTCAAGCCTTATGAAGGACTGCACACCTTTGAAATCGAACGCGAAGATGCCCGTGCGATGGGGTCGCTGGACGAAGAAGGTGGCGAGGACCTGACTCCAGAACAACGGAGGGAATATGGATTCGCGGAGAAATCTCGGTGGCCATTGCGCCGCTGGTACATCGGGCGTGTGCTGACCTTCTGGAAAATGCCCTACATTCTCGCCGAATGGGCTCACCGCAAGGGCCGTCCCGTTCTGCCGGAACAGGTTCAGACATGGTCGCAACCACTGCCCCCGGAGCAGTGGGCCAAACCCAGTGCGGCACTGGTGAAAGCCAATCAGTTGGTAAAAAACGCCATGGACAGGAAAGGCGCGACCTTTGTCGAGGCCTGCAAGGCCGCAGGCTTGCACTGAAGGAAACCCGGCGAGCGATGCTCGATCCTCGCCGGGGACTCATCAAACCTTTTGGTTACGCAACAGCCACCCTCACCTGCCTCTCCAACTCCACCTTCAACCCCGGCTCCAGCTTCAACTGCCGCGCCAGTTCGTCCAGATAGCTCTTCTCCATGAAGTTCTCCTCATCAACCATCATCACGCTCGCCACGTACATCTCGGCAGCCATCTCCGGCGTGCTCGCCGCGCGGGCGACGTCGGTGGGGTCGAGGGGTTTGTTGAGTTCGGCGTGGAGCCAGTGCTTGAGTTCCTGATCATTGTCGAGTTTGGTGAATTCGCCTTCGATCAGTTGGCGTTCGCGGTCGTCGATGTGGCCGTCGGCCTTGGCGGCGGCGACCAGGGCTTTGAGGATGGCCTGGCTGTGTTGTTCGACTTGCGCCGGTGGCAGGCGATCGAGGGTTTGCGGTTCGCTTTGCGGGGCGGTGCCTTTCTGGGCGTTCCAGTTGCCGTAGGCTCTGTAGGCGATCACGCCCAGTGCGGCTAGGCCGCCGTAGAGGGCGACTTTACCGCCGACCTTGCGGGCCTTTTTACTGCCCAGCAGCAGGCCCATGGCGCCGGCCGCCAGAGCACCGCCACCTGCGCCTGACAGCAAGCCGCCGAGTGCGCCATTACTGGAAGATCCGCCCAGCAAGCCGCCCAAACCACCGGCGGCCGGTTTGTTCTGCGCCCCGCCCGCCTTGTTCTGCAGCAGATCCTGGCCGGACTTGAGGAGTTGATCGAGCAATCCACGGGTGTTCATGTTCCGTCTCCAAACTGGGGTTATCCGGATCAATAAGGCCCTCAGCCTAGTTCGAAAGTGCCCGTTACCTGGGTGCGAGTGTGCTTCCAGATGTTGCCTGGCCCACCGCAGCCCTTCGCGAAAATAGATATACACTCGAGGCAATCTATAAAAACCGCCCACCGGGTAAACCTTCCATGATGACCTTGCGTCAGATCCGCCATTTCATCGCCGTGGCCGAGACCGGCTCGATCTCCGCCGCCGCGCAAACCGCGTTCATTTCCCAATCGACCCTGACCCTGGCCATCCAGCAACTGGAGGAAGAGATTGGTGTCAGCTTGTTCAATCGCCACGCCAAGGGCATGACCCTTACCCATCAGGGCCACCAGTTCCTGCGCCAGGCGCACCTGATTCTGGCGACCGTGGACAACGCCAAACGCAGCCTGCAACAGAGCACCGATCAGATCGCCGGGCAGTTGATTGTCGGGGTGACCAGTCTGGTGGCCGGTTATTACCTGGCGGATTTGCTGACCCGCTTCCAGCGCGCCTATCCCAATGTCGAGATCCGGGTGATGGAGGACGAGCGGCCGTACATCGAGCATTTGCTGGTCAGCGGCGAGATCGATGTCGGTGTGCTGATCCTTTCCAACCTCGAAGACCGCCACGCCCTGCAGACCGAAGTGCTGACCCACTCGCCGCACCGTTTGTGGCTGCCGGCCCAGCATCCGCTGCTGGAACACGACAGCATCAACCTCGCCGATGTCGCCCGGGAGCCGTTGATTCAACTGAACGTCGACGAGATGGATCGCAACGCCCAACGTCTGTGGCGTGGCGCCGGACTGCAACCGAAGATCACCCTCAGAACCGCGTCCACCGAAGCAGTACGAAGTCTGGTGGCGGCGGGCCTCGGCGTTTCGATCCAGCCAGACATGACGTATCGCCCATGGTCGCTGGAAGGCGACATCATCGAAGCGCGGCCGATTGCCGATCTCAACCAGACCCTCGACGTCGGTCTGGCCTGGCGTCGTGGCACCGCCCGCCCCGCGCTGGTCGATCCTTTCCTGACCGTTGCCCGCGAACAGCCTCACGGCGGACGCAAGCCATCTATTTAATCGAATGCCACCTTCAGTATTTAGAATTTGTCGACCCCGGAGCCGCGCACTAGTCTTGCTGCATCTATAAGACGGTCGGCTCCCGGAACAGGGAGCAACATGGCCATACAAGAAAAGAGATCCCGGAAAATGGCTGGCGCGCAGACCCCCATGCATACCGCGTTGCTGATCGACGGCGAACTGGTCGCCGGCCAGGGTTTTGTCGAACCGATCCTCAACCCGGCCACCGGCGAAGTCCTGACCCAGATCGCCGAAGCCAGCACCGAGCAAGTCGAAGCCGCCATCCTCGCCGCCCACCGCGCCTTTGCCGAGTGGTCGCGCACCACCCCGCAACAACGCTCGAATTTCCTGCTGGAAATCGCCAACGCCGTCGAAAAACACGCCGATCATCTCGCCCGTCTCGAAGCCCTGAACTGCGGCAAGCCGCTGCATCTGGCGCGTCAGGACGATTTGACCGCGACCGTCGATGTGTTTCGCTTTTTCGCCGGCGCCGTGCGCTGCCAGACCGGTCAGCTCAGCGGTGAATACGTGCCGGGCTACACCAGCATGGTGCGCCGCGACCCGATTGGCGTGGTCGCTTCGATTGCGCCGTGGAACTACCCGATCATGATGGCCGCATGGAAGATCGCCCCAGCCCTCGCCGCCGGCAATACGCTGGTGTTCAAGCCGTCCGAGCACACGCCGCTGTCGATTCTGGCGCTGGCCCCAGCGCTGGCCGAAATCCTGCCGCGTGGGGTGATCAACATCGTCTGCGGTGGCGGCGAAGGCGTCGGCAGTCACTTGGTTGGTCACCCGAAAGTACGCATGGTGTCGCTGACCGGCGATATCGTCACCGGCCAGAAAATCCTCCAGGCCGCCGCCAAAACCCTCAAGCGCACGCACCTCGAACTCGGCGGCAAGGCCCCGGTGATCGTGTGCAACGATGCCGATCTGAAAGCCGTGGTCGAAGGGGTTCGTACTTATGGCTATTACAACGCCGGGCAGGATTGCACGGCCGCGTGCCGGATCTACGCCCAGGCCGGGATTCACGACAAATTGGTCGCTGAACTCGGCGCGGCGGTCAGCAGCCTGCGCTTTGCCGGCAAACGCGATGCCGACAACGAAATCGGGCCGCTGATCAGTACCCGCCAGCGCGACCGCGTGGCCAGTTTCGTCGAGCGCGCCCTCGGCCAGCCGCACATCGAACGAGTGACCGGCGCGGCGGTGCATTCCGGCGCCGGGTTCTTCTATCAGCCAACGCTGCTGGCCGGTTGCAAACAGAGCGATGAAATCGTCCAGCGCGAAGTCTTCGGCCCGGTGGTGACCGTGACCCGCTTCGACGAACTCGCGCAAGCGGTGGACTGGGCCAACGACTCGGAATACGGCCTCGCCTCGTCGGTCTGGACCCAGAACCTGGACAAGGCGATGCAGGTTGCCGCACGGCTGCAATACGGCTGCACCTGGATCAACAGCCATTTCATGCTGGTCAGCGAAATGCCCCACGGCGGGCTGAAACGCTCCGGTTACGGCAAAGACTTATCCAGCGATTCGCTACAAGACTACAGCGTGGTGCGGCACATCATGGCCCGCCACGGCCAGCATCTCTGACTACGCTAATAACAAGCCAACCACGGCATGCTTCACCGCGTTCACAACTGCCCCGACCATAATTTAAAGAAGAGGGTTCACCATGTTCGTGCACAAGACCGCACTGCTCAGTGCAATCACCACGGCCCTGCTGGCCAGCGCCAGCCTGCAGGCCGCCGAGCCGCTGAAAGCCGTCGGCGCCGGCGAAGGCCAGCTGGATATCGTCGCCTGGCCCGGCTACATCGAACGCGGTGAAAGCGACAAGGCCTACGACTGGGTGACCGGTTTCGAGAAGGAAACCGGCTGCAAGGTCAATGTGAAAACCGCCGCCACCTCTGACGAAATGGTCAGCCTGATGGCCAAGGGCGGTTACGACCTGGTGACCGCGTCGGGCGATGCCTCGCTGCGGTTGATCGTCGGCAAGCGTGTGCAGCCGATCAACACCGCGTTGATCCCGAACTGGAAGTCCCTCGACCCTCGCCTGAAAGACGCGCCGTGGTACGTGGTCAACAGCCAGACCTACGGCACCCCGTACCAGTGGGGCCCGAACGTGCTGATGTACAACACCAACGTGTTCAAGACCGCGCCGACCAGCTGGAACGTGGTGTTCGCCGAACAGAATCTGCCTGACGGCAAGTCGAACAAGGGCCGTGTGCAAGCCTACGACGGCCCGATCTACATCGCCGACGCGGCGCTCTACCTGAAATCCACCAAGCCTGAGCTGGGGATCAAGGATCCGTACCAGCTCACCGAAGATCAGTACAAAGCCGTGCTGGAACTGTTGCGTGCCCAGCAGAAGCTGATCCACCGCTACTGGCACGACACCACCGTGCAGATGAGCGACTTCAAGAACGAAGGCGTGGTCGCGTCCAGCGCCTGGCCGTATCAGGTCAACGGCCTGATCAACGAGAAACAGCCGATCGCGTCGACCGTGCCGAAAGAAGGCGCCACCGGCTGGGCCGACACCACGATGCTGCACGCCGAGGCCAAGCACCCGAACTGCGCCTACAAGTGGATGGATTGGTCGTTGCAACCGAAAGTCCAAGGTGACGTGGCGGCGTGGTTTGGGTCGTTGCCGGCGGTTCCGGCGGCGTGTCAGGGCAGTGAGTTGCTTGGCGCCGAAGGTTGCAAGACCAACGGGTTTGATCAGTTCGACAAGATCGCGTTCTGGAAAACCCCGCAGGCTGAGGGTGGGAAGTTTGTGCCGTATAGCCGGTGGACGCAGGACTACATTGCGATTATGGGCGGCCGCTGATCTCGAGTTCACCTCGGTCGAGCTCCCTTTCCCCTCTCCCCTTTGGGGAGAGGGCTGGGGTGAGGGGTGGTTTTTGACGTTGTCTTGATTCAGCGAAACCGCTGCCCTCACCCCCCGCCCTCTCCCGGAGGGAGAGGGAGCTAAAAGCAGATCGCGGCGTATCGACCAGATGAGTTAGCCAAAAACCATCGCATACACCGCCAAACGATCCAGTTTTTTCAGAAGTCCAGGCAGGGCCGCTGCGACGGCCATCGCCTTTTCGGAGCACCGCACCATGACGCTTGCAGTCCAGTTCACCAACGTTTCCCGGCAGTTCGGCGAGGTGAAAGCCGTTGACCGGGTTTCCATCGATATCCAGGACGGCGAGTTCTTTTCCATGCTCGGCCCCTCCGGTTCGGGCAAGACCACGTGCCTGCGCCTGATCGCCGGGTTCGAACAACCGAGCGCCGGCTCGATCCGCATTCACGGCGCCGAAGCCGCCGGTCTGCCGCCTTATCAACGCGACGTAAACACGGTGTTTCAGGATTACGCGTTGTTCCCGCACATGAACGTGCTGGACAACGTGGCCTACGGATTGAAAGTCAAAGGCGTAAACAAAACCGAGCGCCACAAACGCGCCGAAGAAGCGTTGGACATGGTCGCCCTCGGCGGCTACGGCGCCCGCAAACCGGTGCAGTTGTCCGGCGGTCAGCGCCAGCGTGTCGCCCTCGCCCGCGCCCTGGTCAATCGCCCGCGAGTGCTGTTGCTCGACGAACCGCTGGGCGCCCTCGACCTGAAGCTGCGGGAACAGATGCAGAGCGAACTGAAGAAGCTGCAACGCCAGCTCGGCATCACTTTCATCTTCGTCACCCACGACCAGACCGAAGCGCTGTCGATGTCCGACCGCGTGGCCGTGTTCAACAAGGGTCGTATCGAACAGGTCGACACCCCACGCAATCTGTACATGAAACCCACCACCACGTTCGTCGCTGAATTCGTCGGCACTTCGAACGTGATTCGTGGCGATCTGGCGCGCCAGCTCAGCGGCCATCCGCAGCCGTTTTCGATCCGCCCGGAACACGTGCGCTTCGCAGAGGGCCCCTTGGCCAGCCACGAGATTGAGGTCAGCGGCCTGCTGCATGACATCCAGTATCAGGGCAGCGCCACGCGCTATGAACTGACCCTGGAAAACGGCCAGACCCTGAGCATCAGCCAGGCCAACAATCAGTGGATCGACAGCAGCGCGCAGCACCAGACCGGTCAGCGCATCAGCGCACGCTGGGCGCGGGAAGCGATGATTGCGCTGCACGACACCGTTGCGAGCGGGGTGTGACATGACCGCCCTCGCCCTCCCTCAATCGGCGCCGTTGCGCAGGTTTTCCAACCTGCTCTATCGCAAGCCGAACCTGTATCTGTCGATGTTGCTGATACCGCCGCTGCTGTGGTTCGGCGCGATCTACCTGGGCTCGCTGCTGGTGCTGTTGTGGCAAGGTTTCTACACCTTCGACGACTTCACCATGGCGGTCACCCCGGACCTGACCCTGGCCAATTTCGCCGCGCTGTTTCAGCCGTCGAACTTCGACATCATTCTGCGCACCCTGAGCATGGCCGTCGTGGTATCGATCGCCAGCGCCATCGTCGCGTTCCCGATTGCCTACTACATGGCGCGCTACACCACCGGCAAGACCAAGGCGTTTTTCTACATCGCGGTGATGATGCCGATGTGGGCCAGTTACATCGTCAAGGCCTACGCCTGGACGCTGCTGCTGGCCAAGGGCGGCGTGGCGCAGTGGTTCGTTCAGCACTTGGGGCTGGAACCGGTTCTGCAGTTCATTCTGGGAATTCCCGGGGTCGGCGGCAGCACCTTGTCGACCTCGCACCTGGGGCGGTTCATGGTGTTCGTCTACATCTGGCTGCCGTTCATGATCCTGCCGATCCAGGCCTCGCTGGAGCGCCTGCCGCCGTCGTTGCTGCAAGCCTCCGCCGACCTCGGGGCCAAGCCGCGCCAGACCTTCATGCAGGTGATTCTGCCGCTGTCGGTGCCGGGGATTGCCGCAGGCTCGATCTTCACGTTCTCGCTGACGTTGGGCGACTTCATCGTGCCGCAACTGGTGGGCCCACCGGGCTACTTCGTCGGCAGCATGGTCTACGCGCAACAGGGCGCAATCGGCAACATGCCGATGGCCGCAGCGTTCACGCTGGTGCCGATCGTGCTGATCGCCATCTACCTGTCCATCGTCAAACGACTGGGGGCCTTCGATGCACTCTGACAAAGCATCCATAGGGCTGAGAATCGCAGCCTGGGGCGGGCTGGTGTTCCTGCACTTCCCGATCCTGATCATCTTCCTCTACGCCTTCAACACCGAAGACGCGGCGTTCAGCTTTCCACCGAAAGGCTTCACGCTGCACTGGTTCAGCGTGGCGTTTTCCCGGCCGGACGTGCTGGAAGCGATCAAGCTGTCGCTGCAGATCGCGGCCATCGCCACGCTGATCGCCATGGTGCTCGGCACCCTCGCTTCCGCTGCGCTTTATCGCCGCGACTTCTTCGGCAAACAGGGCATTTCGCTGATGCTGATCCTGCCGATTGCACTGCCGGGGATCATCACCGGGATCGCGCTGCTGGCGACTTTCAAGACGCTGGGGATCGAGCCGGGGATGTTCACCATCATCGTCGGCCACGCGACCTTCTGCGTGGTGATCGTCTACAACAACGTCATCGCCCGTTTGCGCCGCACCTCCCACAGCCTGATCGAGGCGTCGATGGATCTTGGTGCCGACGGCTGGCAGACCTTCCGCTACATCATCCTGCCGAACCTCGGTTCGGCACTGCTCGCCGGCGGCATGCTCGCGTTTGCGCTGTCGTTCGACGAAATCATCGTCACCACCTTCACCGCCGGCCATGAACGCACCTTGCCGCTGTGGTTGCTCAACCAGTTGAGCCGCCCACGGGACGTGCCGGTGACCAACGTCGTGGCGATGCTGGTGATGCTGGTGACCATGCTGCCGATCCTTGGCGCCTACTACCTGACCCGGGGTGGCGAGAGCGTGGCCGGCAGCGGCGGCAAATGATTTCCCTGACCTTTCCCACCCTGAATTTGCAGTAGAAAGAGGACAACAACATGCAAACCAAACTCTTGATCAACGGCCAACTGGTCAACGGCGAAGGCCCGGCGCAACCGGTGCTCAACCCGGCGCGCGGTGAAGTGCTGGTGGAAATCAATGAAGCCACCGAGGCCCAGGTCGATGCCGCCGTGCGCGCCGCCGACAGTGCCTTCGCCGAATGGTCGCAGACCACGCCGAAGGATCGTTCGCTGCTGCTGCTCAAACTCGCCGACGCCATCGAAGCCCATGGCGAAGAGCTGGCGAAACTGGAATCGGACAACTGCGGCAAACCCTACAGCGCCGCGCTGAATGACGAGATCCCGGCGATTGCCGATGTGTTCCGTTTCTTCGCCGGCGCCAGCCGTTGCATGAGCGGTTCGGCCGGCGGCGAATACCTGCCCGGCCACACCTCGATGATCCGCCGCGACCCGGTGGGCGTAATCGCCTCTATCGCGCCGTGGAACTACCCGCTGATGATGGTCGCCTGGAAAATCGCCCCGGCCCTCGCCGCCGGTAATACCGTGGTGCTCAAACCGTCGGAACAAACCCCGCTGACCGCGTTGCGTCTGGCCGAACTGGCGTCGGATATTTTCCCGGCCGGTGTACTCAATCTGGTGTTCGGGCGTGGGCCGAGCGTAGGCAGTCCGCTGGTGACCCATCCGAAAGTGCGCATGGTGTCGCTGACCGGCTCCATCGCCACCGGTTCGAACATCATTTCCAGCACCGCCGACAGCGTCAAACGCATGCACATGGAACTGGGTGGCAAGGCGCCGGTGATCATCTTCGACGACGCCGACATCGACGCGGCAGTCGAAGGTATTCGCACCTTCGGCTTCTACAACGCCGGCCAGGATTGCACCGCTGCGTGCCGGATCTACGCCCAGCAAGGCATCTACGACAAGTTCGTCGAGAAGCTCGGCGCGGCGGTCAGCAGCATCAAGTACGGCTTGCAGGATGATCCGTCCACCGAACTGGGGCCGCTGATCACCGCCCAGCATCGTGACCGCGTGGCCGGGTTTGTCGAGCGCGCCGTGGCACAACCGCACATTCGCTTGATCACTGGCGGCAAGGCTGTGGACGGTAACGGTTTCTTCTTCGAACCGACCGTTTTGGCCGACGCGCAACAGGACGATGAGATCGTCCGCCGCGAAGTGTTCGGGCCGGTGGTCTCGGTGACCAAGTTCACCGATGAGGCTCAGGCGCTGGAGTGGGCCAACGATTCGGACTACGGCCTGGCGTCCTCGGTGTGGACCGCTGATGTAGGACGCGCCCATCGCCTGTCCGCACGGTTGCAGTACGGCTGCACTTGGGTGAACACGCACTTCATGCTTGTCAGCGAAATGCCGCATGGCGGTCAGAAACTGTCCGGCTACGGCAAGGACATGTCCATGTACGGTCTGGAGGACTACACCACGGTTCGGCATGTGATGTTCAAGCACTAAAAGCATCGCTGGCAAGCCAGCTCCCACAGGGTTCAGTGCAGCTCTTGTGGGAGCTGGCTTGCCAGCGATGGCGTCACTCCGGTTTCAGGAAGAAAACCGGCATTACGCATCACCAGGCATTCAAAACAATAACTACCGATCCGGGCGGCGCTTACCAAGCCCCGCCACGGTTTCGGCCATCCGAAATCTGCCGATTTCACGGAGCAAACACACATGAGTGCATCACCCGATCTCTCAGCCGCCGTTGCCGACAGCGATGCCGAACAACTGCGCCAGCTGGGCTACACCTCCAACTTCAACCGCAGCATGAGCCTGTGGGAAAACTTCGCGCTGGGCTTCACTTATCTGTCACCGGTCGTAGGGGTTTATACCTTGTTCGGCCTGTGCCTGGCCGCTGGCGGGCCGCCGATGTTCTGGGCCTATTTGCTGGTCGGTTGCGGTCAATTGCTGGTGTGCCTGGTCTTCGGCGAAGTGGTGTCGCAGTTCCCGATTTCCGGCGGTGTCTATCCTTGGGCGCGTCGCCTGGTCGGCAAGAAATGGGCGTGGATGGTCGGCTGGATCTACTCCATCGCCCTGTGCGTGACCATCGCCGCCGTTGCGGTCGGCGCCGGCCCGTACCTCGCGGCCATGCTGGGTTTTGAGCCGAGCAACAACACCAACATCGTCATCGCCCTGGTGCTGACGCTGTTCGCCACACTGGTGAACCTCAGCGGCACCAAAATGCTGGCGCGGATCGCCATGTTCGGCTTCCTCTGCGAACTGGTCGGCGCGGTGATCGTCGGCGTGTACCTGCTGATTTTCGAGCGTCACCAGCCGATCAGCGTGCTGTTCAACACTTTCGATATCAGCGTCGACGGCTCCTATCTGCCGGCCTTCCTCACCGCGTCGCTGGCGGGGATGTTCCTCTACTACGGCTTCGAAGCCTGCGGCGATGTGGCCGAAGAAACCCCGAACCCGAGCAAGAAAATCCCGGTGGCCATGCGCATGACCATCTACATCGGCGGCATCGCGGCGATGTTCGCCTGCCTCGCGCTGATCCTCGCCGTACCGGACATGCAAGCGGTGATCAACGGCACCGACAAGGACCCGGTCACCACCATCCTCAACAACGCCTTCGGCCCGATCGGTTCAAAAGTGGTGATGGGCGTGGTGATGATTTCCTTCATCTCCTGCGTCATCAGCCTGCAAGCGGCGGCGAGTCGTCTGCTGTACTCCTACGCTCGCGATGAAATGGTCATCGGCAGCCGACTGCTGAAAAAGATTTCTCCTACGACCCAGGTTCCGGTTGCCGCCCTGTTCGTGTCCGGCGTCCTGCCCGGCCTGATCATCGCCCTCGGCTTCTTCCTGCAAGACGCCGTAGCGACCATCGTCAGCTTCGCCGCCATCGGCATCTACCTCGCATTCCAGATGATCGTCCTCGCCGCCCTGTACGCCCGCAGCAAAGGCTGGAAACCGAGCGGCAAATTCACCCTCGGCGCCTGGGGCTGGCCGGTGAACATCGGCGCGCTGGTGTACGGCGTGGGCGCAATCATCAACATGGCCTGGCCCCGCACGCCGGATGCGGCGTGGTACATCAACTATGCGATGGTGCTGAGCACGGTGATCGTGATTGGGCTGGGGTTGATTTACATGTGGATTGGCAAGCCGTATGACCATGGGAAGGCGCCGGCTGGGGATGCCTGGAAAGTTAGTCGCTAAGAAAAACCGCCCCGGATTTATCACAATTTCGGGGCTGATTTCTTTCAGCGTCAGTTACTCGCTTCCTACAGACCGAACCCTCAGCATTGAGTCCCCTTTCCTACGAGTGGCGTCGGCAGAGTAGACTTGGCGCCGCTAGCGCCTGACCGATAGGCTTTGTCCCGTTGCAGCCCAATTATTAGCTGAGGTCGAAGCCGGAAATCTGTCAACACGGTGTTTGCCCTTCATTGAACTGTGGTTATTCCGAACCTCAGTTCTGCGTTATGGCGGGCCGCGTGGCGCGGGCCTTCCGGGTTTGCCGTGTTGACGGGAAGTAACCCAACTTCGAACGCCACTCGGTTCGCCACCCAACTTGTCGAAGGGGTGGATGCAACCGCAGTATCCCCGGTAAGTCTCAAGAATGAAAAAGGGGCGGACTTCACAGTCCGCCCCTTTGGTTTTTCACTTCAAAACCGCGAAACACTCCTCATCGCATCCACCAGATACCGCATCGCAATCCGGTCGCTCTCCGACAACTCGCGGTAACGCTCCACCAGTTTCAGCTCGTCAGGACTGAGCCGGCGTCTTCGCCGGACGTTGGTGAGGCAGGGAAAGATGCCCAACATTTCGGTGATGCCTTGTCCTTTTGTCATGGACGATGTCCTTTTCCAGTACGTCAGAAATTTCTCGAAAACCGCATCGCCCTGCTCCTTTAAGCAGCGATTTGAGCCCTGCCGGTCGGATGGGTCGTGACCGGCGATGCCCATAGAATAGAAATTAAATCGGCGCTGAAAAGCTGTTTTTAGAGTAATTAGTCGAAAAAAGCAGATATGCCCTATAAATCAGAAAAGGCTGTGGGATAAGTAACCGTAACGTCTTGTTTCATTGAGACGCTGTCGTCGTGCCATCAATGAATTTTGCAAAATCGGCGAACCGATTAAGCTAGCCGGCATCTGTTACTAGTCCGTAGCGTTTGGCCGAAGGCTTGTCCGAACCGTAATTTCTGATCCAGTACGTGCCAGGAACGGCGCGGGATTGTCCACGACAGGTTGTATTTATGCACCGCAGGAATTTGCTCAAAGCGTCCATGGCCATTGCGGCTTACACCGGCCTTTCCGCCTCCGGCCTGCTCGCCGCACGCGCCTGGGCCGCCTCTGGCGGTGCCGCCGACGGTGAAGCACAGGCCTTCGACTTCGAAACGCTGAAGCGCCAGGCCAAGCAACTGGCCGGCAGCGCCTATCAGGACACCAAACAGGTGCTGCCGCCGACCCTGGCGACCATGACCCCGCAGAACTTCAACGCGATCCGCTACGACGGCGAGCATTCGCTGTGGAAGGAGAACAAGGGTCAGCTCGATGTGCAGTTCTTCCACGTCGGCATGGGTTTCCGCCAGCCGGTGCGCATGTACAGCGTCGATCCGAAGACCCGCATGGCCCGCGAGGTGCATTTCCGCCCTCAGCTGTTCAACTATGAGAACACTTCGGTCGACACCCAGCAGCTCAAGGGCGACCTGGGTTTTGCCGGCTTCAAGCTGTTCAAGGCACCGGAGCTGGATCGGCATGACGTGGTGTCGTTCCTCGGCGCCAGCTACTTCCGCGCGGTGGATGCCACTGGCCAATATGGCCTCTCCGCCCGTGGCCTGGCGGTCGACACCTACGCCAAGAAACGCGAAGAATTCCCTGACTTCACCAAATTCTGGTTCGAAACTCCGGATCAGAACGCGACCCGCTTTGTGGTCTACGCCCTGCTCGACTCGCCGAGCGCGACCGGTGCCTATCGTTTCGACATCGACTGCCAGGCCGAACGCGTGGTAATGGAAGTCGACGCCCACATCAACGCCCGCACCGCCATCGAACAATTGGGCATCGCCCCGATGACCAGCATGTTCAGTTGCGGCACCCACGAGCGCCGGATGTGCGACACCATCCACCCGCAGATCCATGACTCGGATCGTCTGGCCATGTGGCGCGGCAACGGCGAGTGGATCTGCCGACCGCTGAACAACCCGGCGACCCTGCAATTCAACGCCTTCGCCGACACCGATCCGAAAGGTTTCGGTCTGGTGCAGACCGACCATGAGTTCGCCAACTATCAGGACACCGTCGACTGGTACAGCAAGCGTCCGAGCCTGTGGGTAGAACCTACAACCGCATGGGGCGAAGGCTCCATCGATCTGCTGGAAATTCCTACAACCGGTGAAACCCTCGACAACATCGTTGCGTTCTGGACGCCGAAGAAACCGGTAGCGGCCGGCGACTCGCTGAACTACGGCTACAAGCTCTACTGGAGCGCCCTGCCGCCGGTCGGCACGCCGCTGGCGCGGGTACATGCGACCCGTTCGGGCATGGGTGGATTCGTCGAGGGCTGGGCTCCGGGCGAGCACTACCCGCCCGTCTGGGCCCGTCGTTTCGCCGTGGACTTCACCGGTGGCGGTCTGGATCGCCTGCCGCAGGGTACCGGGATCGAACCGGTGGTGACTTGCTCCAACGGCAAGGTGCAGGACTTCAGCGTGCTGGTGCTGGATGACATCAAGGGCTACCGGATCCTGTTCGACTGGTACCCGACCAATGACAGCGTGGAGCCGGTGGAACTGCGCCTGTTCATCCGCACCAACGACCGCACGCTGAGCGAGACCTGGTTGTACCAGTACTTCCCGCCGGCGCCGGACAAGCGCAAGTACCCTTGATGATTCTCTGACGTCAGATCGGGCCTCATCGCTGGCAAGCCAGCTCCCACATGGATATCGATTGATCACAGAGTTTGTGTACAACGGAAAACCTGTGGGAGCGAGCTTGCTCGCGATGGCGTCAGTCCAGGCGACAGTAAAAGTGGATATCGTGGGGTTCAAGATCAAACAACTCGGGATCCGGTTGTGCCAGCAACCGGCAACCGTGGCGCTGATAGAACTCCACGGTATTGCGTGATTCGGTTGCCGAGACGTACAACGCTTCGGCACCGACCTCTCGGCCATGCTCGCAGGCCAAGGCAAACAATCGCCCGCCCAGTCCCTGCCCACGCCAGACACGGCTGATGTGCAAAAACTTCAACTGCCGCATCTTCAGGCCCTGATTGTGAATTACCCGGTTATCCACAACTACGGCCGCCACCAATGTCTCGCCATCGAAAAGCCCGTGTAGCCATCCGCCGCTGCGCCAGCATTTTTCCAGTACCCGCGTATTCTCCTCCGCCTCCCCTTCGGGCCAGCCGCGCATGTCGAAACGCGCCGGATACAGAATCAGCTCACCGTTCTCTACGCGATAGCACTCCTCGACCAACTCACTGCGGTCGATCAGCGCCAACAGCGGCAAGTCCGATTCAGTCAGCTCTCGTTCGATCAACATTGCGGTCCATTCCTTTGCGATTCCAAACGACAGGCAAGAAAAAACCCGCCGGTTCAATGGCGGGTTTTATAGGCTTTGCGAACGATCGGAATCAATCCCGCAGATCAGACTCGTGAATCGGCTGATCCCGATGAGTCGCACGTTGATACTGCGCCGGCCACACCGCTTTGCGTCCGCCCAGGTCATCGTCGGCATGCAGCGGCCAGTAAGGATCACGCAGCAACTCACGGGCGAGGAAGATGATGTCGGCCTGACAGGTTCGCAGGATGTGCTCGGCTTGGGCCGGCTCGGTAATCATTCCCACGGTGCCGGTGGCGATGCCTGACTCCTTGCGTACCCGTTCGGCGAAGCGTGTCTGATAACCCGGCCCCACAGGAATTTCGGCGTTGACCGCCGTGCCGCCCGATGACACGTCGATCAGATCAGCCCCCAAGGCTTTCAGGCGTCGCGCCAGCTCCACGGTTTCATCAGGGTTCCAGCCATCCTCGACCCAGTCGGTGGCCGACAGGCGCACAAACACCGGCAGTTCTTCCGGCCACACCGCGCGTACCGCCTCGGTCACTTGCAGCACCAGACGAATGCGGTTTTCGAACGAACCGCCGTACTGGTCGCGGCGCTGGTTGCTGAGCGGCGAGAGAAACTGGTGCAGCAGATAACCGTGCGCCGCATGCACCTCGACCACACTGAAACCGGCGGTCAGCGCGCGTTTGGCCGCGGCCACGAAGTCCTGGATGACTTGAGCAATCTGACTCTCATCCAGCTGTTTCGGTTGGGTGTGTTGCGGGTCGAAGGCAATCGGCGAAGGACCGACCGGCGTCCAGCCACCATCCTCCGGTTTCACGCTGCCATGCTTGCCGATCCACGGCCGATGGGTGCTGGCCTTGCGCCCGGCGTGGGCCAGTTGAATGCCGGCCACTGCGCCCTGCGCGTTGATGAAACGGGTGATGCGTTGCAGCGGTGCGATCTGTTCGTCGTTCCACAAGCCAAGGTCTTCGGCGGTGATCCGCCCGTCGGCCGTGATCGCCGTGGCTTCGGTAAACACCAGGCCAGCGCCCCCCACGGCACGGCTGCCGAGGTGCACCAGATGCCAGTCGTTGGCCAGGCCATCGACGCTGGAATACTGGCACATGGGCGACACGGCGATGCGGTTGGACAGGGTCAGTTGGCGAAGGGTAAAGGGTTCAAGCAGCAGACTCATGGGGCACCTCTCAAATCAGTGGGCAGGCTCCAGGGTTCTGTTTGAAAAGTCGACGAGTGACAGGAAAAAGGTGCAGCACCCGCCCCCGCGGGCAAAAAATTCGACAAGACGTCACAAGGCCAATCAAGCAGTGCTTAGAGCCTAGTCGACATCCGGGGATGAGGGAGGGTTCCGAAATGAAACAGCACAATTGAAGATGCCTGCGCCCTTCAGTAAAGGGCGCAATGATCTTTAGCGCGGTTCGATGTGGGCAATCATCAACTGCACGGTCTCATTGCCGCGAAACTCGTTCAGATCGAGCTTGTAGGCCAGTTCGACCCATTTGATCGTGGGGTTCGGCCAGATATCGCGATCGATGCCGAAGGCGATGCCATCCAGCTTCACCGAGCCGCACTCAGTCTTCAGCACCACTTTCAGGTGCCGCTCGCCGACCACTCGCTGCTCGGCCAACTGGAATACGCCGTGGAACAGAGGCTCCGGGAAATGCTGGCCCCACGGCCCGGCGTGACGAAGGGCCCGAGCCAGTTCCAGATGAAACTCCTCGACCGCCAGCGTGCCGTCCGACAGCAGGCGCCCGGTCAGATCTTCTTCGCGCAGCTGCCTACGCACCTCAGCGTCAAATGCCTTGGCGAACAACGGAAAATTCTCCTGCGGCAAGGTCAGACCGGCCGCCATCGCGTGGCCACCGTACTTGCTGATCAGATCCGGATGTTGTGCCGCGACCACGCTCAGCGCGTCACGAATATGGAAACCCTGCACCGAACGGCCCGAGCCCTTGAGCAGACCGTCACCGGCATCGGCGAAGGCGATGGTAGGGCGGAAATACCGCTCCTTCATCCGCGAAGCCAGGATACCGATGACCCCCTGGTGCCATTCCGGATCGAACAGGCAAAGACCGAACGGCATCGACTCAACCGGCAAGTCCTTGAGCTGGGCCAGCGCCTCACGCTGCATGCCTTGCTCGATGGATTTGCGATCCTGATTCATGCCGTCCAGTTGTGCGGCCATTTCCCGGGCCAGCGCAGGGTCGTGGGTCAGCAGGCATTCGATGCCCAGGCTCATGTCATCCAGACGCCCCGCCGCGTTCAGGCGCGGGCCGACGATAAATCCGAGGTCGGTAGACGTAATGCGCGAAGCCTCACGCTTGGCCACTTCCAGGATCGCCTTGATCCCCGGCCGCGCACGTCCGGCGCGAATTCGCTCCAGCCCCTGGTGCACCAGAATCCGGTTGTTGGCATCCAACGGCACCACGTCGGCGACGCTGCCCAGCGCCACCAGATCCAGCAGTTCGCCGATGTTTGGCTGCGGCTTGTTCTCGTACCAGCCAAGGCTGCGCAGACGTGCACGCAAAGCCATCAACACGTAGAAAATCACCCCGACCCCGGCCAGCGCCTTGCTCGGGAACTCGCAGCCGGGCTGGTTCGGATTGACCAGTGCATCGGCCTGCGGCAGTTCATCGCCGGGCAAGTGGTGGTCAGTAATCAAGACTTTCAGGCCATGGCGCTTCGCGGCCGCGACACCTTCAACGCTGGAAATACCGTTGTCGACGGTGATCAGCAACTGCGGCTCGCGGGTCATCGCAACTTCGACGATTTCCGGGGTCAGGCCGTAGCCGTATTCGAAGCGGTTCGGCACCAGATAATCGACGTGCGCCGCGCCCAGCAGGCGCAAACCGAGCACACCCACGGTGCTGGCCGTCGCGCCGTCGGCGTCGAAATCGCCGACGATCAGGATCCGCTGCCGCTGCTCCAGCGCTGTCACCAGCAGGTCAACCGCCGCATCGATCCCTTTGAGCTGCTGGAACGGAATCAGCCGCGCCAGGCTCTTGTCCAGCTCCGCCTCGGACTGCACGCCCCGCGCCGCATACAGGCGGGTCAGCAGGGGTGGCAGTTCACCGAGAAACGGCAGAGTGGCGGGCAACGGGCGAGGATCGATACGCATGGGGTGACAGGAGCTTCTCTTGAATACGTGGGATTTTTCCGGAGTAGCGCGGACTTAACCGCGCTCACCTTGCAGCCAGGTGAGCTGGACTTCGTGCTGGCCACGGTCATCGGTGACGAAGATCGTGCCTTCGCTGATCATTACGTCCCACTTGATGACGCGGGGCATGTCCTTGGCCAGGGTTTCCAGCACTTCCTGCGGCACGGCGGCAATGTTGACGTTCTTCAGATTTTTGATCGCCGGGATCACCTTGCCTTCCCAGACACGCAGGCTGCCGTAGGCCAACAGGCTGGTGCGCTCGGTGCGACGGGAGCACCAGGTCAGGCGATCAGCGTCAGGCTGGCCGACTTCGATCCAGTGCAGGACGCGGTCATCCAGGCTCTTTTCCCACAACGCAGGTTCGTCCACGTCCGACAGACCACGACCGAACGACAGTTGCTCGTTGTACCAGAGCGCGTAGGCCAACAGGCGTACGGTCATGCGTTCTTCGGTTTCCGAAGGGTGACGGGCGATGGTCTGCTTCACGTTCTCGTAGACGCTGCGGTCGAGATCGGTGAGGTTCAGTTCGAATTTGTAGGTAGTGGACGGCTGGGCCATGAACGGGCTTCTTGATACGAGGAAAGTCGGCAAGTCTAACCGATGCTGTAGGCAATCCACGAATTGATGGCGATCAACCTTGCGCGACTGACAGCCGGCTATGTTAAAACGCTGTATCTGCTCAGCCTTGTCCTACAGGATCTCGCATGCCGTTCGCCAACAAACCGCTCAGCGGTCTGAAAGTCATTGAATTGGGTACTTTGATTGCCGGGCCGTTTGCCTCGCGCATCTGCGGCGAATTCGGCGCCGAAGTGATCAAGATCGAGTCGCCGGACGGCGGTGATCCGTTGCGCAAATGGCGCAAGTTGTACGAAGGCACCTCGCTGTGGTGGTTCGTCCAGGCACGCAACAAAAAGTCCCTGACGCTGAACCTGAAACACCCCGACGGCTTGGCGATCCTGAAAAAACTGCTGGTTGAAGCCGACATTCTGATCGAGAACTTCCGCCCCGGCGTGCTGGAAAAACTCGGCCTGAGCTGGGAAACCCTGCACGCGCTGAACCCGAAACTGGTGATGGTGCGCCTGTCCGGCTTCGGCCAGACCGGGCCGATGAAAGATCAGCCTGGGTTCGGTGCGGTCGGTGAATCCATGGGCGGCCTGCGCTACATCACCGGTTTCGAAGACCGCCCGCCGGTGCGCACCGGGATTTCCATTGGCGATTCGATTGCTGCTTTGTGGGGCGTGATCGGTGCGTTGATGGCCCTGCGTCATCGCGAGGTCAACGGCGGTCTCGGCCAAGTGGTCGATGTGGCGTTGTACGAAGCGATCTTCGCCATGATGGAAAGCATGGTGCCGGAGTTCGATGTGTTCGGCTTCATTCGCGAGCGCACCGGCAACATCATGCCGGGCATCACACCATCATCGATCCACACCAGCGCCGACGGCAAACACGTGCAGATCGGCGCCAACGGCGATGCAATCTTCAAGCGCTTCATGCTGATCATCGGCCGTGAAGATCTGGCCAATGACCCGGCGCTGGCCAGCAACGACGGGCGCGACACCCGCCGCGATGAGTTGTACGGCGTGATAGACCGCTGGGTGAATTCGCTGCCGCTGCAAACCGTGCTGGACCTGCTGAACCAGGCTGAAGTCCCGGCCAGCCGGATCTTCAGCGCCGAAGACATGTTCAACGATCCGCAGTACCTGGCCCGGGAAATGTTCCTGCACGCCAAACTGCCGGACGGCAAACCCTTCAAGATGCCAGGCATCGTGCCGAAACTCTCTGAGACACCCGGCTCGTCCGAATGGGTCGGACCGCAGCTCGGTGAACACAATGCGCAGGTACTCCACGATCTTGGCTACGACGAGAAGCAGATCGCCCGGCTGCGCGAAGACGGAGCCATCTGAGCTGAATCGCCTGATGCCCTCGGCCTCGAACCGCGCCCACCATTGGTGGACCTGGCGGTTGTTCGGCCTGCTATTTCTGCTGGTGCTGCCGACGTGGGTGCAGGCCAAGCCGACGTTGATCTGGTTGCTGCGCGACCTGCCGCCACTGACGATCTTCGAAGGCCCGAAAAAGGGCCAAGGCGTTATCGATCAATTGATGCCGATGCTGATTGCCGGCATGCCGCAATACGAACACACCTTGATGCGGGTCAATCGCGCCCGTGGCACTCAAATGCTGCATGAACATCCCTTTGCCTGCGATCCGTCGCTGATCTGGAACAAAGAACGGGCACAGTGGATCGCGTTCTCCATCCCTGCGTTTCGCGCGGTCAGCAATGGTCTGGTGGTGCGTCAGAGAGACCGCGAAGTGCTGGAGCCGTTTCTGGTCGAGGACGAAGTCGATCTGTCGGCGTTTCTGGCCAACGGTGAGCGAAAAGTCGGCGTGGTCGCAGAACGCAGTTATGGCGAGTACATCGATACATTGCTGCATCAGGCACCAACCGGCGCGCTGACGCCGCACTACGGCAACGATGCGCTCAGCAGCCTGCTGTCGATGCAGCGTCTGGGGCGTTTGCAAGTGGTGCTGGGTTACTGGCCGGAGATCCGTTATCAGGCGCGGCAGGCCGAGATCGCCGAGGACGAACTGCTGTTCTTCCCGATTCGCGGCACGGGCAAGTACCTGTCGGGCCATGTCGGCTGCACCGACACCACGGCGGGTCGACAGGCGATCACGGAAATCAATCAGCTGTTACGCACCCTGCCCCACGAGCATCTCAACCAGCTCTACGCCGACTGGCTCGACCCCGAGAGGCGCCAGGATTATCTGGAACAGGCGCGGATTTTCTTCGAGCAACAGGCCGCGCAGTGAAATCCGGGCAAAAAGAAACCCCGAGAAGTGGGGAGACGACTCGGGGTTAAACGTGGTCTGTATCAAAGACCCGTAGCAGCAAGCGACAAGCACCGGAGCACAATGCTTGATCCTGCTGTTACGGGGTCTGACTGACTTGGGTGCAGGAAGGTTCCCACAAATGAAAAATCAGTTTCAGAGGGTCGGGTGCTTGTCGAGGGCTGCGTTTCGCAACGCCGCGATCACACAGGGTTCCAGCCGGCCTTCGGCAATCAGGATGTCACGGTGCAGGCCGTCGACCACATCCGTCAGCTGGCGCTTGTCGCTCAATTGCGCCTGATTGAATTCGCGCTCCACCACGATCGCGCCGCTGCCGTTCTTCAAGGTCACCAGGCATTCGCCATGGCGACCGCGAGGGGTCAACGTCACTTGATACGGGCTCAGAGCCTCACCGAGCAATAGACTGATACTTTCCATCTCGATCTCCACTCAATAGTCCGAAAACACAGTGTCTGGGGCGTGTTCACAGTAAATGACCACCGGCCCGAGAAGAAAGTTCTGCTTGTCACCGGCCTCTCCCGGAGCGTCACCGGCCTATCGGAGCATGCATGGTGAAGATGACAGAAAAATAACCGTGGGGGTCAAGCGTCGACGGAATGCCTGGGGATGGTCATGTAGGTGTCCAGCAGTGCCCTCATCAATACCGCCGAAACGGGAGTGTGCAGGCGGCCCAGCAATATGATCCGGTGCTCGCCCAGCAAGGTTTCCAGATCGTCCAGCAGGGTGGGTGCCACAGCCCCCAGCAGAATCAGTGCACGTGCTTCCTGCCGGTCGGCCATATGCCGGATCAGCGCCAGCCCGTCACCGTTCTGCAATTGTGGATTGCACAGGGTGATGTCGACGGCTCCGCGACGTTCCAGTGAGCGCTTTGCCGAGCCCAGCGACGGTGCGGTCAGAACATCGTAGATACCAATGGCGTTGAGCATCTGGTGCAACGCCATCAGCTGGAACGGATTGGGTTCTAGAATCAGGATCTTGAGCGAGCGCATGGGACGACCTCTGGAGCGACAATCGCGGATTCACGCCGCAGTGGCCTGTCACTCTAGGGCAGTGGTCCTAAGCCTCCCATCAGAAAAGGAATCGCTGCTTATAGGACTTTTCCCATCTTTAATGCAGACATCGACACCCGCTCTCCTTCCGCCGCTCGGTGATGTCCGTCCAGCCCCCGAGCAGGCCTCGCAGTTTTCCATCGACACTGTAAAACGGCACCGTCCATTGATAGATCTGACGGGGGCCGCTCTTGAACATCAGTTGCCGCTTGCTGAAGCGTGTTTTACGCGTACCCAGCTGCGCCATGAATTCGTCGTGCAGCATCAATGCCGTGGCCTGTGGAAGTGCATCGAACTCGAACAGCATCCGGCCCTGCACCTGCTCCTGCCGGACCGACAGCGCATCTTCGTAACTGCGGTTGCACATGATCAACCGACCCTGCAGATCGCGCACGAACACGGGGTCGGGCATCGCATCGATCAATGCATGTTGAAAGGCCAGTTGATCACCCAGATTCTTTTCGGCTGCCCGTCGCTGCTTCACTTCTGCCGCCAGTCGACGGTTCCACATCAAAGGCAATAGCCCGAACACGCCAAGCCCGCCCATCGCCCAGCAACCCCACTTGATCAGGAGCGAGCCGATCGAGGGTGTCGGCGCAGGAGAGACGCCATCCAGCCACTTCAGGCGCATGGAACGAAGCTCCGCCGCGGAGAAGGCGCCCAATGCCTTGTTGAGGATGCTCACCAGCTCGGGCAACCCTTTGCGTACTGCCAGATGGTCGGCCTCCCACTTGCCCTCCACGAGACCACCGACCTTGAGCAGGCCGGAGGGAAACAGCTGAGCGCCGATCTCGTTTTCGATGGTGGCATAGGCCTCGCCACTTTCCACCAGCGCCCGAGCCTCGGCATAGGTCTTGACCGAACGAATCGGGATCGATGGGTAGTCGCGTCGAATGCCGTCCTCCAGCGCATGCCGGGCCGGCAGCACCAGGACTCGCTTGGACAGCATCTCGAGCGACCGTATTGCCGGTTCGCCTGAATGACCGACGAACACCCACCCTGCACCGCCGAACGCGTGACTGAAGTCCAGAAATGCCTTGCGCTCCTCGTTCATTGCCAACGTCGTGCTGATGTCGGCCACGCCACTCTGGAGCCGTTCCAGCATGTGGTCGGTGGAAAACGATTCCTGATGAACGAACTGCAATCCGGTCATGGCGCTGATGTGCTTGAGCACATCGTTGTTCAGGCCGCTCCATTGGCCATGTTCGTCCTGAAACAGATACAACGGGTATTGCACAGAGGCGACGGTCACACGAGGGTTATCTCGAATCCACTGACGCTCATGCTCATCCAGCTCGATGGGCTGAATAGCCTCCACCGTGTCGGGGTGTCTCGCCAGATGGGCGGCTTCGACCCACGGTGACAACCCGAAGCTCCCCGATAAAAACAACCAGCACAGGGCTGGTTTCAATCCTGAAAAAAACCGCATTGCCACATCCTTCGTCATCGACTCGCCCGTCCTTCGTGGGCGAAACGCGCGCAGTGTGGCATGCAAAAACAAGAAAGCCCGTCAGGAGACGGGCTTCAAAATGTGACAGCTTTGCGGTCTTAAAGAGGCTTGCCGCGGTTGCCATGCTGGCTGACAAAGGCTTGTACGGCTTTGAGCTCGTTCGCCAGCACAGTGCAGCGCTCTTCTCTCTCAAACAAATCAGAAAGATGTGCAGGCAGTTCGAGAGCTTTTCCTACACCGGCTTTCTCCACCGCGTCCGGGAACTTGACCGGATGCGCCGTGCCCAGAATCACCATCGGGATGTCCAGGCTGCGACGACATTCACGAGCGGCCTTCACGCCGATGGCGGTGTGCGGATCCAGCACTTCCCCGGTCTGTTCGTAGACTTCGGCGATGGTTTCGCAGGTTTGCGCATCGTCCACAGCCAGCGAGTCGAACAGTTTGCGTGCCTCGGTCCAGCGTTCCTGTTCGACGCTGAAGCCGCCGCCCTGCCTGAACGAATCCATCAGCCCGGCAATCGCCGCGCCGTTGCGACCGTGCAGGTCGAACAGCAGGCGTTCGAAGTTCGACGAGACCATGATGTCCATCGACGGCGACAGCGTGGCGTGCAGGGTTTCCTTGACGTACTGGTTGCCGCTCATGAAGCGGTGCAGGATATCGTTGCGGTTGGTGGCGACGATCAACTGGTTGATCGGCAGGCCCATGTTGCGCGCCAGGTAACCGGCGAAGATGTCGCCGAAGTTGCCGGTCGGCACCGAGAACGACACCGAACGCGCCGGGCCGCCCAATTGCAGCGCTGCGTGGAAGTAGTAAACGATCTGGGCCATGATCCGCGCCCAGTTGATCGAGTTGACTGCCACCAGACGGGTGCCCTTGAGGAAGCTCTGGTCGGCGAAGCTGGCCTTGACCATTTCCTGGCAGTCATCGAAGTTGCCTTCGATGGCGATGTTGTGGATGTTCTCACCGAGAATGGTGGTCATCTGCCGACGCTGCACCTCGGACACACGGTTGTGCGGGTGCAGGATGAAGATGTCGACGTTTTCGCAGTGCTTGCAGCCTTCGATGGCGGCCGAACCGGTGTCACCGGAGGTGGCGCCGACGATGACCACGCGCTCGCCGCGCTTTTCCAGCACGTAGTCGAGCAAACGACCGAGCAGTTGCAGGGCGAAGTCCTTGAACGCCAGGGTCGGGCCGTGGAACAGCTCCAGCACCCATTCGTTGCCGTTCAGCTGACGCAGCGGCGCAACGGCGTTGTGGGCGAACACACCGTAGGTTTCTTCAAGAATCTTTTTGAAATCGGCGTCCGGAATGCTGCCGGTGACGAACGGGCGCATGACGCGGAAAGCCAGCTCGTGATACGGCAGGCCGGCCCAGGAAGCGATTTCTTCCTGGGTGAAACGTGGCAGGTTTTCCGGGACGTACAGACCGCCGTCGGTTGCAAGACCGGCCAGCAGGACGTCTTCGAAATTCAGGGCCGGTGCCTGGCCGCGGGTACTGATGTAACGCATAGGGGCAAACCTTTGGTTTGAGCCTCAAGCTACGAGTTACAAGCTTCAAGTAAAAGCCGGACTGCTTTTCTCTTGCTGCTTGCAGCTCGAAGCTTGCAGCTGTTTCTGTTTAGTTCAAGTGCTCGACGCGGATCCGCACAACCGGACCGACCACGCCCGCCAGCGCTTCGAGGGCGGCGATCGCATCGTTGATGTGCTGCTCCAGCACGCGGTGGGTCAGCAGGATCATCGGCACCAGGCCGTCGTGTTCCTCGACTTCCTTCTGCATGATCGACTCGATGTTGATGCCGCGCTCAGAGAGGATGCTCGCCACCTGAGCGAGTACACCCGGATGGTCCTTGGCCTGGATGCGCAGGTAGTAGGCGCTTTCGCAGGCTTCGATCGGCAGGATCGGATGGGCCGACAGCGAGTCCGGCTGGAAGGCCAGGTGCGGCACGCGGTTTTCCGGATCGGAGGTCATGGCGCGAACCACGTCCACCAGATCCGCGATCACCGACGAAGCAGTCGGCTCCATGCCGGCGCCGGCGCCGTAGAACAGGGTCGAACCGGCAGCGTCACCGTTGACCATCACCGCGTTCATCACGCCGTTGACGTTGGCGATCAGACGATCGGCCGGGATCAGCGTCGGGTGTACGCGCAGCTCGATGCCGGCGGCGGTGCTGCGTGCCACGCCCAGGTGCTTGATGCGGTAGCCCAGCGCTTCGGCGTAATTCACGTCGGCGGTGGTCAGCTTGGTGATGCCTTCGGTGTAAGCCTTGTCGAACTGCAGCGGAATACCGAACGCGATCGATGCCAGGATCGTCAGCTTGTGCGCGGCGTCGATGCCCTCGACGTCGAAGGTCGGGTCGGCTTCGGCGTAGCCCAGCGCTTGCGCCTCGGCCAGCACGTCTTCGAAGGTGCGACCCTTCTCGCGCATTTCGGTGAGGATGAAGTTACCGGTGCCGTTGATGATCCCGGCGACCCAGTTGATACGGTTGGCGGACAGGCCTTCACGGATCGCCTTGATCACCGGAATGCCGCCGGCGACCGCCGCTTCGAATGCCACGATCACGCCTTTCTCGCGTGCCTTGGCGAAAATTTCATTACCGTGAACGGCAATCAGAGCCTTGTTCGCGGTGACCACATGCTTGCCATTCTCGATGGCCTTGAGTACCAGCTCGCGGGCAACGGTGTAGCCGCCCATCAGCTCTATGACGATGTCGATCTCAGGGTTCGTGGCCACTTCGAAGACATCGTTGGTAATCGCAATACCGGTCGTCTGGAACTGAGGCTTTGGCGTGCGCATGGCAATTTGTGCCACTTCGATTCCACGCCCGGCACGACGAGCAATTTCCTCGGCGTTGCGCTGAAGTACGTTGAAGGTTCCGCCACCGACGGTCCCTAACCCACAGATGCCTACTTTGACCGGTTTCACTGTGAACTCCCCATAAAACGGCCGACGCGAGGCCGGCCGTGAAAACAACCGCAGGTTCGCGGCTCTCTGTTGATGGCCCGGCAATCCTGCCGCCGGACCACGCTCGTCACACCAGGGCGTGACGATGCGAATTACTTCGCGCCCAGCGCCAGTTTGGCGACTTGTGGCGCAGGCTGGTAGCCCGGAATGACTTGTCCGTCAGCCAAAACGATGGCCGGCGTACCGTTCACACCGATCGACTGGCCTAGGGCGAACTGTTTGGAAACCGGGTTCTCGCACTTGGCGGCCTTGATTTCCTTGCCATCGACCATTTTGTCCATGGCGGCTTTCTTGTCTTTCGAGCACCACACGGCTTGCAGTTGCTCGTCACCCGGCGAGCCTAGGCCCTGGCGCGGGAACGCCACGTAACGCACTTCGATGCCGCGCTTGTTCAGCTCAGGCACTTCGGCGTGCAGCTTGTGGCAATACGGGCACGTGGTGTCGGTGAAAACGGTGATGTGCGACTTGGTTTCGCCCACGGCCGGGTAAACCACGGTCTCGGCCACCGGAATCGCATTGATCAGTTTGGAAATGCCCAGGCGCTCGGTCTTCTCGGTCAGGTTGACCGGTTTGCCGTCCTTGAGCTGGAACATGTAGCCCTGAACGATGTACTGGCCGTCGGCGCTGGCGTAAAGCACGCGGCTGCCCTTGAGCTTGACTTCGTACAAGCCCGGCAGCGGGCTGGCGGTGATGGTGTCCACCGGCACGTCGAGCTGGAGGTTTTCCAGGCTTTGGCGAATCGCTTTGTCGGCCGCGTCATCGGCGACGGCAAAGGTGCTGACCAACGCAATGGCTGCGGCGGCGAAAATCTGGGTCAGACGCATGAGAACTCCTGAAGGCGGACAAATGGAACGATCAGAACGCCCGTGCCGGAACACCGGGTCATAACCGCCCATCGTGCAAACCGGCAAAGCCTACCACATAAGGCTCCCGTGGCCGAATGCGCCTGTCGCAAGACAAATGGCGCTCAGCCGCGCGGGTGATGTTTGGCATGCAGATCCTGCAAACGTGCCCGGGCGACGTGAGTGTAGATCTGCGTGGTCGACAGGTCGCTGTGGCCCAACAGCATCTGCACCACCCGCAAATCGGCGCCATGGTTGAGCAGGTGTGTGGCAAACGCGTGACGCAAGGTGTGCGGCGACAGCGATTTACCAATGCCGGCGACCTTGGCCTGATGCTTGATGCGGTGCCAGAAGGTCTGGCGGGTCATCTGCTCGCCGCGCTGGCTGGGGAACAGCACATCACTGGGGCGCCCGCCCAGCAGCTCGCTGCGGCCATCGCGCAAGTAGCGCTCGACCCAGACAATCGCTTCCTCGCCCATTGGCACCAACCGCTCCTTGCTGCCCTTGCCCATCACCCGCAACACGCCCTGACGCAGGTTGACCTGTTCCAGAGTCAGACTGATCAGCTCGGTCACCCGCAGCCCGCAGGCATACAAGACTTCGAGCATGGCGCGGTCGCGCTGGCCGATGGCTTCGCTCAGGTCTGGTGCCTTCAGCAAAGCTTCAACGTCGGCTTCCGACAAGGATTTGGGCAATGGCCGACCGAGTTGCGGCATATCCACGCGCAAGGTCGGATCGACCGAAATCAGTTTTTCCCGCAGCAGGTAGCGATAAAAGCCACGCACACCGGAGAGAAATCGCGCGGTGGAGCGAGGTTTGTAGTTCTGTTCCAGACGCCAGGCCAGGTGGTCGAGGATCAGTTCGCGACCGGCATTGATCAGCTCGAGACCTTTGTCCTGCAACCAGCCGTTGAACAGCGCGAGATCGCTGCGGTAGGCGTCGCGAGTGTTGTCGGAGAGACCTTTTTCCAGCCAGAGGGCGTCGAGAAACTGGTCGATCAGTGGGTGGTCGATGGCAGGCATGGGCGCTCAAGACACGCAGGCTTGGCACTGCGCGCAAATAAAGAGTGAACGGTTGAAATGGCCGCTAGTCTTTCATAGCCCGCTATTTCAAGGAACAGGGAGCTTCAATGAACGAGCAGCAAATTCTGTTGGCTTTCGGTGGTATCGGTGCCGCCGCGCTGGGCTGCCAATGGCTTGCCTGGCGCCTGAAACTGCCGGCGATTCTGTTTCTGCTGCTGACCGGCATTCTGGCGGGCCCCGTGCTGGGCTGGCTCGACCCGCAGGAAATGTTCGGCCCGCTGCTGATGCCGCTGGTGTCGCTGGCGGTGGCGCTGATTCTGTTTGAAGGCAGCCTGACCCTGCACCTGTCGGAATGGCGCGAGATCGGCAGCGTCGTGCATCGCCTGGTCACCATCGGAGCGCTCTCGACCTGGATAGTGATTGCGGTCGCGACCCACTGGCTGCTGGGCTTCGACTGGCTGCTCGCCATCCTGTTCGGCAGCCTGACCCTGGTTACTGGCCCGACCGTGATCGTGCCAATGCTGCGCGTGGTGCGGCCGAAGGCTTCGATCGCCAACATCCTGCGCTGGGAAGGGATTGTGATCGACCCGATCGGCGCGCTGCTGGCGGTGGTGGTCTACAGCTTCATCATTGCTCGGGCCGAAGGCCATGGGCTGGAACAGAGCCTGCTGACATTCGGCGGGGTGATTGTCTGCGGCAGCGCGTTCGGCGTCGCCGGTGGCTGGCTGCTCGGTACGATCATCCGGCGCCAATGGCTGCCGGAGTATTTGCACAATCTGGCATCGCTCGCCGCGGTGCTGGGGATATTCATCGCCGCCAACCAGGCCATGCACGAATCCGGGCTGCTGGCGGTGACGCTGATGGGCATGTGGCTGGCGAACATGAAGGGCGTGGATGTGCGGCACATCCTGCACTTCAAGGAAAACCTCAGCGTGCTGCTGATTTCCGGGCTGTTCATTTTGCTGGCGGCGCGACTGGATCTGAACGCGTTGATCGGTCTCGGGCCGCTGGTGCTGATTCTGTTGCTGGTGATCCAGTTGATCGCCCGACCGCTGAACGTGGTGCTAAGTACCGCCGGTTCGAGTCTGAGCTGGCGTGAGCGTGCATTGTTGTGCTGGATTGCCCCGCGCGGGATCGTCGCGGCGGCAGTCTCGGCGATCTTTGCGATTCGCCTGGATGAAGCGGGCCATGAAGGTGCGTTGTTGCTGGTACCGCTGACCTTCGCGGTGATCATCGGCACCGTCGTACTGCAAAGCGCGACTGCCCGGCCATTGGCCCGACTGTTGAAAGTTGCGGAACCAGCGCCCAGCGGCTTCCTGATCGTCGGGGCGAACGGGCCTGCGCGCCTGCTCGGCAAGTCGCTGCAACAGCTGGGCAGCCGGGTGCTGCTGACGGATTCAAGCTGGGAGAACATCCGCGCGGCGCGCATGGATGGCTTGCCGACCTACTTTGGCAATCCGGCTTCGCAGCATGCCGATGCGCATCTGGACCTGGTCGGACTGGGGCATCTGCTGGCGCTGTCACCGTCGGGCGAACTCAATACGCTGGCGGCCATGCGCTTTCGCCATGACTTTGGTCATCAACGATTGTTCGGACTGGCCAGTGGTCAGGAGAGCCGACGCAGCGACAAGCACCGCGCCAGCCTCGAACATCGCGGCAATCAACTGGGGAGCGAGGCGCTGACTTACGCCAGACTCGCCAGCCAATTGGGCCAGGGCGCCGACCTGTACAGCACGACATTGACGGACGGGTTCGGCTGGGACGATTACCGGGCGCTGCATGGCAACCGCGCGACGCTGCTGTTCATGCGCGATGACAGCGGCTGGGTGCATGTCGTGACACCGGAAACCGTGTTGAAGCCGGGACCGGGGTGGACGTTGCTGGCGCTGATTCAGCCGGAGAGTGGCAGCGCCTGATAGAACAAATCGCGGGCAAGCCCGCTCCCACAGTGTCCGTGTCGAACACAACATCAGCGGACAACACAAAATCTGTGGGAGCGGGCTTGCCCGCGAATGCCGCGGCTCGGTGCTGGATCAGGCCGCGAAACCCGGCAGCACCGGCACCGGACGCTTGTCATCATCGATGGCAACAAAGCTGAACTGCCCGTGAATGGCCTTCTCACGCCCGTCACAGCCCATGCTTTCGACGAACACTTCCACCTCGACCTTGAGACTGGTGTTGCCAACCTTGATCACCCGCCCGACCAGTTCGACGATGGATCCTGCCGGGATCGCGTGATTGAAGTCGATGCGATCGGTGGACACGGTCACCAGCGGCAAACGGCAAAACCGCGTGGCGGTGATGAACGACACTTCGTCCATCCAGGCCAGTGCGGTGCCGCCGAACAGGGTGTTGTGGTGATTGGTGGTCGGCGGGAAAACCGCCTTGGTCACGCGGGTCACCGAGAGTTCGGTGCGGCGTTCGATTTCTTGCTCGCGAGGGGTCATGGGTCAGGCCTGGAACGGAATGCTGTGGATAAATTGCGGGCAACAAAAAAGCAGCCCGTAGGCTGCTTTTTTCTGCATCGGAAGCTGGACTTAAGCCAGTTTTTCCTTGATGCGAGCTGCTTTACCCGACAGGTCGCGCAGGTAGTACAGCTTGGCTTTACGTACGTCACCGCGACGTTTGACAGCCATGCTGTCGATCTGCGGGGAGTAGGTCTGGAAAGTACGTTCTACGCCAACACCGTTGGAGATTTTACGAACGGTGAACGCACTGTTCACGCCGCGGTTACGCTTGGCGATTACAACGCCTTCGAACGCTTGCAGACGGGAACGATCGCCTTCCTTCACTTTCACCTGAACGACGATGGTGTCGCCCGGGGCAAAGGTAGGGATTTCTTTGGTCATCTGCTCTGCTTCGAGTGCAAGGATGATTTTGTTGGTCATGCTGTGCTCCTAAGGTAAATCGTCTGATCTACCATCGATACGTTGTTAACTATCGTCCCGCTCGCGGATGTATTCCTCGAGCAGCTTCTTCTCTTCTCCAGAAAGCGAGCGGCTTTCCAGAAGATCGGCGCGTCGTTCATAGGTCCTACCAAGGGACTGCTGTAAACGCCAACGCCGGATATGCGCGTGATTGCCACTCAGCAACACGTCGGGAACACGCTGATCCGCATACACCTCAGGTCGGGTGTAGTGCGGGCAATCCAGCAGACCATCCGTAAAGGAATCTTCCTCAGCGGAATCCGCATGCCCTAAAGCTCCGGGCAGCAGTCGTGTAACCGCATCGATCATGACCATGGCCGGCAGCTCGCCGCCAGACAACACATAGTCACCAATCGACCACTCTTCATCGACATGAGCATCAATAAAACGCTCGTCAATGCCTTCATAGCGACCGGCAATCAGGATCAACGCATCCGATTTAGCCAATTCGCGTACCGCCGACTGAGTCAGTTGACGGCCTTGGGGGGACAGGTAAATCACCTTCGCCGCCTCCCCGGCTGCTGCCTTGGCCTGAACCAGAGCATCTTCCAGGGGCTTGATCTTCATCACCATGCCCGGACCACCGCCAAACGGGCGATCGTCCACAGTGTGATGCCGATCCGTCGTGTAATCCCGCAGATTCCAACAGGTCAGCTGCAAGAGCCCCTGTTTGACCGCACGACTGGTAATGCCGTACTCACTGATGGCCGAGAACATCTCGGGAAACAGCGTAATGACGTCTACGCGCAGGCTGGCCATTGCTTAGAAGTCCGCGTCCCATTCCACCCTCATCACGCCTGCTTCCAGGTCGATTGCCAGCACGCATTGCTCCGTATAGGGCAACAACCGCTCGCGATCATCCAGGCTGCCGACGCAGGGCTTGACCACCAATACATCGTTCGCGCCGGTCTCCAACAGGTGATCAACCTTGCCGAAGAATTCTTCGTTCTGGTTGATGACACTCAGACCCTGCAACTGGTACCAGTAGTACTCGTCGCCAGTCAGGTTGGGCAAAAGGCTTCGCGAGATGCAAATCTCGTAACCGCTCAGAAGACGGGCTTCATCGCGATCGTCGAGGCCTTTGAGCTTGGCAACCAGATCCTTTTGAGTGGATCGGCCGCTGACCAGCTCGACCTGCTTTACCACGCCTTCGCGCCGAAGCGTCCAGTTGCGGTAGTTCAACAGGTTTTCAATCGGATCGGTAAAGGAAAAGACCTTCACCTCGCCGCGAACGCCGTGAACCGAAAAAATCTTGCCGACAACGATCAGGTCATCAGCTTTTTCTGGCGTCGCGCTCATACTGCTCAGGCTGCAGCCTTGGCAGATTCCTTCAGCAACTGAGCAACACGCTCAGAAGGCTGTGCACCAACGCTCAGCCAGTAGGCAACGCGCTCTTGGTTCACGGACAGACGAACTTCCTGACCACGGGCAACAGGGTTGAAGAAACCAACCTGTTCTTTGTGGGAACCGTCACGCGGGTTGCGGGAGTCGGTTACGGTCAGGTGGTAAAACGGGCGCTTTTTGGAGCCGCCAAGGGCAAGACGGATTGTTAGCATGTGAACATCGTTCCTGTAGTCGGTGCTGCAAATCTAAATGCACAGCGGGCATGGGTGCCCGAAAGGCCGCATATTCTAAGGAATATCCGGACTTTTGCAAATGACTTTTTCCGGCGCCTGTGGCATGCCGTGCAGATTTGCATATGGGGCCGTCGTTCAAAACGGCCGGTCAGCTCCCGCCGAGTGCGGGTTTGCTGTTGATCCTGCGTCCTTGCAGGGTCTGCGCCGGTGCGACGACCGGCGAAGTCTTTACATCTTTGGCATGCCGCCGCCGGGCAACATACCGCCCATGCCGCGCATCATTTTCGCCATTCCGCCCTTGGCGGAGAATTTCTTCATCATCTTCTGCATCTGCTTGTGCTGCTTGATCAAGCGACCGATGTCCTGCACCTGGGTGCCGGAACCCATGGCGATCCGGCGCTTGCGCGAACCGCTGATCAGCTCAGGGTCGCGGCGCTCGGCCGGGGTCATGGAATTGATGATGGCTTCCATCTGTTTGAACTGCTTCTCTGCGGCGCTCTGGGCATTGCCCATTTGCGAGAGATTGACGCCGCCGATGTTCGGCAGTTTGTCCATGAGCCCACCTAGGCCGCCCATGTTCTTCATCTGTTGCAGCTGATCGCGGAAGTCTTCGAGGTCGAAGCCCTTGCCCTTCTTCAGCTTCTTGGCCAGTTTGTCGGCCTTGTCCTTGTCGAGCGTCGCTTCAGCCTGTTCGATCAGGCTGAGCACGTCGCCCATGCCGAGGATCCGCGAAGCGATACGCTCAGGGTGGAACGGATCGAGCGCTTCGCTCTTCTCGCCCATACCGATGAACTTGATCGGCTTGCCGGTGATTGCGCGAACGGACAGCGCGGCACCGCCACGGGCATCACCGTCGACCTTGGTCAGGATCACACCGGTCAGCGACAGTGCATCACCGAAGGCCTTGGCCGTGTTGGCCGCGTCCTGACCGGTCATGGCGTCGACCACGAACAGGGTTTCAACCGGATTGATCGCGGCGTGCAGCGCCTTGATCTCGCCCATCATCTCTTCGTCGATGTGCAGACGACCGGCGGTGTCGACGATGACCACGTCGATGAATTTCAGTTTTGCTTCTTTAATAGCCGCGTTGGCGATATCGACCGGCTTCTGGCTCAGGTCGGACGGGAAGAACGTCACGCCGATATCATTGGCCAGGGTTTCCAGCTGTTTAATAGCAGCAGGACGGTAGATGTCCGCCGACACGACCATGACCGACTTCTTCTTGCGCTCTTTAAGGAAACGCGCCAGCTTGCCGGCGGTGGTGGTTTTACCCGCACCCTGCAGACCGGCCATCAGAATGACGGCAGGCGGCACGGCGCTCAGGTTCAAGTCTTCGTTGGCCGCACCCATCAGGCTTTCGAGTTCGGCCTGGACGATCTTCACGAACGCCTGGCCCGGCGTCAGGCTGCGCGACACCTCGGTGCCGACAGCGCGTTCCTTGACCGAATTGACGAAGTCCTTGACCACCGGCAGGGCGACGTCGGCTTCGAGCAACGCCATGCGCACTTCGCGCAGGGTCTCTTTGATATTGTCCTCGGTCAGCTTCGCCTTGCCGGTGACATGGCGCAGCGTCTGCGAGAGACGGTCGGTTAAGTTTTCAAACATTGCGCGATCCTTTCAGGCCCTGTGTAGACCGGGATAATGGCGGCCCAGACCGGAATCAACATGTGCTCGGCGAGCCTGCGGCGTGGGCAGGTCGCGGATTATAGCGAAGACTGCGTCTGGCGGACACCTCGCTGTCAGCTTGCCGGTCTTTCGTGCAACGGCGGTTCTATGCCAAACTCAGCGCCTTTCGGGCTTGCCTAACAGGATTTATGCTCCCCTTGTCACCGAGTTTGCTGACCACCCTCGCCGCCGCCCTTCTCTATGCCGCTGCGACTCTCTATCAGGGCACCCGCCTGGCCACTGGCGCCAAGGCCAACAAGCGCCTGCTGGTCTCGCTCGGCGTCCTCGCCGTGCTGGCCCACAGCGCCAGCCTGCTCACCCATTTATTGACGCCGATCGGTCTGGGCCTGGATTTCTTCAGCGCTTCCAGCCTGATTGCGGCGGCCGTCATTGCCCTGACCCTGCTGGCCTGCTCGCGGATCCCGGTGGAAAACCTGCTGGTGCTGCTGTTCCCGCTGGGTGCAATCACGGTGCTGCTGGCGCAATTCGCGCCGACCGGCACGGTGCAGGTCATCGATGAAGAACCGGGCATTCTCGCGCACATTCTGCTGTCGATCCTCGCCTATGGCATGTTCACCATTGCGGTGTTTCAGGCCTTGTTGCTGCTGGTGCAGGATCACCAGCTCAAGCACAAGCACCCGTCCGGGCTGATCAAGAATTTCCCGCCGCTGCAGACCATGGAAAGCCTGTTGTTCGGCTTCCTCTGGGCCGGCTGGACGCTGCTGTCGCTGTCGCTGATTTCCGGCTGGCTGTTCGTCGAGAACCTGTTTGCCCAGCACCTGGTGCATAAAACCCTGCTGGCCTGCCTGGCCTGGATCGTGTTCAGCGTCCTGCTGTGGGGCCGTAACCGGCTCGGCTGGCGCGGGCACAAGGCAATCCGCTGGACCCTCGCCGGTTTCTGCCTGCTGATGCTCGCGTATTTCGGCAGCAAACTGGTTCGTGAATACATCCTGCACATCTGACGGGCGGCATAAATGGACGGTTTGCCCATAGGGCCGATGCTCGCGGTATTTGTTCTGCTGATTCTCTGGTCGGGGCTGTTTACCGCCGTCGAAGCGGCGCAACAGCACCTGCTCGCGCAACGCACCGCCTCCCGCGCCAGCGACAAGCCGCTGGCAAAGCTCAGTTTCCCGCTCGAAAGCCTGATCCTCTGCAATACCCTGTGCCGCGCCCTCGCCGTCATTCTGGCCACGCTGCTGGCAATCTTTCTCTGCGAAGAAAACGGCCCCTGGGCGGCTTGCCTCGGTGCCGGCGCCCTGCTGCTTGTCTTTGCCGACTATTTCCCCCGCGCCCTCGCCCAGCGTTATCCGGATGCGGTGTTGGCGTTCGGCAATACGCTGCTGGCGGTCCCGCTGAAGGTGGTTTACCCGCTTGCCTGGTTGCTCAGCCGCATCAGTGCTTTGCTGATGCGCCCGTTCATTCGCAAGGCCCAGGTGGTGCAACAGAGCGAAGATGATGTGCCGACGGAGCGTCATGACGACCCGGATCATCCGGTGCGCCCACACCCGGTTTCAGGCATCCATGCGCTGGACAACATCACGGTCAACGACATTCTGGTGCCGCGCAGCGATGTCGACGGCATCAACCTCGACGATCCGATCGAAGAAATCATCGAGCAATTGCGCAAGAACCGGCGCACTCGCCTGCCGGTCTTCCACAGCGATATCAATCAGGTCGAAGCGGTGCTCAACACCCGGCAGATCCGTCACCTGCTGGACAATGGCAGCCTGACCCGCGAAGCGTTGCTGGCGGCCAGTTACGAGCCGTATTTCGTCCCTGAAAGCACCCCGCTGCAACTGCAACTGCTGAACTTCCACAAGCAGCAGCGGCGTCTGGGCATGGTGGTGGACGAGTACGGCGAAGTCCTCGGCATCGTCACCCTGGAAGACATTCTCGAAGAGATCGTCGGCGAATTCGAAAGCGAGCACAGCCTCGACAATCCGCACATCCACCCACAGGCCGATGGTCGCATGGTGATCGATGGCGCGGCGTCGATTCGCGAACTGAACAAATGCCTGGGCTGGCACCTGCCCAGCGACGGCCCCCGGACGCTCAATGGCCTGGTAACCGAAGCGCTGGAAACCATCCCGGAAAGCGCGGTCTGCCTGAAGATCGGCCGCTACCGGCTGGAGATTCTCGAAACCGAGGAGAACCGGGTGAGCAAAGTCCTGATCTGGCACACCACTTCGGCCCCGGCGCTGGCCACGGCGCGCTAGGCAGCCTCTTGTTCAATCGTTAGCCACCTTCCTATAATCGCGGGGCTTACCCAAGCCCCGCCGAACCGCGTGCTTACCCCGCACCCGACAAATTCCGGCCGGTTCATCGGCAATATCCGCATCACACCGACGACTGTTCCTACCTGAAGCAGCGATCGCGCCTCATCCCACATCCCTGGGTGTTCGACCATAATAATTCGCTCCAACGGAGCTCATGACTGTCAGGGATCACCGCATGACGACCAGTACCGCTTACAGCGACACCACGCCTGCCCAACCGACCAACTCCGCCACCCGCGTGGCCACGGCGAGCTTCATCGGCACGGCCATCGAGTTCTACGATTTCTACGTCTACGCCACCGCCGCTGCGCTGGTGATCGGGCCGGTGTTTTTCCCGCAGACTTCCGGCACGGCGCAGATGCTCTCGGCATTCCTGACCTTCGGCATCGCCTTCCTCGCCCGACCTTTGGGTTCGGCGCTGTTCGGCCACTTCGGTGACCGGATCGGGCGCAAATCGACCTTGGTGGCTTCGCTGCTGCTGATGGGTGTCTGCACCACGCTGATCGGCGTGCTGCCGGGTTACGACAGCATCGGGGCCTGGGCGCCGATCCTGCTTTGCGTGCTGCGCTTCGGCCAGGGCCTGGGATTGGGTGGCGAATGGGGCGGCGCGGCGCTGCTGGCCACCGAAAACGCCCCGAAAGGTAAACGGGCGTGGTTCGGCATGTTCCCGCAGCTCGGCCCTTCGATTGGCTTTCTGGCCGCCAATGGTCTGTTCCTGTCCTTGGCCATGACGCTCAATGACGAACAGTTCCGCAGCTGGGGCTGGCGGATTCCGTTCCTGCTCAGCGCCGTGCTGGTGATGGTCGGGCTGTACGTGCGCCTCAAACTCCACGAAACCCCAGTGTTCGCCAATGCCATCGCCCGTCAGGAGCGAGTGAAAGTTCCGCTGGTCGAGCTGTTCAGCCAATACTGGGCACCGACGCTGCTGGGCGCCGCCGCCATGGTGGTCTGCTACGCACTGTTCTACATCTCGACGGTGTTTTCCCTGAGCTACGGCGTATCCACATTGGGTTACAGCCGCGAGACATTCCTCGGGCTGCTGTGCTTCGCAGTACTGTTCATGGCAGCCGCGACGCCACTGTCAGCCTGGGCAAGTGACCGTTACGGGCGCAAGCCGGTGCTGATCGTCGGCGGTGTGTTGGCAATTCTCTCCGGGTTTCTGATGGAGCCGCTGCTGACTCAGGGATCGACCTGGGGCGTGGCGCTGTTCCTGTGCATCGAGCTGTTTCTGATGGGGGTGACATTCGCCCCGATGGGTGCGCTGCTGCCGGAACTGTTTCCGACGCATGTCCGGTATACCGGTGCATCGGCAGCCTACAACCTCGGCGGCATTGTCGGAGCCTCGGCGGCGCCGTTCTTCGCGCAGAAACTGGTGGCGATGGGTGGTTTGAGTTACGTCGGCGGGTATGTGTCGGCGGCCGCGGTGCTCAGCTTGATCGCTGTGCTGTGCCTGAAGGAAACGCTTAATAACGATTTGAATCAGGTGTCGTAAATGCCCTGATCGCTCCCGCCCGATGCGGGAGCGATCAGGTTGCGAGATTACAGCTCTACAACAACAGCCTGGGAAGCACGGGTCGCCTTGGCGCGAGCGGCTTCAATCGACTCGTCACGGGCCAGTGCAACACCCATGCGGCGCTGACCGTTGACTTCAGGCTTGCCGAACAGACGCAGTGCGGTATCCGGTTCGCTCAGTGCAGCGCCGAGGTTGGCGAATGCGGTCTGGGTCGACTGGCCTTCCACCAGAATCACCGCCGAAGCCGATGGGCCGAACTGTCGGATCAGTGGCACCGGCAGACCGAGGATTGCCCGGGCGTGCAGGGCGAACTGCGACAGGTCCTGGGAAATCAGGGTCACCAGACCGGTGTCGTGCGGACGCGGCGACACTTCGCTGAACCACACCTGATCGCCTTTGATGAACAGCTCCACGCCGAACAGGCCACGGCCGCCCAACGCTTCGGTCACGGCTTTGGCAACGCGCTCGGATTCAGCCAGCGCCACCGGACTCATGGCCTGTGGCTGCCAGGATTCCTGATAGTCACCCTTCTCCTGACGGTGGCCGACCGGCGCACAGAAAGTCGTGCCGCCGACGTGACGCACGGTCAGCAGAGTGATTTCGTAGTCGAAATCGATGAAGCCTTCGATGATCACGCGACCTTTGCCGGCGCGACCGCCCTCTTGGGCGTAATCCCAGGCTTTCTGCACGTCATCGGCGCTGCGCAGCAGGCTCTGGCCCTTGCCCGACGAACTCATCACCGGTTTGACGACGCACGGGAAACCCAGGTCTTCAACGGCTTTGCTGTAGTCCTCGAAGGTATCGGCGAAGTGGTACGGCGAAGTCGGCAGGTCCAGCTCTTCGGCGGCCAGGCGACGGATACCTTCGCGGTTCATGGTCAGTTGCGCGGCGCGAGCGGTCGGGATCACGGTGAAGCCTTCGGCTTCCAGTTCGACCAGAGTCGCGGTGGCGATGGCTTCGATTTCCGGCACGATGAAGTGCGGCTTCTCGGCTTCGATCACTGCACGCAGGGCGGCGCCGTCGAGCATGTTGATCACGTGGCTGCGATGGGCAACCTGCATGGCCGGCGCATTGGCGTAACGGTCAACGGCGATCACTTCAACGCCCAGGCGTTGCAGCTCGATCACCACTTCTTTGCCCAACTCACCACAGCCACACAGCAATACGCGGGTCGCGGTCGGCGACAATGGAGTTCCGATACGGGTCATCTCAGGTCCTCAAAGAAGCGGATCATCGAGGAAAGCAACGCCAGACGCGCTTTCCATGGGGAGAAAGCGCGGCATTTTACATGAACCTGAGGGTTTGGCTTCAGCCGGCGACAGCCTGTTTGCGTTCGCGCCAGGCCATGATCAGCCAGACCGCAGTCACACCGGCGAACTTCGAGGCCAGCGCGGTGATGAGCACCGGCGGCGTCAGCAGGTCGATCATGCCGAAGAAGATGAAGGTATCGAGGGGAATGCTCAGCGCCGAACTGATCCACAAGCGGTCGCGCAACGGGCGCTTGGTGATGGTGAACACCAGCCAGTCGATGCACTCGGAGACCGCGAATGCCGTGGCGCTGGCCAGTGCAATCGACGGATCGGACGTGACATAGGACAGCACCAGCGCCGCCAGCATCGCCACAATCGCGCCGTGGCCGAAGCGGATCTGCACCATGTCGCGCAGCACGAACACCAGCCCGCCCCAGGCCGACCAGATGATGTCCAGGTGCGGCGCGGTAGAGAAAGCGAAGTTGATCAGCACGACGCTGCTGATGTAGGCGATGAGGAAAATCATGGGCGTGACCTGTCAATTTGGCGCACAGGTTACTGGACCCGAAGATCAAGAGCCACCCCCTCACCCCAACCCTCTCCCCCAAGGGGGCGAGGGGGAAAGGGAGCAGATCGGGGGCTTTTCAAATCTTGAGTTCGACTCGATGGCTCAGGTCGGCGTATAGCGAAAGACACCTCGGTCAGTCCCCTCTCCCTCTGGGGGAGGGTTAGGGTGAGGGCACTCTCAGAATGATCACGATTTTGGCGGCAACATCCAGACCAGCCCACTGGCCTTCGCCCGCTCATGACACAGCCCGAGGACAACCCGGCGTTCATCATTCGTCATCCGGCTCCAGCGAGTGATCTCCTCGACCGTACGCTGGCAACCGGTGCAAATGTCGTCTTCGTCCAGCGCGCAAATGCTCACGCACGGCGAGGCGACAGGTCTTTCCGGGGTTGTCATTCTTCCTGCTCGACCAGATCGCGCGCATAGCGCTGGGAGTTATGCCCATAGTGCGCGGCACTGGCTTCGAGCATCTTCTTCTGCGGCTCGGTGAGTTCGCGCACGACCTTGCCCGGCGAGCCCATCACCAGCGAACCGTCAGGAATTTCCTTGCCTTCGCCGATCAGCGAATTGGCGCCGATGATGCAGTTCTTGCCGATTTTCGCGCCGTTGAGGATGACGGCGTTGATGCCGATCAGGCTGTAGTCGCCGACCGTGCAGCCGTGGAGCATGGCGTTGTGGCCGATGGTCACGCCGGTGCCGATGGTCAACGGATAGCCCATGTCGGTGTGCATCACCGTGCCGTCCTGCACGTTGCTGTTCTTGCCGATCAGGATCAGTTCGTTGTCGCCGCGCAACACGGCGTTGAACCAGACGTTGGCGCCCTCTTCCAGTTTGACCTTGCCCACCAGCACGGCATTGGGGGCGACCCAGCTCTGCGGATGGGTTTCGACACGGGCGTCGCCCAGGCGGTATTTCATCTTGTTTTCCTCAGGGCTCACGATGGCTGGCCATTCGAGCGATGGCTTCAGGTATTGATGAAGCTTTTAGGCGGCTGATGCAGGCTGATTTTGGCGTCATAGAGCAGGTTGATCAACTCGACGATCATGATCGCCGTCAGCCCCCAGATCTTGTATTCGCCGTAACGGTAGCTCGGCACGTACCAACTGCGACCCTGATAGTCGATGCGATGGGTGTGTTCGCGCGGATCCTTGCGGAAGAACTCCAGCGGCACACTGAACACCGCAGCGATCTCGGCATCATTGGCCTGGTATTCGACAAAATCGGGAATCACCCCGACATACGGCGTGACCTTGATGCCATGCAGGGAGATCAGCGGGCTGAGCGGACCGATCACTTCGACCAGTCCTGGCGGCAGGCCGATTTCCTCTTCGGCTTCACGCAGCGCGGTAAACACCAGGTCCGGGTCTTCGGGATCGCGTCGTCCTCCGGGGAAGGCGACTTCGCCGCCGTGGGTCGAGAGCCCGCTGGCGCGCAGGGTGAGGACAAGTTCGGGTTCGTCACTGCGAGTAATCGGCACCAGGACAGCGGCCTCGGGGAAACGCGTGTCGGTCTCCAGCGTGCGCGGCGTGTGATTGCTTACCCGGTGCAGTAGCTCGTCCAGCATAAGTGTTCTCGATCGGTGCCTTACCCTGCATCATGCACCAATCATTGCGACCGCCCAAGCCCCGAACGGCGGTCATGTCGCGAAACGACAACTTGCCGACTGACACCGCTGCACGCCAAGATAGGCGCAGCATTCAGGAACCCCAGCATGAAATTTTGCAGCCAGTGCGGCAACCCGGTGACCCAGCGCATTCCCGAAGGCGACTCGCGGCTGCGATTCGTCTGCGACAGCTGTCAGACGATTCACTACCAGAACCCCAATATCGTGGCCGGTTGCGTGCCGACCTGGGGCACCAAAGTCCTGCTGTGCCGCCGCGCCATCGAGCCACGCCTCGGTTACTGGACGCTGCCTGCCGGGTTCATGGAGAACGGCGAGACCATCGAACAGGCCGCCATTCGCGAAACCGCCGAGGAAGCCTGCGCCCGGGTGCGCAACCTGAGCATCTACACCCTGATCGACGTGCCACATATCAGTCAGGTGCATGTGTTTTTCCGCGCCGAGCTGGCGGATCTGGACTTCGCCGCCGGCCCCGAAAGCCTGGAAGTGCAACTGTTCGACGAGGAAGACATTCCGTGGAACGAGCTGGCTTTCCGTACGGTGGGCCGTACTTTGGAATGTTTCTTCGCTGACCGGCGCGTCGAGGTCTATCCGGTTCGCTCCGAATCGATCCCGCCGCTCACTCAACCGGCCATTACTTGATTTCGACGGCGGCCGGCCGATAACCGGCTAACGCAGCCCGCGACAGCGCCTGCACACTATCTATAAATAAAGTATCTGCTTCATTTCTGGGGAATCGTTTCAATGCGCTGGTTGCTTGCCCTGTTCTGCCTGTCGTTCGTCACCGTCTCCCAAGCGTCATTCGTGACCACCGTGACGCCTTCGAACACCCCGCTCATCGAAAAAGTACTGGTGCTCAAATCGGCCCATCAGCTGCAGTTGATCGCCGACGGCAAGCCACTCAAGAGCTATCGCATTTCCCTGGGCAAGGGCGCGAAAAAAGGCCCGAAGCTGATTGAGGGCGACAAGCGCACACCGGAAGGTTTCTATTGGATCGACTGGCGCAAGACCAGCGACAAATTCAACCTGTCGATGCACATCTCCTACCCGAACATTAGCGACTCCGCCCGCGCCCGCCGCGAAGGCGTCGAGCCTGGCGGCATGATCATGATCCACGGCACGCCGGACTCCGAAGACAACCCGGAACAACTGTTCCATACCCTGGACTGGACCGATGGCTGCATCGCCATGCGCAACGTCGACATGCGCGAAGTCTGGAACCTGGTGCCGGACGGCACGATGATCGAAATCCGCCCCTGATTCCGTAACCAGGCAGTTGTTGCAATGGGCCGCGAAGCGGCCCTTTCTCCTGACCATTGGTCGCCCGTAAAAAATAAATTCAAAAGATCGCAGCCTGCGGCAACGTCTGAACGGTGATACCACTTTCACCCGCCAGAACTGCCGCAGACGGCGATCTTTTGCTTTCCATAGCCCACCGCTAATACCACTTGAAGCCACCCGCCCTGAAACACCCGATTCCAAAGGACTACAGGCCTTTCCGCTGCGTTGACATGGTATGCAAGTGGTATTAGTTTTCGCCGAAACAGCGAGCGACAACAAACCAATATCAGCTCCGGAAGTGCCTTGCATGAACGACCTCCACGCCCTGCGCCCTGACGACTCCCAGCCGACGCCGCTGTACCTGCAACTGGCGCGCAACCTGGAAGCGGCGATCCATGCCGGCCAGTGGAAAGCCGAACAGGCGATGCCGTCGGAGCGCAATCTCAGCGAAATGCTGGGGATTTCCCGGGTCACCGCCCGCAAGGCGCTGGAAGTCCTGCTCGATCAAGGTTTGATCCGCCGCCTGCAAGGTTCCGGCACTTTCATCACCCCGCGCCTTGAACAACCGCTCTCGCGTCTGTCGGGTTTCAGCGAAATGCTGCGCCTCAAGGGCTTCGTGCCCAGCTCGCAATGGCTCGAGCGGGAAATCACCCTGCCGACCCACGAAGAACTGATCCGCCTCGGCCTGTCGCCGAACGACAAGGTCGCGCGCATGAAACGCCTGCGCAAAGCCGACGACACCGTGATGGCCATCGAGATGAGCACCCTGCCCGCCTCGATCATGCCCAAGCCACAGGTGGTGGGCGATTCCCTCTACGAACACCTCGACAGCATCGGCAAACCGATCGTGCGCGCCTTGCAGCACATCCAGGCGATCAACGCCTCGGACGAGTTCGCCGCACTCGTCGGCATCGCCCCCGGCACCGCGATGCTGCTGATGACCCGGGTCGGCTACCTGGAAGACAACACGCCGATCGAAGTCACCGACACCTATTGCCGCAACGACTACTACGACTTTGTTGCAGAGCTTCGCCGCTGATCAGCAGCCAGGCCAAACGAGAGAAGCGAAATGTCTGAAGACAACATCCTCACCGCTGACGGCTGGATTCGCGGCCGGCTGATCCACGAACACGGCAGAGTCGTGTCGATCGAAGGCGTGCCTTGCGATCCGGCGACCAATGACTTGCCGTATCTGCTGCCGGGTTTCATCGACCTGCACGTCCACGGCGGTGGCGGCAAGGACATCATGGAAGGCGCCAGCGCTTTCGAAACCATCACCAAGACCCACGTGCGCTTCGGCACCACCTCGCTGCTGGCCACCACCATGACCGCGCCGAGTGCCGAGATTGCCAGCGTGCTCAAGGAGGTCGGCGAGTTCTGCGAGCAGCGTCCGAAAGGCGCCGCCCGGGTGCTCGGCGTTCACCTCGAAGGCCCGTACATCAATCCCGGCAAGCTCGGCGCCCAGCCGAACTTTGCCCACACCGCGTTGATGGCCGAGGTCGAAGACTATCTGGCGCTGGCGCCGATCCGGGTGATCACCATCGCCCCGGAAATCGCCGGCCATGACGGTTTGATTCGTGAGTTGAGCAGCCGTGGCATCCGCATGCAGATCGGCCACACCCTCGGCAGTTACGAGGAAGGCGTCGCCGCCCTCGAAGCCGGCGCCACCAGTTTCACCCACCTGTACAACGCCATGAGCCCGCTGCATCACCGCGAGCCGGGCATCGTCGGCGCGGCGCTGGCCCATGCCAAATTCGCCGAGCTGATTCCGGACTTGCTGCACGTACACCCCGGCGCGATCCGCGTGGCCCTGCGTTCGATTCCGTGCCTGTACTGCGTCACCGACTCGACCGCCGCCGCCGGCATGCCCGACGGTGAATACAAGCTCGGCAGCCACACCGTCACCAAATGCCTGGGCGGCGTGCGCCTGCCCGACGGCACCCTGGCCGGCAGCACCCTGACCATGGATCAGGCCCTGCGCAATCTGGTGAAAATCGGTCTGCCGATCGCCGAGGCCTCGCAACGTCTTTCGCAATTCCCCGCCGACTATCTCGGCATCACCGAACGCGGGCGCCTGCAACCCGGCGCCTGGACCGACTGCGTGCGGCTGGATCGCTCACTCACACTGACCGCCGTCATGGTCGAAGGAGAAGACATTGACTTCAAAAATGCTTGAGGAGGCGCTGTCCTCGTTCGAGGCCGTGCAAGCACAACTGCAACAGCTCGACCCGCAAATGATCGAGATCGCCGGACGCCTGCGCCGTCAGCCGCCGCAAGTGGCGATGACCGTTGCCCGTGGCAGCTCCGACCATGCCGCGAGCTACTTCGCCTACCTGACCATGCAGCAACTCGGCGTACCGGTGGCGTCGCTGCCGATGTCGGTGGTGACCATGCAACAGGCGCCGTTGAAGGTCAGCGGTCAGGTCGCGTTCGCGTTCTCCCAATCGGGCCAGAGCCCGGATCTGGTCAACAGTCTGCGTCTGCTGCGCAAACGCGGCGCCCTCAGCGTGTCGATGGTCAACGCTGCCGATTCGCCGCTGGAAGCTGCTTGTGAATTCAGCCTGCCGTTGCTGGCCGGCACCGAAAGCAGTGTCGCCGCGACCAAGAGTTTCATCGCCACCCTCAGCGCCAGCGCCCGCCTGATCGCCCACTGGAAAGAAGACAGCGAATTGCTGGAAGCGCACAACGCCCTGCCCGAAGGCCTGCGCGAAGCCGCGAAGCAGGACTGGAGCCTGGCCATCGACGCCCTGCGCGATTGCGAGCGGTTGATGGTGATCGGCCGTGGCGCGGGTTTTGCCATCGCCCAGGAAGCCGCGCTGAAATTCAAGGAAACCTCGGCGATCCAGGCCGAAGCCTTCAGCAGCGCCGAAGTCCGTCACGGCCCGATGGCCCTGATCGACGAACATTACCCGCTACTGGTATTCGCCCCGCGCGGCGCCGAACAGGCCGGTCTGCTGAGCCTGGCAGCCGAGATGCGTCAGCGCGGCGCCCGCGTGTTGCTGGCCGCACCGGATGACGTCAGCGAGCGCGACCTGACCCTGAGCCGTGCCGAGCACCCGGCCCTCGATCCGATCCTGGCGATCCAGAGTTTCTACGTGATGGCAGCCGGTCTGGCCGTGGCCCGTGGCATGGACCCGGATCAGCCGCGACACCTGAGCAAAGTCACCCGTACGCACTGAGTCCGAACCGAACGTTTTCCTGATGAGACCGAGCCATGCACAACAACAATAAAGAGCTGACTTTAAGCGCCCCGCTCAGCGGCCCGGTGCTCACGCTCGCCAAAGTCCCGGACGCGGTGTTCGCCAGCGGCGCGATGGGCGACGGCATTGCCATTGATCCGCTGAACGACACCCTGTATTCGCCCTGCGCCGGGGTGGTGATCCACGTCGCCCGCACCGGCCATGCACTGACCGTGCGCGCCGACAACGGCGCCGAGCTGTTGCTGCACCTTGGTCTGGACACGGTGGAGTTGCAGGGCGAAGGCTTCTCGATGCTGGTCAAGGAAGGCGCGCGGGTCAGCAATGGCCAGCCGCTGCTGCGCTATGACCTGGACAAGGTCGGCCGCCAGTGCAAAAGCCTGGTCAGCCTGCTGATCCTGACCAACAGCCAGGATTTCCAGGCGCGCCCCATCACCCTGAAAACGGTGAAAGTGGGTGAACCGCTGCTGCACATCGTCGCTCGTCACAGCGCAGCGGCGAACACAGAAGAACTCGGCGGCCCGGAAGTTCACGGTCACGTGCAGGTCGCCCATCGCGGCGGTCTGCATGCACGCCCGGCGGCGTTGATCCGCCAGACCGCGCAAGGTTTCAAAAGCCATTCGCAGCTGCATTTCGCCGGCAAGTCGGCGCCGTGCAACAGCCTCATCGGTTTGATGGGCCTGGCGATTGGCGAGCAGGACGAAGTGCAGGTCAGTTGCCAGGGCCCGGACGCACAGGCTGCGTTGCAAGCCTTGCTCACCGCACTGGCCACCGCCCTGTCGGAGGATCATCACGCCGCCGCACCGGTTGCCGCCACCCCACGCAATCGCCCCGCCGAAGCTGGTGTGTTGCACGGTGTTTGCGCCGCACCGGGACTGGTGGGCGGGCCGCTGTTTCGTTTGAACGCGATCAGCCTGCCGGCCGACACCGGCAATCATCAGCCCGAGCACCAATTGCAGATTCTCGACACCGCGCTGAATCAGGTCCGCAGCGAAATCGACGGCACCCTCGCCCAGGCGAAAAAACACCGCAATGCCGACGAAGAAGCCATCTTCGCCGCGCATCTGGCCTTGCTGGAAGACCCGGCCCTGCTCGACGCCGCCCAACAATCGATTGAAACCGGCACCGCAGCGACCCACGCCTGGAGCCAGTCCATCGATGCGCAATGCGAGGTTTTGCAAAACACCGGCAGCCCGCTGCTGGCCGAACGCGCCAACGATCTGCGCGACCTCAAGCAACGGGTGCTGCGCGCGCTGCTCGGCGAAGCCTGGCATTACGACGTGCCGGCCGGCGCCATCGTCGCCGCCCACGAACTGACGCCGTCGGACCTGCTGCAACTGAGCGCGCAAGGCGTCGCCGGCTTGTGCATGGCAGAAGGTGGCGCAACTTCCCACGTGGCAATTCTGGCCCGGGGCAAAGGCCTGCCGTGCATGGTCGCACTGGGCTCGGCGCTGCTCGATCAGACGCAAGGCCAATCGGTGGTCCTCGACGCCGACGGCGGTCGCCTCGAACTGACGCCGGGTGCCGAGCGTCTGGCCGAAGTCCGCCAGGCGCAGATCGACCGCCAACAACGTCGTGACGCCCAGCAAGCTCAGGCCCATCTGCCGGCGGAAACCCGCAATGGCGTGGCCATCGAAGTGGTCGCCAACGTTGCCTCCAGCCACGAAGCGGCCGATGCGTTTGCCAACGGCGCCGACGGCGTCGGCCTGTTGCGCACCGAGTTTCTGTTCGTCGATCGCCACACTGCGCCGGACGTCGAAGAACAACGCGCCGCCTATCAAGCTGTGATCGATGCCATGGGCGGCAAATCGGTGATCATCCGCACCATCGACGTCGGCGGCGACAAACAACTCGACTACCTGCCGCTGCCGGTGGAAGCCAACCCCGTACTCGGCCTGCGCGGCATTCGCCTGGCCCAGGCCCGCCCGGAAATCCTCGATCAGCAACTGCGCGCCCTGCTGCAAGTCAGCCCGTTGCAGCGCTGCCGGATACTGCTGCCGATGGTCACCGAAGTCGACGAACTGCTGCACATCCGCCAGCGGGTCGATGCGCTGTGTCTGGAACTCGGCATCAATCAACGTCCGGAAATCGGCGTGATGATCGAAGTCCCGGCCGCTGCATTGCAGGCCGAACAACTGGCCGAACACGCGGACTTCCTGTCCATCGGCACCAACGACCTGTCGCAATACACCCTGGCCATGGACCGCGACCACGCCGGCCTCGCCGCACGGGTCGATGCCTTGCACCCGGCGCTGCTGCGCCTGATCGCCATGACCTGCGAAGGCGCGGCGGTGCACAAACGCTGGGTCGGCGTGTGCGGCGCCCTCGCCTCGGATCCGCTGGCGACGCCAGTGTTGATCGGCCTGGGCGTGACCGAACTGTCGGTGAGCCCGGTACAGATCGGCGAAATCAAGGACCGCGTGCGCCAGCTGCACGAAGCCGAATGCCAACGCCTCGCCCGGGACCTGCTCAAGCTGAGCAGCGCCGCCGCGGTGCGTCATGCCTGTCATCAACATTGGCCTCTGCGCTAACAAAAACAACAAGGACAAACGCCATGTACCAACTCTTCATCGAAGGCCTGCAACGCCTCGGCCGCGCGCTGATGCTGCCGATCGCGATCCTGCCGATCGCCGGCCTGCTGCTGCGCCTGGGCGACACTGACCTGCTGAACATCGCGATCATCCACGACGCCGGCCAGGTGATCTTCGCCAACCTGGCAATGATCTTCGCCATCGGCATCGCGGTCGGCTTCGCCCGGGACAACAACGGCACCGCCGGCCTCGCCGGGGTGATCGGTTACCTGGTGATGATTTCCACCCTCAAGGTGCTCGATGCGAGCATCAACATGGGCATGCTCGCCGGGATCGTCAGCGGCCTGATGGCCGGCGCGCTGTACAACCGCTTCAAGGACATCAAGCTGCCGGAATACCTGGCATTCTTCGGCGGCCGGCGTTTCGTCCCCATCGTCACCGGCTTCAGCGCGGTCGGCCTGGGCGTGCTGTTCGGCTATATCTGGCCGCCGATCCAGCACGGCATCAACAGCTTCGGCACCCTGCTGATGGAAAGCGGCAGCTTTGGCGCGTTCGTCTTCGGCGTGTTCAACCGCCTGCTGATCGTCACCGGCCTGCACCACATCCTCAACAACATGGCGTGGTTCGTGTTCGGCAACTTCACCGATCCAACCACCGGCGCGCTGGTCACCGGTGACCTGTCCCGCTACTTCGCCGGCGACCCGAAAGGCGGCCAGTTCATGACCGGCATGTTCCCGGTCATGATCTTCGGCCTCCCCGCCGCCTGCCTGGCGATGTACCGCAACGCCCTGCCGGAGCGGCGCAAAGTCATGGGCGGGATCTTCCTGTCGATGGCCCTGACCGCGTTCCTCACCGGCGTCACCGAACCGATCGAATTCGCCTTCATGTTCCTCGCACCGCTGCTGTTTTTGCTGCACGCGCTGCTGACCGGATTGTCGATGGCAATCACCAACGCACTGAACATCCATCTGGGCTTCACCTTCTCCGGTGGCTTCATCGACATGGTGCTGGGTTGGGGACGCTCGACCAACGGCTGGCTGGTGGTGCCGGTGGGCCTGGCGTATGCGGTCATCTACTACGCGGTGTTTGATTTCTGTATCCGCCGCTTCAACCTGAAAACCCCGGGCCGCGAAGACGTCGCCACCGCCGGCAAAGCGGTCCTGACCGAAAACGAACGCGCCAGCGCTTACATCAAGGCACTCGGCGGCGCGGAAAATCTGGTCACCGTCGGCGCATGCACCACGCGGCTGCGACTGGAAATGGTCGATCGCAACAAAGCGTCGGATGCTGATTTGAAAGCGCTGGGCGCGATGGCTGTTGTGCGTCCGGGCAAGGGTGGAAGTTTGCAGGTGGTTGTTGGGCCGATGGCCGACAGCATTGCCGATGAGATTCGCCTGGCGATGCCCGCGTTGGGCCGAGCCGTGGTGGCTGCCCCTGTCGCTGTTGTCGAAACCAGCGAACCCGTCGCAGTCTCCACACCCCAGGCCCAGCAATGGCTGACCGCTCTGGGCGGCAGCGACAACGTGCTGCAACTCGACTGCATCGCCATGAGCCGGATCCGCCTGCAACTGGCCGATGGCAAGGCGCTTTCGGAAAGCCGCTTGAAAGAGCTTGGATGTCTGGGTGTGAGCGCGCTGGAAGATGGCGTGTGGCACTTGCTGGTGGGGGATCGGGCGCAGAGTTTGAGTACGGCGCTGGAGGGGTTGGTCAATCGAAGTGAGGTCAGTGCCAAGGTTTAGGGCGACCTCTGAATCGATGAGTGGGGGGTGATTCGATGCATTTTTGTACGGTCGCAGAATTCCCCTCACCCTAACCCTCTCCCGAAGGGAGAGGGGACTGACCGCGTTGTTTGGGAGAGGTACGCCGACGTGACATACCGAGGTGAACTCGGGTTATAAAATGCATGCAACTCGAATTGTGCTTCCTCTGCTTCCTTTGCCTCCTTTACTTCCTTTGCTTCCTCCCCTTCTTCTGCTCCTTGCTCCTGCTCCTGCTCCTGCTCCTGCTCCTGCTTTCGCTCCCCACCACTCAACACGATGAGCGTTAGCTCGAGAAAGGCTTTTGACGTGCCGGCCCCATCGGAAGGCTGAGTGGAGGGATTTATCCGGGGGTGGGAGCGCAGCGACCGTGCGGCGAAGCCGCATGCATCGAGAGGAGGTGCAGCGAAGCAAACCGTAGGCGATG
>NZ_RRZJ01000004.1:0-321550 GCF_004368175.1 Pseudomonas sp. CH235
CTGACCGCTGCTCTGACTCGCGTCTGCTCCGAAGTTTTCGGTTCGGCCGTAGTTGAATTCGACAAGATCGACAGCGCTCCAGAAGAAAAAGCTCGCGGTATCACCATCAACACCGCGCACGTTGAGTACAACTCGAACATTCGTCACTACGCTCACGTTGACTGCCCAGGTCACGCTGACTACGTGAAGAACATGATCACTGGTGCTGCGCAGATGGACGGCGCGATCCTGGTTTGCTCGGCCGCTGATGGTCCGATGCCACAAACCCGTGAGCACATCCTGCTGTCCCGTCAGGTAGGCGTTCCGTACATCGTGGTTTTCCTGAACAAGGCTGACCTGGTAGACGACGCTGAGCTGCTGGAACTGGTTGAGATGGAAGTTCGCGACCTGCTGTCCACCTACGACTTCCCAGGCGACGACACTCCGATCATCATCGGTTCGGCTCGTATGGCGCTGGAAGGCAAAGACGACAACGAAATGGGCACCACCGCTGTTAAGAAGCTGGTGGAAACTCTGGACAGCTACATCCCAGAGCCAGAGCGTGCTATCGACAAGCCTTTCCTGATGCCAATCGAAGACGTGTTCTCGATCTCGGGTCGCGGTACTGTTGTGACCGGTCGTATCGAGCGCGGTATCGTTCGCGTTCAAGACGCCCTGGAAATCGTTGGTCTGCGTGACACCACCACCACCACCTGCACCGGTGTTGAGATGTTCCGCAAGCTGCTGGACGAAGGTCGTGCTGGCGAGAACTGCGGCGTTCTGCTGCGTGGCACCAAGCGTGACGACGTTGAGCGTGGTCAGGTTCTGGTTAAGCCGGGTTCGGTTAAGCCGCACACCAAGTTCACCGCAGAAGTTTACGTTCTGAGCAAGGAAGAAGGCGGCCGTCACACTCCGTTCTTCAAAGGCTACCGTCCACAGTTCTACTTCCGTACTACTGACGTGACTGGTAACTGCGAGCTGCCAGAAGGCGTTGAAATGGTAATGCCAGGTGACAACATTCAGATGACTGTTACCCTGATCAAAACCATCGCGATGGAAGACGGCCTGCGTTTCGCAATCCGTGAAGGCGGCCGTACCGTTGGTGCTGGTGTCGTAGCTAAAATCATCGAGTGATCTCTTTATTGAGTCAGCTTTGATGAGTTGAAAAAGCCCCCGCTTAGCGGGGGCTTTTTTATTGGGTTGACACCTATCTGGGGCGTCTATAGAATTGCGCCTCCTTTTAACGGGCGTATTGCGCCCGGTGGGAATAGCAGCCGGAGTCTGAAATCCAATGCAAAATCAGCAAATCCGTATCAGGTTGAAGGCTTTTGACCATCGCCTGATCGACCAATCAACCCAGGAAATCGTGGAAACCGCGAAACGTACTGGTGCTCAAGTGCGTGGTCCAATTCCACTGCCTACCCGTAAAGAGCGGTTCACCGTTCTGGTTTCCCCGCACGTCAACAAAGACGCGCGTGACCAGTACGAGATCCGCACTCATAAGCGCGTTCTGGACATCGTCCAGCCAACGGATAAAACCGTTGATGCACTTATGAAGCTTGATCTTGCGGCCGGTGTGGAAGTGCAGATCAGCCTCGGCTAAGACTCGGTCTTGGTCGTGTAACGCTCTGAAATGGGCGGCCATAGCGGGTGAAAGCCCCGTACACTCATGAGGTTTACAACATGACTATTGGTGTAGTCGGTCGTAAAGCGGGTATGACCCGTATTTTCACCGAAGAAGGTGTCTCCATTCCGGTCACGGTCATTGAGATCGAGCCGAATCGCGTCACCCAGTTCAAAACTGAAGAAACCGATGGCTATCGTGCAGTGCAAGTCACTGTCGGCGAGCGTCGTGCTTCCCGTGTAACAGCTGCTCAGGCTGGCCACTTCGCCAAAGCGAACGTTGCCGCTGGTCGTACCGTAATGGAATTCCGCCTTGAAGAAGGCGAGTACCAGGCCGGCGATCTGATCAACGCTGAAATCTTCGCTGCTGGTCAACTGGTTGATGTAACCGGTCAGTCCAAAGGTAAAGGCTTCCAGGGTACGATCAAGCGTTGGAATTTCCGCGGGCAAGATAACACCCACGGTAACTCCGTATCCCACCGCGTCCCAGGCTCTATCGGCCAGTGCCAGACTCCTGGTCGTGTATTCAAGGGCAAAAAAATGTCCGGTCATATGGGCGCTGAGCGCGTGACCGTGCAGTCCCTGGAAGTAGTGCGCGTGGACGCTGAACGCAATCTGTTGCTGGTCAAGGGTGCTGTTCCTGGCGCTACTGGCGGCAACCTGGTTGTACGTCCAGCAGCCAAGGCTCGCGGTTAAGGGGAAGCTGACATGCAATTAAATGTAAATGACGCTCAAGCGATCGAAGTTTCCGAACTGACATTTGGCGGCGAATTCAACGAGACGCTGGTTCACCAAGCAGTCGTGGCCTACATGGCCGGCGGCCGTCAAGGTAGCAAGCAGCAAAAGACCCGTTCCGACGTTCGTGGTGGCGGTAAGCGCCCATGGCGTCAGAAAGGTACTGGCCGTGCTCGTGCCGGTACTATCCGTAGCCCAATCTGGCGCGGCGGCGGCACCACTTTCGCAGCTCGTCCACAGGATCACTCGCAGAAGCTGAACAAGAAGATGTATCGCGCAGCAATGCGTTCCATCCTTGCTGAGCTGGTGCGTACTGATCGTCTGGTCGTGGTTCAGGATTTCGCAGTTGAAACTCCGAAAACCAAAGACCTGCTGGGCAAACTGAACAACATGAGCCTGACCGACGTTCTGATCGTGTCGGACGCTGTTGATCAGAACCTGTACCTGGCTGCTCGCAACCTGCCACACGTAGATGTACGTGACGTGCAAGGTTCCGATCCAGTTAGTCTGATCGCATACGACAAGGTGTTGATCACCGTGTCGGCCGTGAAGAAATTCGAGGAGCTGCTGGGATGAACCAGGAACGCGTATTTAAAGTTCTGCTTGGCCCGCACGTTTCCGAGAAGGCTACGGTTCTGGCAGACAAGAAAGGCCAGTTCGTTTTCAAGGTTGCTACTGACGCAACCAAGCTGGAAATCAAGAAGGCCGTCGAAAGCCTGTTCAGCGTGAAAGTTGAGCGTGTTACTACCCTGAACGTTCTGGGTAAGAGCAAGCGCACCGCTCGCGGTCTGGGCAAGCGTAATGACTGGAAGAAGGCAGTTATCTCCCTTCAGCCAGGCCAAGATCTCGATTTCAGCAGCAGTGCTGAGTAAGGAAGGGGTGCATCATGGCAATCGTTAAATGCAAACCGACTTCCCCTGGCCGCCGTTTTGTGGTCAAGGTGGTCAACCAGGAGCTGCATAAAGGCGCTCCTCACGCACCGCTGCTCGAGAAAAAATCGAAGACTGGTGGTCGTAACAACAATGGCCGTATTACCACTCGTCACATCGGTGGTGGTCATAAGCAGCATTACCGTATGGTCGATTTCCGTCGCAACGACAAAGATGGCATCGTCGCCACTGTTGAGCGTATCGAATACGATCCAAACCGTACTGCTCACATCGCACTGCTCTGCTACGCAGACGGCGAGCGCCGCTACATCATCGCCCCTAAAGGCGTGAGTGCTGGCGACACGCTGATCGCAGGTGCCCTGGCTCCAATCAAGCCAGGTAACGCTCTGCAACTGCGCAACATTCCAGTCGGTTCTACCGTACACGGCATCGAACTGAAGCCAGGTAAAGGCGCACAGATCGCTCGTTCCGCTGGTGCTTCGGCTCAGCTGATCGCTCGTGAAGGCGTTTACGTGACCCTGCGTCTGCGTTCCGGTGAAATGCGTAAAGTATTGGCTGAGTGCCGTGCGACCCTGGGCGAAGTCTCGAACTCCGAGCACAGCCTGCGTTCGCTGGGTAAAGCTGGTGCCAAGCGCTGGCGTGGCGTTCGCCCAACCGTTCGTGGTGTTGCCATGAACCCGGTTGACCACCCACATGGTGGTGGTGAAGGTCGTACCTCTGGTGGTCGTCATCCGGTATCGCCATGGGGCTTCCCGACTAAGGGCGCGAAGACTCGTGGTAATAAGCGTACCGACAAAATGATCGTCCGTCGTCGCAAGTAAATAGAGGGATACGACAGTGCCACGTTCTCTGAAAAAAGGTCCTTTTATTGATCTTCACCTACTGAAGAAGATCGAAGTGGCGGCGGAAAAGAACGATCGCAAACCAATTAAGACTTGGTCGCGTCGTTCGATGATCCTGCCACAAATGGTCGGTTTGACCATCGCTGTACACAACGGTCGTCAGCACGTCCCAGTTCTCGTAAACGAAGACATGGTCGGCCACAAACTGGGCGAGTTCGCCGGTACCCGCACTTATCGCGGGCACGTGGCAGACAAGAAAGCCAAGCGTTAAGGGGTAAGGAAATGGAAGTAGCCGCTAAGTTGTCGGGCGCTCGAATCTCCGCCCAGAAAGCCCGCTTGGTCGCCGACCAGATCCGCGGGAAGAAGGTGGGCGAAGCGCTCAACCTGTTGGCTTTCAGCAGTAAGAAAGCCGCCGAGATCATGAAAAAAGTGCTGGAGTCGGCCGTAGCCAACGCCGAGCATAACGAAGGCGCAGACGTTGATGACCTGAAGGTCAGCACCGTTTTCGTCAACGAAGGGCGTTCGCTGAAGCGCATCATGCCACGTGCCAAAGGCCGTGCTGATCGCATCGTCAAGCGGTCTTGCCATATCACTGTCAAGGTTGCTGACAAGTAACGGAGTCGAAGAGATGGGTCAGAAAGTACATCCCATTGGCATTCGCCTGGGAATCGTCAAGGAGCACACCTCCGTCTGGTACGCAGACGGTCGGACTTATGCGGACTACTTGTTCGCTGATCTGAAGGTGCGTGAATACCTCCAAGACAAACTAAAAAGCGCGTCCGTAAGCCGTATCGATATCCATCGTCCGGCCCAAACTGCACGCATCACCATCCACACCGCTCGTCCAGGTATCGTTATCGGGAAGAAAGGTGAAGATGTTGAGAAGCTGCGTCAGGACCTGACCAAGCAAATGGGTGTGCCTGTGCACATCAATATCGAAGAGATCCGCAAGCCGGAACTCGACGGTATGCTGGTTGCGCAGAGCGTAGCTCAGCAGCTGGAGCGTCGTGTAATGTTCCGTCGCGCCATGAAGCGCGCTGTACAGAACGCCATGCGCATTGGTGCCAAAGGCATCAAAATCCAAGTGAGCGGTCGTCTCGGCGGTGCTGAAATCGCACGTACTGAATGGTATCGCGAAGGTCGTGTGCCACTGCACACCCTGCGTGCCGACATCGACTATGCCAACTACGAAGCTCACACCACTTACGGTGTGATCGGTGTAAAGGTTTGGATCTTCAAAGGCGAAGTAATTGGTGGTCGCCAAGAAGAGCTGAAGCCACAAGCACCAGCGCCTCGTAAAAAAGCTGCTAAGTAAGGGGTACGCCAAATGTTGCAACCTAAGCGTACGAAGTTCCGCAAGCAGATGACCGGCCACAACCGTGGTCTGGCACTGCGCGGTAGCAAAGTCAGCTTCGGCGAGTTCGCGCTGAAGTCTGTAGCTCGTGGTCGTCTCACCGCTCGTCAGATCGAGTCAGCGCGTCGTGCTCTGACCCGTCACGTAAAACGTGGCGGCAAGATCTGGATCCGTGTATTCCCGGACAAGCCGATCTCCAAGAAGCCTCTCGAGGTTCGTATGGGTAAAGGTAAGGGTAACGTGGAGTACTGGGTTGCCCAGATTCAGCCAGGCAAAGTCCTGTATGAAATCGAGGGTGTTTCTGAAGAGCTGGCGCGTGAGGCTTTCGCCCTGGCTGCTGCAAAGCTGCCGCTCGCCACCTCCTTTGTTAAACGGACGGTGATGTGATGAAAGCGAATGAACTTCGTGAAAAATCCGCACAGCAGCTGAACGAGCAACTGCTCGGCTTGCTGCGCGACCAGTTCAATCTGCGCATGCAGAAAGCAACTGGCCAGTTGGGGCAGTCTCATCTGCTCTCGCAAGTTAAGCGTGACATCGCTCGCGTGAAGACTGTGCTCAACCAGCAGGCAGGTAAGTGATCATGGCTGAAGCCGAAAAAACTGTCCGTACGCTGACTGGCCGTGTTGTCAGCGACAAGATGGACAAAACCATCACCGTTCTGATCGAGCGTCGCGTTAAGCACCCGATCTACGGTAAATACGTTAAGCGTTCGACTAAGCTGCACGCGCACGACGAAACCAATCAGTGCCACATCGGCGACAAAGTCACTATTCGTGAAACTCGTCCGATGGCCAAGACCAAGTCTTGGGCGCTGGTTGATGTTCTCGAACGCGCTGTGGAAGTCTAAGGGCTAGGGGTCGGAGAAATTATATGATTCAGACTCAATCCATGCTCGATGTGGCCGATAACAGCGGCGCTCGCCGCGTTATGTGCATCAAGGTGCTGGGTGGCTCCCATCGTCGTTACGCTGGTATCGGTGACATCATCAAAGTTACCGTGAAGGAAGCAATTCCTCGCGGTAAGGTGAAAAAAGGCCAAGTGATGACTGCTGTTGTAGTCCGCACTCGTCACGGCGTACGTCGTGCTGATGGCTCCATTATCCGCTTTGATGGCAACGCTGCTGTTCTTCTGAACAACAAGCAAGAGCCGATCGGCACCCGTATCTTTGGGCCAGTGACCCGTGAACTTCGTACTGAGAAGTTCATGAAGATCGTCTCGCTCGCCCCAGAAGTGCTGTAAGGAGATCCGACATGCAAAAGATTCGTCGTGACGACGAGATCATCGTGATCGCCGGCAAAGACAAAGGTAAGCGCGGTAAGGTGCTGAAGGTTCTTGCTGACAACCGTCTGGTTGTTGGTGGTCTGAACCTGGTCAAGCGTCATACCAAGCCTAACCCGATGTCGGGCGTACAGGGCGGTATCGTCGAGAAAGAAGCGCCACTGCACGCTTCCAACGTCGCCATCTTCAACGGCGAAACCAACAAGGCTGACCGCGTTGGTTTCAAAGTAGAAGACGGTAAGAAAATTCGTGTCTTCAAGTCGACCCAAAAAGCGGTTGATGCTTGAACACTGCTAGGTAGAAGACCATGGCACGACTAAAAGAGATTTACCGGAAGGAAATCGCTCCGAAACTTAAGGAAGAACTTAAGCTTTCGAACGTGATGGAAGTTCCGCGCGTTACCAAAATCACCCTGAACATGGGTCTGGGCGAAGCGATCGGCGACAAAAAAGTCATCGAGCACGCTGTTGCTGACCTGGAAAAGATCACCGGCCAGAAAGTCGTTGTGACCTACGCTCGCAAATCCATCGCTGGCTTTAAAGTCCGTGAAGGTTGGCCGATCGGCGTCAAAGTGACCCTGCGCCGTGAGCGTATGTACGAGTTCCTGGATCGTCTGCTGTCGATCTCCCTGCCTCGGGTTCGCGACTTCCGCGGCCTGAATGCCAAGTCCTTCGATGGTCGTGGCAACTACAGCATGGGCGTGAAAGAGCAGATCATTTTCCCGGAAATCGACTACGACAAGATCGATGCTCTCCGCGGTCTGGACATTACCCTGACCACCACTGCCAAGAACGATGATGAAGGCCGCGCTCTGCTGCGTGCTTTCAAATTCCCGTTCCGCAACTGATTGGAGTAGGAAAATGGCCAAGAAGAGCATGAAAAACCGTGAGCTGAAGCGTCAGCTCACCGTTGCCAAGTACGCCGTCAAGCGTGCAGCGCTGAAAGCTATCATCGTTGATCTGAACGCAAGTCCAGAAGCGCGTTGGGAAGCTACCGTAGCTCTGCAGAAGCAGCCACGTGACGCAAGCGCCTCGCGCATGCGTAACCGTTGCCGTCTGACCGGTCGTCCGCACGGCGTTTACCGCAAGTTCGGCCTCGGCCGTAACAAATTGCGTGAAGCGGCAATGCGTGGTGACGTACCAGGTCTGGTTAAAGCCAGCTGGTAATTGCTGTCAAAGCCTTGATGGTCGGGGTCGCAAGAACCTGACCATCGGTGGCCTTGAACTTGAATCAAGCCCCTTTTGGGGCTTGATTCATTTCTGGGGTATGTCTAGAATGACCGGCTCGCCTGAGCCCGTGTTTTTTATGCCCGGAATTTCTCGGCGACAAGTAGTAGCCGCAAGGCTAATTTTTCTGTATTAGGAGCGTCTAGCCCATGAGTATGCAGGACCCGTTAGCGGACATGCTAACTCGAATCCGTAATGCCCAGATGGCTGAAAAGTCCGTCGTAAGCATGCCGTCTTCCACGTTGAAGGTGGCTGTAGCAAAAGTCCTGAAGGACGAAGGTTACATCGCGGGTTATCAGATCAGCAGCGAAACCAAACCACTGCTGTCCATCGAGCTGAAATACTTCGAAGGCCGTCCGGTCATCGAGGAAGTGAAGCGCGTTAGCCGTCCAGGCCTGCGTCAGTACAAGTCCGTCGAAGAACTGCCAAAAGTACGTGGCGGTCTCGGTGTGTCTATCGTCTCCACCAACAAAGGTGTGATGACTGATCGTGCTGCGCGCGCTGCCGGTGTCGGCGGCGAAGTTCTTTGCACTGTGTTCTAAGGGGGGATAAGCATGTCTCGCGTCGCTAAGAACCCCGTTAAGCTGCCAGCCGGTGTCGAAGTAAAATTCGCAGGCCAACAGCTTTCGGTGAAGGGTGCCAAGGGTACTCTTGAACTGAACGTCCATTCGTCCGTTGAAGTCGTTGAAGAAGCCGGTGAGCTGCGTTTTGCTGCTCGCAATGGCGATCAACAGACTCGCGCAATGGCCGGTACCACTCGTGCGTTGGTAAACAACATGGTCCAGGGCGTAAGCCAAGGCTTCGAGCGTAAGCTCCAGCTGGTCGGTGTTGGTTACAAAGCGCAAGCAAAAGGTCAGGTGCTGAACCTGGCTCTTGGCTTCTCGCACCCAGTGGATTACGAACTGCCGGAAGGCATCACCGCTGAGACTCCTAGCCAGACCGATATCCTGATCAAGGGCATCGACAAGCAGCTGGTAGGTCAAGTGGCCGCCGAGATCCGCGACTTCCGTCCACCAGAGCCGTACAAAGGCAAAGGTGTGCGCTACGCGGACGAAGTCGTCCGTCGTAAAGAAGCCAAGAAGAAGTAGGGCATAGCAAATGACCGACAAAAAAGTTACTCGACTGCGTCGCGCTCGCAAAGCACGCCTGAAAATGCACGAACTCGAAGTCGTGCGTCTCTGCGTGTTCCGCTCTTCGCAGCACATCTACGCCCAGGTCATTTCGGCCGACGGCAACAAAGTCCTGGCAAGCGCCTCGACTTTGGATAAAGAACTGCGTGATGGCGCCACTGGCAACATCGACGCGGCCACTAAGGTTGGCCAGCTGGTCGCTACGCGTGCTAAGGCCGCTGGCGTCTCGCAGGTGGCTTTCGACCGCTCTGGCTTCAAGTACCACGGCCGCGTTAAAGCGCTGGCTGATGCTGCTCGTGAAGCTGGGCTGGAGTTCTAAGTTATGTCAAATAACGACCAAAAGCGCGACGAAGGCTACATCGAGAAGCTGGTTCAAGTTAACCGCGTAGCCAAAACCGTTAAAGGCGGCCGTATCTTCACTTTCACCGCGTTGACCGTGGTTGGTGATGGTAAAGGGCGTGTTGGCTTCGGCCGTGGCAAGTCGCGTGAAGTGCCTGCTGCGATCCAGAAGGCAATGGAAGCTGCTCGCCGCAACATGATCCAGGTTGATCTGAACGGCACCACTCTGCAGTACGCAATGAAGTCCGCCCATGGCGCTTCGAAGGTGTACATGCAGCCTGCTTCTGAAGGTACCGGTATCATCGCTGGCGGCGCTATGCGTGCTGTCCTCGAAGTTGCTGGCGTTCAGAACGTTCTGGCCAAGTGCTACGGCTCGACTAACCCTGTAAACGTGGTTCACGCCACTTTCAAGGGTCTGAAGGCTATGCAGTCTCCTGAATCCATTGCAGCCAAACGTGGCCTGCGTGTTGAGGAGATCAAGTAATCATGGCTACCGTTAAAGTTACGCTGATCAAAAGCATGACCGGCCGCATCCCTAACCACAAACTGTGCGTTAAGGGTCTGGGTCTGCGTCGCATCGGTCACACTGTAGAAGTCCAGGATACTCCCGAGAATCGCGGGATGATCAACAAGGCTTACTACATGCTGCGTGTCGAGGGTTAATCGATGAAACTCAATGATCTGAGTCCAGCGCCGGGTTCCCGTCGCGAAAAGCATCGTCCGGGCCGTGGTATCGGTAGTGGTTTGGGTAAGACTGGTGGCCGTGGTCACAAAGGTCAGACTTCCCGCTCCGGTGGCACCATTGCTCCAGGCTTTGAAGGCGGTCAACAGCCGCTGCATCGTCGCCTGCCGAAGTTCGGTTTCGTTTCCCTGAAAGCCATGGGCCGCGCAGAAGTGCGTCTGTCCGAGCTGGCTAAAGTGGAAGGCGACATCGTCACCGTGCAGTCCCTGAAAGATGCCAACGTGATCAACGTCAACGTACAGCGTGTGAAAATCATGCTGTCCGGTGAAGTGACTCGCGCTGTCACTATCGGCAAGGGAATCGGCGCCACCAAAGGTGCGCGTGCGGCTATCGAAGCAGCTGGCGGCAAGTTCGAGGAATAAATGGCTAAGCAAGGTGCTCTCTCTGCGCTCGGCAAAGGCGGTATGTCTGAACTCTGGGCTCGTCTGCGTTTTCTGTTCCTGGCGATTATCGTCTACCGAATAGGCGCACACATCCCGGTTCCAGGTATCAACCCGGACCGACTCGCAGACCTGTTTCGACAGAATGAGGGGACCATTCTTAGCTTGTTCAACATGTTTTCCGGCGGCGCGCTGGAGCGGATGAGCATCTTTGCACTGGGGATCATGCCGTACATTTCGGCATCGATCATCATGCAGTTGATGACCGCCGTCAGCCCGCAGCTGGAGCAGTTGAAGAAGGAAGGTGAAGCTGGCCGTCGCAAGATCAGCCAGTACACCCGCTACGGCACCGTCGTCCTCGCTCTCGTTCAGGCCATTGGCATGTCCATTGGTCTGGCGGGGCAGGGCGTTGCGTTCACTGGTGACTTTGGCTTCCATTTCGTCGCGGTCTCCACGTTTGTGGCTGGCGCGATGTTCATGATGTGGCTGGGTGAGCAGATTACTGAGCGTGGTGTAGGCAACGGTATCTCGATGTTGATTTTTTCGGGTATCGTCGCCGGTCTTCCGAGAGCAATCGGGCAGTCTTTCGAGTCTGCGCGTCAGGGCGATATCAACATCTTCGCTTTGGTTGCCATCGGTTTGCTGGCAGTAGCGATTATCGGTTTCGTGGTGTTCATTGAGCGTGGTCAGCGTCGTATCGCTGTTCACTACGCCAAGCGTCAGCAGGGCCGCAAGGTTTTTGCTGCGCAGACAAGCCACTTGCCGCTGAAGGTGAACATGGCCGGTGTTATTCCGGCTATTTTCGCGAGCAGCATTTTGCTGTTCCCGGCTTCGTTGGGTGCCTGGTTTGGTCAGTCTGAAGGTATGGGCTGGTTGCAGGACATCTCGCAGTCGATCGCTCCTGGTCAGCCGTTGAATATTCTGCTGTTTAGTGCAGGGATTATTTTCTTCTGCTTCTTCTATACGGCGTTGATGTTCAATCCGAAAGACGTAGCGGAAAACCTGAAGAAGTCCGGTGCCTTTATTCCGGGCATCCGTCCAGGTGAGCAGTCCGCACGCTATATTGATGGCGTTTTGACTCGCTTGACCATGTTCGGTGCTCTTTACATGACGGCCGTGTGCTTGTTGCCCCAGTTCCTGGTGGTTGCAGCAAACGTTCCGTTCTACCTTGGCGGGACCTCGTTGCTGATCGTGGTCGTGGTTGTGATGGACTTCATGTCCCAAGTACAATCGCACCTCGTTTCGCACCAGTACGAATCCCTGATGAAGAAAGCCAACCTGAAGGGTTACGGCAGCGGCATGTTGCGCTGAGTACCCATAAGGTTCGAGGAGTTGGTGATGAAAGTTCGTGCATCGGTGAAAAAGCTGTGCCGTAACTGCAAGATTATTCGCCGCGAAGGTGTTGTTCGAGTAATTTGCAGCGCGGAACCGCGTCACAAACAGCGCCAAGGCTGAGTGTGATTGTGCTTCAAGCCCGGTAGCTAGTGCGCTACCGGGTTGATTATTTGTTATTACAGCGATATTATCTCGCGCCCTATTTCTTGGCTTCCGGGGCGTAGGTAGCTGTCAATTGGAGTCCCACTGAATGGCCCGTATTGCAGGCGTTAACATTCCAGATAACAAGCATACTGTTATCTCGCTGACCTACATCTATGGTGTTGGTCGCACTACTGCACAGAAGATCTGTGCAGAGACTGGGGTAAACCCAGCCGCAAAGATCAAGGATCTGAGCGACGAGCAGATTGAACAGCTGCGTGGCGAAGTGGCGAAGTTCACCACTGAAGGTGACCTGCGTCGCGAAATCAACATGAAAATCAAGCGCTTGATGGACCTCGGTTGCTATCGCGGTCTGCGTCATCGTCGTGGTCTGCCAGTACGCGGTCAGCGTACCAAGACCAACGCGCGTACCCGTAAAGGTCCGCGTAAGCCGATCCGCAAGTAATCGCCCCAGCGAATCGACAGGAATTTAATCATGGCAAAACCTGCTGCTCGTCCTCGTAAAAAAGTTAAAAAGACAGTGGTTGATGGCATCGCCCACATCCATGCTTCTTTTAACAACACCATCGTGACCATCACCGACCGTCAAGGTAACGCTCTTTCCTGGGCTACCTCCGGTGGTTCGGGTTTCCGCGGTTCCCGCAAGTCCACCCCGTTCGCTGCTCAAGTAGCTGCTGAGCGTGCTGGTCAAGCTGCGCTGGAATACGGCCTGAAAAACCTCGACGTGAACGTCAAGGGTCCAGGTCCAGGTCGTGAATCCGCAGTCCGCGCTTTGAACGGCTGTGGCTACAAGATCGCCAGCATCACCGACGTGACGCCAATCCCGCACAACGGGTGCCGTCCGCCGAAGAAGCGCCGCGTGTAATCCAGGAGATTGTAAAGAATGGCTCGTTACATTGGTCCAAAATGCAAACTCGCTCGTCGCGAAGGCACCGATCTCTTCCTGAAGAGCGGCGTGCGCGCGATCGAATCGAAGTGCAACATTGAAGCAGCACCTGGTATCCACGGCCAACGCCGCGGTCGCCAGTCCGACTACGGCACCCAACTGCGTGAAAAGCAGAAGGTCCGTCGTATCTACGGCGTTCTCGAGCGTCAGTTCAGCGGCTACTACAAAGAAGCTGCTGGCAAGAAAGGTGCAACTGGTGAAAACCTGCTGCAACTGCTCGAATGCCGTCTGGACAACGTTGTATACCGTATGGGCTTTGGTTCGACTCGTGCCGAATCCCGTCAGCTGGTATCGCACAAGTCGATCAGCGTTAACGGTCAGACCGTAAACGTTCCGTCCTACCAGGTTCGTGCTGGTGACGTGGTTGCTGTTCGCGAGAAAGCAAAAAACCAACTTCGCATTGTCCAAGCTCTCGATCTGTGTGCCCAACGTGGCCGCGTAGAATGGGTAGAAGTAGACACTGAGAAGAAGTCGGGCGTTTTCAAGAACGTTCCTGCTCGCAGTGATCTGTCCGCCGACATCAACGAAAGCCTGATTGTCGAGCTCTACTCCAAGTAAGGGCTAGAAAATAGGTGCATCCATGCAGATTTCGGTAAATGAGTTCCTGACACCCCGCCACATTGATGTGCAGGTTGTCAGTCCAACCCGCGCCAAGATCACTCTCGAGCCTCTCGAGCGTGGTTTTGGCCACACCCTGGGCAACGCGCTGCGCCGCATCCTGTTGTCCTCAATGCCCGGCTGCGCAGTAGTCGAGGCCGAGATTGACGGTGTGCTCCACGAGTACAGCGCCATCGAAGGTGTACAGGAAGACGTAATTGAAATCCTGTTGAACCTTAAAGGTCTGGCCATCAAGCTGCACGGTCGTGACGAAGTTACGCTGACCTTGTCGAAGAAGGGTTCGGGGGTGGTTACCGCTGCCGATATTCAGCTGGATCATGATGTCGAGATCGTTAATCCCGATCACGTAATCGCTAACCTGGCGTCTAACGGCGCCCTGAACATGAAGCTCACCGTAGCTCGTGGTCGTGGTTATGAACCAGCAGACTCGCGTCAGAGCGATGAAGACGAAAGCCGCAGCATCGGTCGCTTGCAGCTTGACTCTTCGTTCAGCCCGGTTCGCCGTATCGCATACGTGGTGGAAAACGCCCGTGTCGAGCAGCGCACCAACCTGGACAAGCTGGTTATTGATCTGGAAACCAACGGTACTCTGGATCCTGAAGAGGCTATCCGCCGCGCTGCAACCATTCTGCAACAGCAGTTGGCTGCGTTCGTCGACCTCAAAGGTGACAGTGAGCCAGTGGTTGTCGAGCAGGAAGACGAGATCGATCCGATCCTGCTTCGCCCGGTTGACGATCTGGAACTGACTGTACGTTCGGCTAACTGCCTTAAGGCGGAAAACATCTACTACATCGGCGACCTGATTCAGCGTACCGAAGTAGAGCTGTTGAAGACTCCGAACCTGGGCAAGAAATCCTTGACTGAAATCAAGGACGTTCTGGCCTCCCGCGGTCTGTCCCTCGGCATGCGCCTCGACAACTGGCCGCCTGCAAGTCTTAAGAAGGACGACAAGGCGACTGCCTGATCGTCGTAATCACCGAACGTAGTGTTTGGTAAGGAATGAACCATGCGTCATCGTAAAAGTGGGCGTCACCTGAGCCGCACCAGCTCGCACCGCAAGGCCATGTTCCAGAACATGGCGGTGTCGCTGTTCGAGCACGAGCTGATCAAAACTACTCTGCCAAAAGCCAAAGAACTGCGCCGCGTTGCCGAGCCGCTGATCACTCTGGCCAAGACAGACAGCGTTGCTAACCGTCGTCTGGCTTTCGACCGTACTCGTTCGAAAGCTATCGTTGGTAAGCTCTTCAACGACCTGGGCAAGCGTTACGCTACCCGTGAGGGTGGCTACCTGCGCATCCTCAAGTGCGGTTTCCGCGCTGGCGACAACGCGCCTATGGCGTACGTCGAACTGGTTGATCGTGCTGTCGGCGGTGAAGCTGTATCCGCTGAGTAAGACATCAGTCTGAAACAAGGAACCGGGCCTAGTGCCCGGTTTTTTGTGCCTGTAAGAAATGCGCTGTTCGTACAAGCTTCTACCCTGTTTGGTTCTGCACTATATGCCAGGATTTATCGTTAGTTTTTCTCTATTGATAGTCATGAGTTAATGAATTTGTGGCTGTCATATTGATGATCGATACTCCCTAACAAGCCGATTAGCCGGCAGTTCAAGACCGATAGAGGATGAAGATCGCATGAGCCAGAACAAGACGCTTACGACCGCCAGTGGCGCACCTGTCGCTGATAACCAGAATTCTCGCTCCGCTGGCCCTCGTGGCCCGTTGCTGCTCGATGATTTCCATCTGATCGAGAAGCTTGCTCACTTCAACCGGGAAAACATTCCTGAGCGTCGTGTACACGCCAAGGGTTCGGGCGCATACGGTACTTTCACGGTCACTCGCGACATTACGCAGTACACCAGCGCCAAGTTGTTCTCCGCTGTCGGCAAACAGACGCCGACCTTCCTGCGTTTTTCAACGGTCGGTGGCGAGCGTGGCTCGGCCGACACCGAGCGCGATCCACGTGGCTTCGCCCTCAAGTTCTATACCGAAGAAGGCAACTGGGACATCGTCGGCAACAACACGCCGGTGTTCTTCATTCGTGATCCGCTGAAATTCCCTGACTTTATCCACACCCAGAAACGCCTGCCGCAAAGCAACCTGAAAAGCGCGCAGATGATGTGGGACTTCTGGTCGCATTCTCCTGAAGCGCTGCACCAGGTCACGATCCTGTTCTCCGATCGCGGCATTCCGGACGGCTATCGCCACATGCACGGCTTCGGCAGCCACACCTACAGCCTGATCAGCGCTCAAGGCGAGCGCCACTGGGTGAAGTGGCATTACAAGACCAGGCAAGGAATCAAGAACCTGGCGCCGGCAGACGCGGCACGTTTGGCAGGCACAGATCCCGACTATGCCCAGCGCGATCTGTTCGAGGCCATCGAACGTGGTGACTTCCCGAAATGGAGCGTATGCATCCAGATCATGACCGAGGCCCAGGCCGCTGCGCACTACGAGAACCCGTTCGACGTGACCAAGACTTGGTCGCAGAAGGAGTTTCCACTGATTGAAGTGGGTGAGCTGGAACTGAACCGTAATCCGCTCAACTACTTTGCTGAAGTCGAGCAAGCTGCGTTCGGTCCCAGCAACATGGTGCCTGGCGTAGGTCTGTCGCCGGATCGCATGCTGCAAGGTCGTGTGTTCGCATACGCCGACGCTCACCGCTACCGTGTAGGCACCAACCACCAGCAACTGCCGGTGAATGCCCCACGCAGCCCGGTGAATACTTACCAGCGTGATGGTTCGATGGCTTTTGGCAGCAATGGTGGCGCAGCGCCTAACTACGAGCCGAACAGCTATGTAGAGTCGCCGAAGCAAGCGCCGCACTATGCCGAGCCTGCACTGGCCCTGAGCGGCGCGGCTGATCGCTACGATCATCGTGAAGACAGCGACTACTACAGCCACGCAGGTGCGCTGTTCCGTTTGATGAGCGACGAGCAGAAAGCATTGCTGGTCAGCAACATCGCCGGCGCGATGGCGGGTGTATCGAGTGATGTCGTCGACCGTCAGTTGCAGCATTTCCACAAGGCCGATCCGGCGTACGGAGAAGCAATCGCAAAGCTGCTCAACGTACAGCTTAACGAAGTCTAAACGAGAAGCAGAACCGCCCTCATTAGGGCGGTTTTTGCGTTATTTAGGCTGCTTTTCTCAGAATATCTTCGCTTTTATTGCGCGAAGTGAGTGACCTTCCAGTCAGGTTGGTTCAAACTACAGACTTTCAAGCAGGGAGATGTAGGGCGATGCAAGGCCACCCAGACGTTATCGATTACCTCAACACGTTGCTGACCGGCGAACTGGCCGCGCGTGACCAATATTTCGTTCACTCGCGGATGTATGAGGACTGGGGATTCACCAAGCTCTACGAACGAATCAACCACGAGATGGAAGAAGAGGCCGGTCACGCCGATGCGCTGATGCGCCGGATTCTGATGCTCGAAGGCACTCCGCGCATGCGCCCGGATGACCTGGATGTTGGTACCACGGTCGAGACCATGCTCGAAGCGGATTTGCGTCTTGAGTACAAAGTGCGCGCCGCGCTGTGCAAGGGCATCGAACTGTGCGAACAGCACGGCGACTATGTCAGCCGCGAGATCCTGCGGGTTCAGCTCAATGACACCGAAGAAGATCACACCTACTGGCTTGAAAAGCAGTTGGGCCTGATCAAACTGATCGGTATCCAGAACTACCTGCAGTCCCACGCGTCCTGATTGCAGCCGATACAAAAAAGCCCCTGTCACTGATGAAGTGCAGGGGCTTTTTCATGCCCGGCGATCAGGCCCGATCGCGGAGCAACAGCGGCTTGAGGTAATGGCCGGTGTGAGACTGTTTCATCTCGGCCACTTCCTCCGGCGCGCCGGTGGCGATGATCTGCCCACCTTTCGAGCCACCCTCGGGGCCGAGATCCACTAGCCAGTCGGCGGTCTTGATCACGTCGAGGTTGTGCTCGATCACCACCACGGTGTTGCCGTGGTCGCGCAGGCGATGCAGTACGTCGAGCAGTTGCTGGATATCCGCGAAGTGCAGACCGGTGGTCGGCTCGTCGAGGATGTACAGGGTCTTGCCGGTATCGCGTTTGGACAGCTCGCGAGACAACTTGACCCGCTGAGCCTCACCACCGGACAGCGTGGTCGCCGACTGCCCGAGCTTGATGTAGGACAGGCCTACATCCATCAGCGTTTGCAGCTTGCGCGCCAGCGCTGGTACCGCATCGAAGAACTCCCGCGCTTCCTCGATGGTCATCTCGAGGGTTTCGTGGATGCTCTTGCCCTTGTATTTGATCTCCAGTGTTTCGCGGTTGTAGCGCTTGCTCTTGCACACGTCGCACGGAACGTAGATGTCTGGCAGGAAGTGCATTTCCACCTTGATCAGACCGTCGCCCTGGCAGGCTTCGCAACGACCACCCTTCACGTTGAACGAGAAACGCCCCGGGCCGTAACCACGGGAGCGGGACTCGGGCACGCCGGCGAACAGTTCGCGGATCGGCGTGAACAGTCCGGTATAGGTTGCCGGGTTGGAGCGTGGTGTACGGCCGATCGGGCTCTGGTCGATGTCGACAACCTTGTCCAGATGTTCCAGGCCTTTGATGCTGTCGTGGGCTGCGGCTTCCAGGGTGGTCGCGCCATTGAGTGCCGTTGCGCTCAGCGGGAACAGCGTGTTGTTGATCAGCGTCGATTTGCCGGAGCCGGAAACGCCGGTCACGCAGGTCAGCAGGCCGATCGGGATTTCCAGGTCAACGTTGCGCAGGTTGTTGCCACGCGCGCCCTTGAGCGCCAGCACCTGTTTCTTGTTGCGCGGCGTGCGCTTGGCCGGCACTTCAATCTTCACCCGGCCCGACAGGTATTTACCGGTCAGCGAGTCCGGGTGTGCCATGACTTCGTCCGGCGTGCCTTCGGCGACGATCTGCCCGCCATGAACCCCGGCGCCCGGGCCGATATCCACTACGTAGTCAGCGAGACGAATCGCGTCTTCGTCATGCTCGACCACGATCACCGTATTGCCGATGTCGCGCAGGTGCTTGAGGGTGCCGAGCAGGCGGTCATTGTCGCGCTGGTGCAGGCCAATGGACGGCTCGTCGAGGATGTACAGAACACCCACCAGGCCCGCGCCGATCTGGCTGGCCAGACGAATCCGCTGTGCCTCGCCGCCAGATAGCGTGTCGGCACTGCGATCCAGCGACAGATAGTCGAGACCGACATTGACCAGGAATTGCAGGCGCTCGCGGATTTCCTTGAGAATCTTGTCGGCGATCTCGCCACGGCGCCCGGTCATCTTCAGCGCGCCGAAGTAATCGCAAGCGTCGCCGATCGGCAGGTTGGTCACCGCCGGCAGGGTTTTCTCGCCGACCCACACGTGTCGCGCTTCGCGACGCAGGCGGGTGCCACGGCAATCCGGGCAGGACTGGGTGCTGAGGAACTTCGCCAGTTCTTCGCGAACGCTCGCCGATTCGGTTTCGCGGTAGCGGCGTTCGAGATTCGGCACGATGCCTTCGAACGGGTGCGAGCGCTTGACGATGTCGCCCCGGTCGTTGAGGTATTTGAAATCGACGTTCTGCGAGCCGCTGCCGTGCAGGATGTACTTCTGCTGGTCGGCCGGCAGCTCGTTGAACGGCTGCTCCAGGCTGAAGCCGTAATGCGCGGCCAGCGAGCCGAGCATCTGGAAGTAATAGACGTTGCGCCGATCCCAGCCACGAATCGCGCCCTCGGCCAGCGTGAGTTCACCGTTGACCAGTCGCTTGATGTCGAAGAACTGCTTCACGCCCAGACCGTCGCAGGTCGGGCAGGCGCCGGCCGGGTTGTTGAAGGAAAACAGCTTGGGTTCCAGCTCGCTGATCGCGTGGCCGCAGATCGGGCAGGCGAAGCGCGCGGAGAAAATCATCTCTTCGCCTGGCTCGTCGTCCATCGGCGCCACCAGCGCGATGCCGTCGGCCAGCTTCAGTGCGGTCTCGAAGGATTCCGCCAGACGCTGCTGCAGATCCGCGCGAACCTTGAAGCGGTCGACCACGACTTCAATCGTGTGCTTCTTCTGTTTATCCAGTTTCGGCAGTTCGTCCAGCTCGCAGAGCCGGCCGTTGACCCGGGCCCGGACGAAGCCCTGGGCGCGCAGTTCTTCGAACACCGACAGATGCTCGCCCTTGCGCTCGCGAATCACCGGCGCCAGCAGCATCAGCTTGCTGCCTTCCGGCTGAGCCAGCACCAGATCGACCATCTGGCTGACGGTCTGCGCTTCCAGCGGAATGTCGTGATCCGGGCAGCGCGGTGTACCGACGCGCGCATAGAGCAGGCGCAGGTAGTCGTAGATTTCGGTGATGGTGCCGACCGTGGAGCGCGGGTTGTGCGAGGTCGACTTCTGTTCGATGGAGATCGCCGGCGACAGGCCTTCGATGGTGTCGACGTCGGGTTTTTCCATCATCGACAGGAACTGTCGGGCATAGGCCGACAGGGATTCGACATAGCGGCGCTGACCTTCGGCGTACAGCGTGTCGAAGGCCAGGGACGACTTGCCGGATCCGGACAGGCCGGTGATGACGATCAGTTTGTCCCGTGGCAGGGTCAGGTCGATGTTCTTCAGGTTGTGGGTGCGGGCCCCACGAATCAGGATCTTGTCCAAAATGGCCTCGCTCGGCGGGCGTCGAAAACACAGGAGTATACGGCCAAATACTGGATGGATGCACACTATCAAGTGATGGGTTTTTTGCCTTACATGAAGAGAGTTTCATCTGTACGCGTCAAAGCGTCGCGATATACCCCGTCTCTCGATGGGACTGGTAGAATCGCCGCCGGTTCACACGAGGTTTTTCCATGCACGATCCCCACAGCGAACGCATGAGTGGCAGCGAGACCCGCGCGGCGAGCGGTCTGGCCCTGGTGTTCGCCTTCCGTATGCTTGGCATGTTCATGGTGTTGCCGGTACTGGCGACCTACGGCATGGATCTGGCGGGAGCGACCCCGGCCCTGATCGGGCTGGCGATCGGCGCTTACGGCCTGACCCAGGCGATTTTCCAGATTCCGTTCGGGATCATTTCCGACCGCATCGGTCGCCGTCCGGTGATTTACCTGGGGCTGATCGTCTTCGCCCTCGGCAGCGTGCTGGCGGCTCAGGCCGATTCGATCTGGGGCGTGATTGCCGGGCGGATCCTGCAGGGCGCCGGCGCTATTTCTGCGGCGGTCATGGCCTTGCTCTCCGACCTGACCCGCGAGCAGCACCGCACCAAGGCCATGGCCATGATCGGCATGACCATCGGCCTGTCGTTCGCCGTGGCGATGGTGGTCGGCCCGCTGCTGACCCGTGCATTCGGCTTGTCCGGCCTGTTCCTCGCCACCGGTGGCATGGCACTGGTCGGGATCGTGATCGTGATGTTCATGGTGCCGAAATCCACCGGGCCGTTGAGCCACCGCGAGTCTGGCGTTGCACGTCAGGCGTTGATGCCGACGCTCAAGCACCCGGACCTGCTGCGGCTGGACCTGGGCATTTTTGTGTTACATGCGATGTTGATGTCGAGCTTCGTCGCACTGCCTTTGGCGTTGGTTGAAAAGGCCGGTCTGCCCAAGGAACAGCACTGGTGGGTCTACCTCACCGCACTGCTGATTTCTTTCTTTGCCATGATCCCGTTCATTATCTACGGCGAGAAGAAACGCAAAATGAAACGAGTTTTGCTCGGCTCCGTGATGACGCTGATGCTCACTGAGCTATTCTTCTGGCAGTTCGGTGACAGCCTGCGGGCTCTGGTGATCGGGACGGTGGTGTTCTTCACCGCGTTCAATCTGCTGGAAGCTTCGCTGCCGTCGCTGATCAGCAAGGTTTCACCGGCAGGTGGCAAAGGCACGGCCATGGGCGTGTACTCCACCAGTCAGTTCCTCGGTTCGGCACTCGGCGGTATTCTCGGCGGCTGGATGTTCCAGCATGGCGGTCTGTCGGTTGTGTTCCTCGGATGTGCCGGGCTGGCTGCACTTTGGCTGGCCTTTGCTGTTACCATGCGCGAACCTCCCTACGTGACGAGCCTGCGCCTGCCGTTGTCGCCCGAAGCGATCCGCGAAGCGGGTCTGGTCGAGCGTCTCAAGGCCCTCGTAGGGGTAACTGATGCAGTGATAGTCGCTGATGAAGCGGCGATCTACATCAAACTGGACACCGAATTAATGGATCGCACCACTCTCGAACGCCTGGTGAACAACCCGGCGCAGACTGCGTGCGAAGCCTAGGAGAACGTTATGGCCCGTGGGGTTAACAAAGTCATTCTGGTCGGTACTTGCGGCCAGGATCCCGAAGTACGCTACCTGCCCAACGGTAACGCCGTGACCAACCTGAGTCTGGCGACCAGCGAGCAGTGGACCGACAAGCAGACCGGTCAGAAGGTCGAGAAGACCGAGTGGCACCGCGTATCGATGTTCGGCAAGGTTGCCGAAATCGCCGGCGAATACCTGCGCAAGGGTTCGCAGGTTTACATCGAAGGCAAGCTGCAGACCCGTGAGTGGGAAAAAGACGGTATCAAGCGTTATACCACTGAAATCGTGGTCGACATGCAAGGCACCATGCAACTGCTCGGCGGCCGTCCACAACAGGGCGACCAACAAGGCGGTGGCAACAACTACCAGCAGCAGGCGCCACGCCAGCAGGCTCCGCGTCCGCAGCGGTCGGCACCTCAGCAGCGTTCGGCCCCGGCTCCACAGCAGGCCGCACCGCAACCGGCTCCGGATTTCGACAGCTTCGATGACGACATTCCGTTCTGATTCGCTGCTGTATCCGCGCTAAACAAAAAAGGCCCGTCGCTGAATGCGACGGGCCTTTTTCATGCACGCAGGTTTTTCAATCAAGGATCAGATGTGGCAGAAACCGGCTCGAATCCTTGGTGATAAGGCTGTTGTCTTCGCGTACGCCAATCCCCGCCGCCTGATCACCGATTACCCATGAACCGATCAACGTGTAGCTGTCGTCGAACTTCGGCAAAGGGGCAAATTCCTGCAGGATGAAGGGCGCGTCGGTGTAGGGCCCATCCTCTTTGACGATCAGACCTTCGGCGGTCTGCAGCTCGATGTTGGCGCCTTCCCGGGAGAAGTACGGTTTGCGCACCCAGCCCTTGGGCACCGCACTGCCCGGGTTCGGATCGAGGTGAGCAGCCAGCAGATTCGGGTGGCCTTTATGAAACTCCCATAGCAGGGGCAGGGCGCCCTTGTTGGATAGGATCGACTTCCACGCCGGTTCGAAAAACTGCGTGTCGCACTCGGCAATCGCCGCGCCGAACGGCTCGTGGAAGATGAATTCCCAGGCGTGCAGTTTGAACAGGTGCGGGATCCAGCGATCTTCGAGATCCACGAAGCGGCCTTCAGCGCTCAGGCCGATGTCTTCGATATCGATGTGCCGCGATTCGATGCCGACCTTCTCTGCGATCAGCCGCAGATAATCCGTGGTGCCCTTGTCTTCGACCGAGTCTTTCATCGAGGCGAAGTAAAACGGCCGCTTCAGTTTCAGTTGAGCAAAGGCTTCGTGCAGCCGGGTGTCGATGCTGTTGAACTGGTCGGCATGGCGCGGCAGCATTCCGCGCTCGATGCATTGCTCCAGCCAGCCCCACTGGAACGCCGCTGCTTCATAAAGGCTGGTGGGCGTGTCGTAGTTGAGTTCGAGCAGCTTCGCAGGGCCGTTGCCGCTGTAGGAGAAGTCCATGCGCCCGTACAGATGCGGATGACCTTCCAGCCAGGACGTTCGGATCATGTCGTAGTACGGTGCCGGAATGCTCAGACGATCCAGCAGTTCTTCGCTGTGCACGACGCGGTCGACCAGATCCATGCACATCTCGTGCAACTCGGTGGTCGGATCCTCCAGATCGTTTTCGATCTGCGCGAGCGTGAACTGGTAGTAGGCGCGCTCGTCCCAGTACGGCTCGTCGTCGATGGTATGAAACAGAAAACCGAGGCTTTCGGCGGTCTGTTTCCAGTCGTGGCGCTCGGCGCAGTGGATCTTCTTCATGGTCAGCTGCTCGAACGGCCCCAGCCGCCCCAACCGCTGCGTGCGCTGGACTGGCTGCCGAAACCGCCACGGGAAGTGGACGAGGCGACGTTGACCGGTTTGCGGTAATCGCTGTCGTAGTCCCGCTGGCTGCGGCTCGGTGCCGACTCGATTCGACGGTTCAGCGTCGAGGTGTCGTAGGTCTGGCGGGTATTGCGCTCACGATAAACCGGCCGCGAGTCGCTCGCGCGGTTGTTGCTCATGGCATTGCCGATCAGCCATCCGGTGAGCCAGCCGTTGCCTGCACCGCTGGATGAGTGCGAGGTACTTGTCTGATTGCTCTGCACGGCAGCCGCATCACCCGCCGGCATCTGTGCATTGGCGATCGCATCGAGGTTCTGCGCCGGCTCACCGTCCTGCGGCACCTTGAAGCCACCGAGTTTCGGCACGAAACGGCCGGCGGAATTTTTCTGACACCAGTCAGCAGCAAAGTCCGCGTCGCAGGCAGCCTTGTCGTCGTAGGCCGGGGAGATCCGCCGGTGTTCGGCCAGGGCGGCGACGTAGGCATTCGAGCAGACATCCGGCGCCAGTTCGGCGTCGACGCATTGTTCGACACTCTGGAAGTTGCGTTGCTGTTCCTGGGCGGCCACTTCACCGGAAATCGCCAGGGCCACCGAAGCGGCCAGCGACAGTTGAACGTACTTGCTTCGTTTCATCTCAGGCTTCCTGCCGATCAGTAGGACGGGGTCATGCACGCGGCGTTGAGCATGCCGACGCTGATTGCCACCGCCGCCACATAAATGCCCGCGGCGATTTCACCGTTGGCGATGCGTTGGGACGTGCCTTTTAGCACCAGCCCGGTCGCCAGGAAGGCCAGCAATTGCACCACAGCCGCGATCACCGCCCAGAGCACGAAGTCGAGCACGTTGATCGAATGGGCGATCACGTTGCTCGCCGGAATCGCGAAGCCGATGATCGCGCCGGACAGGGCAATGGCGGCGGCGACGTTGCCGGAACGGATCAGCTCGAATTCCTTGTGCGGCGTGACGCGGGTGTAGACGAACTGAAACAGCATGAACAGCAGCACGGCGCCGATCAGGTAGGCAACGAAACCGACCAGCGCGGCTTTGTTCAGGGAAATGGACAACGCTTCCAGCATGGAAAACTTCCTTTTAGATAGTGCTCAAATCGGTGGTGTACAGCGAGATGCCCAGCGAGGTGCTCAGGCTGACGGTGCCTTCTTCGTCCTGTTCGACGGAGAACAGCAAGAGCTCGCGGCGATCGGTCAGGCCGGTCTCCCGGGCGTAAAGCATCGAGTGATGGTTGATGGTGTAGGACTCGTCCGGGTTGATCACCTGTTCGGTGAGCGGCACCAGTTCGGTCTGGCCGCGTTCGGTGCCCCATTCACGAGTGTATTCGACACCTTCGTGGCAGTAGGTCGGCAGGCCGATCAGGCTGTTCGGGCCGGCCAGGCGCTGCAATTCGGCGTCACTGTTGACCGTCACATAGCTGAGGTAGTTGAACAGCGTCACCGACTCGATCTGGTCGTCGCCGGTGACATGGACTTGTACCCAGAACTCTTCATCGTTCAGATAGTAGCGATGCAGTTTGTTCGACTGACCGAGGTCGATCCAGCCGGCGCTCCAGATGGCCTGGGCGTCGGGAACACGTACCGAGGTGCTGCCGTCGAGCAACAGGCCGAGGGTCGTGTCGAAGCGGATCGCCTTGCCCTGCGCCAGTCCGAGCGGGCCACCGGCAGACTCGGAGGTCGACGCCGCCGACTGCCGGTTGCTGGTGCCGAGCAAATCTTTGAACCATCCCATGGGTACATTCCTTGAAGCGGGTGGAGGTATTCGTTGGCAAAACGCCGCTAGTGTACCGGGCCGCGCGGCGAACGAGCAGGCAAAAAAAAGAAGGGCACGCGGTGCCCTTCTTTTTCTGGCCGCCGTTACTGGGCGGACTTCTGCTTCAGACGCTCGAGGATGGCGTTGGCGCTGCCTTCGTTCGGCGTGATGCCGGCTTCGCGCAGCTTGCGGTCCAGGTCGTTGCCGGTCGTGGCATCGGCCAGTTCGTCCTGAGCATTCAGCTCGGCGGCACGTTGCTTTTGCTTTTCCTGCAGACGGTTCAGGGTGCCGACGGCGGTTTCCAGTTTGCCGTTGGCGCCGCCGCTGGCGATCGAAGCGCTGACCTGAGCCTTCTGCACGCTTTCACGGGCCTTGGCCATGTCCACTTGCTGGCGCAGGCTCTTGATCCGCGCTTCGGCCTTGTTGATGTCCTTGCGCATGTTGTCGGCGTAGGTGCCGAACTCGTCGCTCTGGGCCTTCTCGGTGGTCAGGTCGTTGGTCAGGGTCGAAATTGCTTCGGCCACTTCCATCGCCAGATCTTCGCGGCCGGCGTTCAGGGCGGAAACAGCCTTGGCTTCCAGGTCCTTGATCTTGGCGTCGTACTCGCTCACGCGGTCGGCGGACAGCTTGTGCTTGGCCATGATGGTGACCAGTTCGCGACGGGCGTTGGACAGGGCGCTGTCGGCGTCACGGATTTCCTGATCGAGGATGCGCAGGGCCTGTTGGTCAACGATCGCTTCGCCGACTTCATTGGCGCCGCCGCGCAGCGCGGTGAACAACTTGTTCCAGATGGACTGAGTCATTGGATTTTCCCTGTTGATTACTTGAAGAAGTGTTCGAAGGCTTCGCTGGCGCGCTGCACGTTGTCGACCAGGGTTTTCACCTCGGTGACTACGTTGGTTAGGCTCGAATCGGCACTCAGTGCACCGAACATGTTGTAGACGGTCTGGCCATTGGGCATGGTTTCGATGCCGATCGACGACAGCGGGAACATTTCCCGGCTGCGCAGCACGGCGTCGTTGAACGCGCGTACGTCGGTGATCGAATCAATGTCCACCAGCACGGTGTCGACGATGATCTGCTGGCCGGCGATGGCGATGTGAATCGGCAGACCGCCGAATTCGTTCATTTCCAGCTTGAGGCTGGGTTCGGAGCTCTGGATCAGAGACAGCGTGATTTCTTGCGAAGCCACCTCGTCCAGCGCCTTGAAAGCGTTGTAGAGGCTATCGATGTTCCAGTTGTTGCCTGCGCTCATGTAATTCTCCGACATGAAAGAGCCAGCCAGAATCGGTTGGCGTAGCTGTTGCTCCATTTGCTTGAGCAAGCTTCGGTTTTCCGGAAGCACCCAAGTTTCGTGTTTCACATAACCGGCGGCAGCCAGGCCCGCGCGCATCTGCTTCATGTAGAAGCTCGACGGTTTTTTCGCGGACGGTGTCGAGCGCACTCCCTTTGGGCTCTCTGACGCTGTAGCGGGGGAGCGGCTTTTCATGGCGATGACTCCGTTATGAACATCTCACGCGTGAGCAACACTACAACCAAATCAAAATGCCATCAATGGCTCACGCGTGAGATTTTCATGACACGCGAAAAAACGCCCGCAACGAGGCGGGCGCAGGTTTTTCTGGTTGTATCAGAGCAGGGCTCAGTGGCTGGCGACGAGGAACTCGTCGGTGGACACCACGCTGGCGTAGGCAAACCCCAGCGCCGACATGAACGCCGCATGCACGTGGGTGGCGGGAACGGTCAGGCCGTTGAATTCCAGATCGCGGCTGGCGCAGGCATCGTGGATCACCGTGACGGTGTAACCCAGATCTGCCGCTGCGCGGGTGATGCCGTCGACGCACATGTGGCTCATGCTACCGACCACTACCAACTCTTTGATGCCTTGTTCATCGAGGATCGATTGCAGCTCTGTTTCGCGGAATGAATTGACGAAGTGCTTGAGCACTACCGGCTCATCGGCGCGGTTGAGCACTTTCGGATGCAGTTTCGCGCCTTCGGAGCCCGGGGTGAAAAACGGTGCTTCGGGCGAAGTGAATTCGTGGCGGATGTGCACCACCAAATCACCGGCCTCGCGGAACGCCGCGATCAACCGGGCGGCGTTGTCCGCTGCGGCGTCGGCACCGGCCAGCGGCCACTTGCCTTGGGGGAAGTAGTCGTTCTGGATATCGACTACGATGAGCGCTTGCTTGGCCATGGGTGTGTCCTCGAAGTGAACGTTGGGTGTGGGCTCAGTATTGGCGCTGGCCACGTTTTCGAGGATTGGCCGCACCGACAATACACAGGGGAAAACTGACAATGGACGCGAAACCGGCGGTCGTCGAACTGGGTGTGCTGATCTATCCCGGCGCGCAGATGGCGGCGGTGCATGGTTTGACTGACCTGTTCGCGGTGGCCAACCGGGTCGCTGCCGAGCACCAGAGTGCGCAGTTGCCGCGCTTGCGCGTCAGCCATTGGCAGGTTGAGGGCGATCAGCCGCCGGTACGGGTCCACGACAGCGACCCCTGCGCCGAAGCGGGTCTGGTGGCGGTCGTGATTCCGCCGTCCATTGGTGGTTTCTCGGCGGCCCAGGTGTCCGCCGGGTTGATTCACTGGCTGCGCGAGCAACACGCCCGCGGCGCCACCCTCGGCGGGGTGTGCGTGGGTTCTCTGCTGCTGGCCGAAAGCGGTCTGCTCGACGGTCGCAGCGCCACCACGCACTGGACGTCAGCCAAGGCGTTCGCCGAGCGTTATCCGCACATCAAACTCAAGGCCGACACACCGATTGTCGATGACGGCGACCTGATCACCACGGCCGGATTGATGGCCTGGTCGGAGCTGGGATTGCGGCTGGTCGATCGTCTGCTCGGGCCGAGCATCGCCAGCGCGACCGCGCGGTTCCTGGTGGTGGAACACAGCGACAGCGCCAGTGCCTGCGGCAGCAATTTCGCCCCGATCCTCAATCATGGCGACGCGGCGATTCTCAAGGTTCAGCACTGGCTGCAAGGCAATGGCGCGACCGATGTCTCACTGACGGCGATGGCCGAGCGCGCGGGCCTGGAAGAACGTACTTTCCTGCGCCGTTTCCGCGCGGCGACCGGCCTGAAACCCACCGAATACTGCCAACACCTGCGGGTCGGCAAGGCCCGGGAAATGCTCGAGTTCACCAACGGCACCATCGACCACATTGCGTGGACGGTGGGCTATCAGGATCCGGGAGCCTTTCGCGCGACGTTCAAGAAAATCACCGGGCTGGCGCCGAGTGAATACCGCACGCGATTTGGTAGCATGTAGCTATCAGTAAGGCACTAACTCTGGTTTTCCGGCCTGCCCTCGCCTTTCAGGCAATGCCAACAAGGACGTAAATGAACAACTCCTTCGACAACAATTCGCGCGGTTCTGCTGGCGGCGCTGCCAGCACGGTAGGCGCCGTCTATGCAGGCTCGGTTGGCGCATGGTGCGCAGTTCAACTATTACTCGGCAAGGGGGGGTCGCTGCCTTGGAAGTTGAGCGACGAGCATAGTCTTGCCTCCATCACATGCGAGAGCTCGACTCATGTCGATGATCTTGTCTTGCAGCTCTTGCCTGAGGGTACTGTTTACATTCAGATCAAGCATGGGCTGAAGCTCGGCCCTGAGTTCGACAAGGCCATGGCTCAATTGGTCCGGCAGTTCTGGAGCGACAGCTTTTCCTGTACGAGAGATCGGCTCGTAATCGCTACCGACCAGTCAGCTTCTGACACGGTCAGGGTAGCGGTACGCAACATTTTGCGTACTTGCCACGATTTGGCGAGTGGTGCGGATCTTGAAGGCAGCGCTACGAGTGAAGTTACGAAAAAGGCTTTAAAGCGGCTCCGCACGTGTTTCGAAAATGAGTCGAAAGTACTTCAGAAGTCCGCGCAAGACATCACCCGTCGGTTCCGCGATTTTCTGGGCTGCACCCATCTCAGCATCTTTGAAACACTCGATGGATCTCAGGAATACCAAGCAATCGAAAGCCTGCGGCAGGTCGTCAATCCGCAGCAGGCCCGACAGGCCTGGACGTTATTGAATTCAACCTGTCTGGATATTGCGACGCTCAGAAAATCTTTGGACCGCTGGGGATTCTGGAGCGTTCTAGGACGTCATCAGATTGAGGTGTCTCATCGCCGTCTATCGCTGGCGGGCGTGCAGGTGCAACTTGAAGATGTCCTCAGGGGCATGACCGGGCAGCGGGTCGACGAGTTAACGGCGTTAGGGCACTTTGTTCCCGATCTGTATGTGCCGCGCGTGGAGCTCGACCAGCATTTTGTGGATTTTCGCGTCTCCTCAAGCAAATTGATGGTGATCAGTGGCGGTTCGGGCCAGGGAAAAAGCTGTTGGTGTGCACACCGTGGCAAAACGGCAGTGGACCGGCCGACATTGCTGATTGCCGCAGAAAGCCTTGAAGGCAGCGATGCGAGTCTGAATGCGACGCTGATTCGACTTGTCGGCCAGTACATTCGAGAACATGGCGGCCACCCATTGCCTACGGTCGAGCTTGTCGAGTGGCTCAACCACACAGACATTCTGGTCATCCTTGATGGCCTGGATCGGGCGCCTTCGTTCAGTCAGAGTTTAAGCCGATGGATGGACGCCACTCTTGCGCAACTGACGCAATCCAGGCTGCAAGTCATATTGACCGGGCGCCCGGAAACCATGATACGGCTCAGGTCCACTCTGGAGTTGTCGCCTTGTATCTATCATCCGCAGAAGGATTTCTGGCAGGTGCAGCTCAAGGATTTTACCGGCGAGGAGGCTCGTACCGCTGCCGACCGTTTGGGTGATCCCGCGCTGGCTCAATACCCTCATCCGAGCATGATGTCGTTCTGCGCACAAATTCAGGAGCGCGGTGACGTTTTGCTGTCTGAGGTGCAAATTGTCGAGCGGTTTATCCTGCGGCGCATCAGCGAGGTGAATATCCGAGCGGACCTTCTCGATGAGCACCTGAGCCTTTTCATCGAGCTGTTGTCCAGAGCGCTGGCAGATTCGGAGCAGGGTGTGCTGAGTCGTAACGAAGTGCTCGCTATGCCTGGTTTCGACAGATTGGCCTATGAGGCACTCCGGCGCGGCAATTTTATCGTCGAGACGCAGGGTGTGCTGCGTGTCGAACCGGACAAGATTTCCGAGCGTCTGCAAGGCCGGTATTTGGATGTAAAACAAGCCATTACGGATATGGAGCAGCTGAAAGCCTTCCCGTTGAAAATGGGAGCGTTACGGTTTGCGTTGCTGGATTTGGCAATGCGCGATGAACATCAGGCCATCGAGCAATTGAAGCGACTGATCGAATATTCGAAGAGTCTGCAGATGTACATGGCTCGCGGTCTGGCCTGCTCGTTGTTTGAGGCACTGCCGGATTGGAGCTCGCTGGAACCTTTGGCGAGAGCGTTGGGGGAGGGCTCTGGCGGCAACAGTGTTCTGTTGTATCTCGGCTCCGGTAATGCCTTGATTGATCTATTGGGATCCGAGCGCTGGAGTGGTGAGCAAAGGCTTCGGCTGCTGTGGACACTGGCACCTACGGAGTCAGGCTATGACTGGCGCCCGAAACATTGGGAAAAGCGTTTCCGGGCTTCGCATTTTCATGTAACGCCTTGGCGTAAGCGAATGTTGGTTGTCTTGCAGGAACCTGAAGTTGATGCCTGGCATTTTCTAGTGGAGCGATTCGATTCGCAGCAGCCCTTCGAGGATTGCAATGAAGCGAATATGGGAGATCTCGCTCAAGGCTTGTTCTTCCTTGGGGCCGAAACTCGAATCTGGCCTGCGCTGCAGGCATTGGCACACTCCGAAAGTCGCAAGCAATTGCTGATGTTGCGGTTGATTGCCAGAGATTACAGCGATCAAGTGGCAGCCAGGATGGGACAGATATTGTCCTCTGGGTTGTTTAGTTTGAAGGACAAATACGAGTTGGCTCTCGGTCTTCAAGACAACGCGTCTACACCTGCAATCACGGCTGCGATGAACGACCTGTTGGCTGACAACGAGGATTCTGAGTTACAAGCAGTTTGCTTGCGAGGCGTGGGACGTGGTGGTGACATCGCTGCAATGCTGAAGTTGATCAATAGCCCACGCTTATGTGATTTCGATGTGGCTGTGTGCATGAGCTATTCGGGTGTGCAATTCCAGGCTTTTGCCCTCCGTATTTTCGAAAGGGCGTTGCAGCGTGAAGTCCCTGCACAGGTATTGAGCGGCTTTCACTATGGGTTGGGTAATCAAGATCAAGTGCTGGCTCAGTTCAAAGTGCTGGAACCTTTGTTCATGCAGGCTTTGCAGCAGTTACCCGAGGCAGTGATATCAATCTCTCCGATCGTTGAAACCTTCATTCGAATCGCGATTGACAGTCCCTTGGAATGGCACGGTTTGTTTGAGTTGACCGAGGCGGTCCTGCGCTCTACAGATGAGGGCGCGCGCAGGTACATCGTGTATGCATGTACATCGGAGGAGCTTGAGGCGCAGAGCGTGGAGGGTTTATGCCTGCGAACCCGGATCATCCAGACGCTGATAGAGCGAGAGACCGACGAGGAGAATCTGGAGCTTCTTGAGTTCAAACTCCTGACGGCTCTGATTGATAACCCGAGAGTGCCAGAGTGGCTCGGCGGATTGATGAGTAAACGTCCTGACATGCCTAGTGAACGTACGGTGATCCGTGCCGAACTTAGTGGAGTCGACGAACAGAGGATTGAGCGGATTTTAGAGAGGGCTCGATCCTTCGCCGGTACTTCCTCCGCTGTGCACACTGTTGGCGTGATTGACCAATAGCCACGTGTCAACCTGGCGGGTCTTCCTATGCAAGGGTGGACCCGCTCGTCAATCCGCAACGCCAGTCGAAAAGCATGGGCCACAGCTGTCCTTGATTGAATTCGTGCAAAATGCAGGACATATCAGGGCAGTCGTGCAAAACAGACAAGGCCAGATGCCATCGCCTATCCCTCAATCTACTGATTACATATATCTTTTTTCATCAGCGACCGTTGGCCTGATCTCTGCACTCTCTGACCTACACTCATCGAGCCGTTGGAAGGGGGACGCATGGCCCCGACACCTCGCAACAAAATAGTGGTCGCCCACTCGGTTCGACCCGGCGCGCCACAGCATGAAGTGCAGACCAACAAAGCCCTCGCGCGATGGCTGGCGCAGATCCTCGGCCTCAAGTTCGGCGGCAGTTACGACGCTGAAAAGCATCGTGGCAGGGATATATATCTGTTGCCGACCCAGACCCTCGTCGGCGCGGCGGCCCGCGAACTGGGCGTGAGCGGTCCGGATGATCTGTGGGGCGGTTTCGTCGAGCACGACTTCATCTGCACCAAAGCCATCAGCCACGGTTTGCGCAGCCATCAGGCCCACGCGCCGCAAGGCTGGTCGCCATTGTTTTCCGAGCGGGTGCGCACCGTGGTGCTGGACGGGCTCAGCGTCTTTGCGCTGGAGGATGCGCGGCCTGCCGCTGAACATCTGTTGTACAGCGGACCGATCCGGATCAAGCCGATTCACGCCTGTGCCGGGCGCGGACAGGAAGTGATCAAGAGCCTGGATGCGTTCGACGAAATTCTCGCCCGACCCGAGGCCGGAGAACTGTTCAGCGATGGCGTGGTGCTGGAGCAGGATTTGAGTCAGGTGGTTACCCACAGCGTCGGTCAGTCGTTCATCGGCGGCAGGGTGCTGAGTTACTGCGGTGATCAATACTTGACCAAGGACGCCCACGGCGAAGAGGTGTACGGAGGCTCGAACCTGCTGGTGGTGCAGGGCGGTTACGAGGATCTGCTGGCGCTGGATCTGCCCGACGACGTGCGTCTGGCCATTCAGCAGGCGCAGGTGTTCGACCGGGCGGCGGACGAAGCCTATCCGCGTTTCTATGCCTCGCGGCGCAATTACGACATCGCCCAGGGCCTGGACAGCGAAGGCCGGCCGCGCAGTGGCGTTCTCGAACAGTCCTGGCGCATGGGCGGCGCCAGCAGCGCGGAAGTGGCGGCGCTGCAAAGCTTCGTCAACGATCCTTCGATGCGCGCGATCCGCGTGTCATCGGTGGAAACCTATACCGATCAGGCCCTGCCGGCGGATGCCATCGAGGTGTATCGCGGGCCGGCCGAGAACAGCGACTTTCTCCTCAAATACGTAACGGTCAAATCCTATGACGGCTAGAAGCGAAAGCATTCAAATCGACATTGATGATGAACAGATGAGCGGGACATTCCTCAGTCCCAAATCGAAAGTCCCCGGCGTGTTGTTCGTGCATGGCTGGGGTGGCAGTCAGGAGCGGGATCTGGAACGGGCCAAAGGCATCGCCGGCCTGGGCTGCGTGTGTCTGACGTTCGATTTGCGCGGACACACCGGCGGCACCGGCATTCCGCTGAGCCGGGTCACCCGTGAAGACAACCTGCGTGACTTGCTGGCGGCCTACGATCGGCTGCTCGCCCATCCGGCGCTGGACACCTCGGCCATCGCGGTGGTGGGCACCAGCTACGGCGGTTATCTAGCCTCGATCCTCACCTCGCTGCGCCCGGTGCGCTGGCTGGCGCTGCGGGTGCCGGCGCTGTACCGCGACGAACAATGGCACACGCCAAAGCGCGATCTGGACAAGGCCGACCTGCGCGATTATCGCGGCACCCTGGTGCGCGCCGACAGCAACCGCGCCTTGCACGCCTGCTCGCAATTCACCGGGGACGTGCTGCTGGTGCAGTCGGAAACCGATGACTACGTGCCCCACGCGACGATCATGAGTTACCGCGCCGCGTGCCAGCAGACCCACTCGCTGACCCACCGCATCATCGACGGCGCCGACCATGCCCTGAGCGACCCGACCTCGCAGCAGGCCTACACCTCGATCCTCGTCGACTGGATCACCGAAATGGTGGTGGGCGAGCGGTTGAGCATCATTCAGTCGCGCTGATCAGGACTTGGGTTTCTTCTCGATCCGCAACGCCTTGGCCTTGGCTTCCACCACCAGATACATCAGCACGGTGATCAGCAGCGGCAGCAGGAAATAGATCGCCCGATAGGCCAGCAGCCCCGCCACCAGACTGCCGCGCGAAGCCTCGTGTTGCAGCAGCGCCACGAACACTGCTTCCAGCACGCCGAGCCCGGCGGGAATGTGGGTGATGACACCGGCAATCGCGCTGATCAACAGCACCCCGAGCACCAGCGGATAGTCGAGTTTGCTCGGTAGCAAGGTGAAAATCACCGCCGCCATCAGCGACCAGTTCAGCGCCCCGAGCAGCAATTGCAGGACCGCCATGCGCAGCGACGGCAGGTTGATCTCCACCCCGCGAATCGACCACTCGCGCCGCCGGGAAAACTGGCAGGCGACCAGATAGCCGACACTGACCAACAGCAGCAACACGCCAATGCCCTGCAACGCACCGCTGCTGATTTTCCAGCCCGGTGGCATGCGCACCAGTCCGCTGCTGAACACCACGCCGGCGATGGTCATGTAGCCGAACCAGTTGGTCGCCAGGCTCAGGCCGAGGATCTTGGCGATGTTGCTTTTGCTCACCCCGAGTCGCGAATACAACCGATAGCGCATGGCGATCCCGCCGACCCACGCGCTCAGATTGAGGTTGAACGCATAGCTGATGACGCCCACCGGCAGGATCTGTTTCCACGTCAGGTCCTGACGAATGTAAGTGCGGCCGATCAGGTCGAAACTGGCGTACACCAGAAAGCTCAGCAGGGTCAGGCTGGAGGCGATGATCAGCGTGCGCACCTTGAAGTCGGCGAGGGTTTGCAGCACCTCGGCCCATTCAATACGACTGGCGAACATCGTCAGCAAAACGATCAGCGCAAGGAAAAACAGCAGGGTCAGCGGACGTTTCCAGCGGCTCCAGCGGGACTTGCCCGCCGGTGCCGGATGCACCGCCGCGTGGGCTTCGGAATGGCTCATGACGGATCGCTCCCGGCGGCGTGGGTGAAGGGTTTGAGCCGTGGCTTGTGCGCCGGCAGCCAGCCGGCCATCGCCGGGAAATGCCGCAGGAAGTGAAACACCAGAAAGCCCACGGTCATGTGCCAGATCCGCCCGCGCGGCGACTTCGCGGCGTCCATCGCCTTGCAGTGATTGTGGCTGAGATCTTCGAGGCGTTCGAACAGGTGGCGATTGAAGGCGCGGTCGCGGATCAGTACGTTGGCTTCCAGGTTCAGCGACAGGCTCAGCGGGTCAAGATTGCTCGAGCCGACGGTGCTCCATTCCTCGTCCACCAGCGCCACTTTGCCGTGTAGTGGCCGCTCGCAATATTCGTGAATCTGCACCCCGGCCTTGAGCAGGTAGTCATAGGTCATGCGCGCGGCAAGTTTGGCCACCAGCATGTCCGGCTGCCCCTGCAGAATCAGCCGCACTTCGACCCCACGCCGGGCCGCATTGCGAATCTCGCGCAGCAGGCGATAGCCGGGAAAGAAGTAGGCGTTGGCGATCACCACCCGCCGTTGGGCGCGGCGCAGTACCTGCAAATAAACGTCTTCGATATCCGTGTGGTGCCGGTCGTTGTCGCGGAACACCAGACGCACCTGACCGTCGTGATCGTCGAACGCCATCTCGGCACGCCGTTGCCGGCGACGCTGCCACCAGAATCTCGCCCGTCCCGGTCGGCCGCTTTGCAGCAAAGCGAAATGATGGATGTCGGCCACCGCCGGGCCCTGAATCTCCACCGAATAATCCTGCTTCGCTTCAGGACCGAAATCGGCCAGGTGATCACCGGAAAAATTGATCCCGCCAATGAATGCGACCAACCCGTCGACCACCACAATCTTGCGATGCAACCGCCGGAACCAGTTGGTGCGAATGCCCAGGTGTTTGGGGGCCGGATCGAAGATTTGCAGATGCACGCCGGCTTCACTCAGCGCGGCGAGATAGCCGGTGCTCAATTCGCCGCAACCGAAGCCGTCGAAGCTGACGGTGGTGCGCACACCACGCCGGGCGGCATCGATCAGAATCTCCTGCAATTCCTTGCCGACCTTGTCTTCGAAGACGATGAAGGTCTCCAGCAGGATTTCGCTTTTCGCCGCGCGCATCGCTTCGAACACCCGGGGGAAATATTCCTCGCCGTTTTCCAGCAGCTCGATCCGGTTGTTGCCCTGCCAGCGATACTCGACATCGACGGTGCCCGGCTCGCGCACGGGCGGGGTGATGCTGACGGGCTCCACAGCAGATTTCTCCAACGGTGCACTGCTCATAGTTCAATCTCCACCGATAGCGGTGCGTGGTCGGAAAGGTGTGACCAGGGACGGTTCGCCAGCACTTTTGGCTGACTGGCCTTGAGGTTGCGCACGTAGATCCGGTCAAGGCGCAGCAATGGCAGACGTGCGGGAAAGCTGCGCGCCGACCGGCCGTGATGCGCCGCAAATACTTCACGCAGGCCACAGGGTTCAAGCAAGGCATCGGCGCGCTGGCGCCAGTCGTTGAAATCACCGGCGACGATCACCGGCGCGTCATCAGGCAGTTCGGCCAGACGTTCTCGCAGCAGGCGCAGTTGATCGTTGCGATGACTTTCGCGCAGGCCCAGATGGACGCAGATCGCATGCACTTCACGGTCATCTCCCGGCAGGCGCAGCACGCAGTGCAACAGGCCACGGTTTTCGTGGCCGCTGATCGAAACGTCGAGGTTGTCATGGCGCACGATCTGGAATTTCGACAGCACTGCATTGCCATGATCGCCCTCCGGATACACGGCGTTGCGCCCGTAGGCGAACTGCGGCCAGAGACTGTCCGCGAGAAATTCGTACTGCGGCATCGTCGGCCAATTGTTGTAGCGCTTGGGATGATGTTCGTGAGTGCCGTGGACTTCCTGGAGAAACACTACATCGGCGGACACGCTGCGCACCGCTTCGCGCAATTCCGGCAGGATGAAACGCCGGTTCAGTGCGGTGAAACCCTTGTGGGTGTTGACCGTCAGCACGGTGAAACGGCGCTCGGTGGTGATGACCGTGGACTGCTCGTCGGTGAATCCGAGCGGTTCGGGAATGCTCATGCGAGTACCCCTTCGGCGGCCGGTTCACCGGGCTCGGTTTCGAGGTTTTTATCCAGATCGAAACGCTGCAGGAGACTGCGGGCATCGAAAGGCGCGCGGACCTTGATGTCGTTGTCGAAGTAGCAGAACACCTCGCGGGATTTACGGGTCCGAGGCTTCAGGCGCGGCGCAATCAAATGGGCGTCGCCCGGTTGCCGGCCGTGGTGCCAGGCGTCGATCCGCTCGGCCCAGCGTTGCAGGGCGGCACGGGTGTAACCGCTGGCGTAAAGTTCTTCGGCACCGTGCAGGCGCAGGTAGACGAAATCGCTGGTGAGGTCTTCGCGGTACGGCCATTTCCCGGCGGTGTCGGCAATCACCAGCGCGGTGTTGTAGCGTTTGAGCAGGCGCACGAAGTCGGGGTCGATGAAACTGTCGTTGCGAATTTCCACGGCATGGCGCAGTGGTTTTTTGCCGTAGGCCTTCAAGCTCGCGTGGCCGTGCAGGTGTGAGTCGTGCTGGCGGGCGAGCTCGGCGGCAGCCTGGGTGTCGTGGGGCAACTGGTCGAGAAAGGCTTCGAAACGTTCGGGGTCGAACGTGAAGTTGGGCGGGAACTGCCAGAGGACCGGACCGAATTTTTCCTTCAGCTCCAGCACCCCGGAGGCGAAGAAATTGGCCAAGGGTTTTTCGATATCGCGCAGGCGGCGGATGTGGGTGATGAAGCGGGGCGCCTTGATGCTGAACACGAAGTCATCCGGCGTCTCGGCGTACCACTGGGCGTAGCGTTCCGGCCGTTGCAGGGCGTAGAACGATCCGTTGATTTCGATGCTGTTGACCGCCCGTGAGGCGAACTGCAATTCGCGTTTCTGCGCCAGCCCCTTGGGGTAAAAGTCCCCGCGCCACGGGGCGTAACGCCAGCCTGAAATACCGATGTGAATCGTAGCCATGCCGCCTCCCGTCGAAAGTCCCCATACGGCCTCTGTCTGTGGATGACTGCGGGCGGTCGGGGAAAGTTTCGACGGGATTACGGACGGTCGGGCTGCCGGATCAGTGCCCAGTGACAATCCGGGCCGAGCCTTCGGCGGGTTCGGCGTACACCGGGCCCAGGCGATCGAGGCGACCGCTCCAGGCGGTCAGGGCCAGCGCCACCAGCACCACCAGGCCGCCAATCCACGCGGTATGGATCAGGCCGATGTGCTCGACGATCAAACCGCCACCCCACGCGCCACCGGCAATTCCGAGGTTGAACGCGGCAATGTTCAGGCCCGATGCCACGTCCACGGCGTGCGGTGTGTGATGTTCAGCCTGACGCACCACATATACCTGTAAGCCCGGCACGTTGCCGAAGGCGACTGCGCCCCAGACCAGCACGGTGGCCAGCGCCAGCCATGGGTTGCCAGCGGTGAAGGTGAGCACGAACAGCACGGCGGCAAGCAGGGCGAAGATGATTTTCAGTGCACTGATCGGCCCGCGCTTGTCCGCCAGTTTGCCGCCCCAGAGGTTGCCGACCGCGACCGACACGCCGTACACCAGCAACACCAGGCTGACAGTGCTGGCGCTGAAGCCGGAGAGGTCCTGAAGGATCGGCGCCAGGAATGTGAAGGCGATGAACGAACCGCCGTAACCGATGGCGGTCATGGCGTACACCAGCAACAGGCGCGGTTGCTTGAGCACCTGCAATTGCTGCAACAGCGAGGCTGGTTTGCTGTGGGCGATGTTTTTCGGCACGTACAGCAAGCTGCCGATGAACGCGATCACGCCGAGTGCCGACACGGCGAGGAAGGTTTCACGCCAGCCGAAATGCTGACCGATGAACGTGCCCAGCGGCACGCCGGTGACCAGCGCCACGGTCAGGCCGGTGAACATGATCGCAATCGCACTGGCGGCTTTTTCCTTGGGCACCAGGCTGGTCGCGATGGTCGAGCCGATGGAGAAGAACACGCCATGGGCCAGACCCGTGACGATCCGCGCCAGCACCAGTGATTCATAACTTGGCGCCAGCCAGGCCAGCAGGTTGCCGAGGGTGAACAGCACCATCAGCGACAGCAGCAACAGTTTGCGCGGGACTTTGCCGGTGAGGGCGGTCAGCACCGGCGCACCGATGGCTACGCCGAGGGCATAGAGACTGACCAGCAGACCGGCGGACGGCAGGCTGACGCCGAGATCGGCGCCGATGGTAGGAAGCAGGCCAACGATGACGAACTCGGTCGTCCCGATGGCGAAAGCGCTGAGGGTCAGCGCGAGCAGGGCAATGGGCATCACGGCACTCCGGTGGGGGATTGAATGAAGCGCAGTGTCGGGGTTTGGAGGGGGTGAAAAAAATACAGGGATGGGCATTTGATATTTGACCTGAGAGCAAAGATCAAAAGCCCGCCCTCACCCTAACCCTCTCCCCGAGGGAGAGGGGACTGATCGATGTGCCCTTTTAAGTTACGCCGACGTGATACACCGAGCCGTACTCAGGTTTCGACACAGCACAGACCGGCTCTCGGACTTGAGATCAAAACGAACCTTTCAGGTCGATGTAACTATTGAAAACAACTCAGTCGGCTCCCTCTCCCTCTGGGAGAGGGCTGGGGTGAGGGGGCTCTTGAACTTTGCCGGCCAAATGTCGATCAGTTCCATACAGGTTCAACCAAGGGAGCTCTGCGTTTTGACCAGGTTCAGGATCGCGATTCTATTGGGGGCATTGCTGTTGTTCGGCGGCAATGCAGTGCAAGCCGCCAGCTTGCCGGGCGTTCCGGCGGCCAGTGAAGAGCCGGCCAAACCGGAGCCGATCGTGCAGGGCGGGCTGCTCGGCGCCATCAGTTCCAGCATCGACGACGTGCAGGACAAACTCGATCTCAACGAGCATCTGGTCGACGCCTGGCGCCTGCGCGCCGACCGGGCGGCGGATGAAGTCGACAGGCTGGTCAACCAACCCTCGAACCGCTCCGGCTGGAGCGTGGCGGGGGATTTCCTGATGCTCTCCGGCGTGTGGCTGGGCACCTTTGCCGTGTTGACCGTGCTCGGCAGCGTGCTGGGCAAACGTCTGCGGGAAGGGCGCTGGCTGCGCACCCGCCAGCGCAGTCAGGACCTGCTCGGTTACCTGTTGCCTTACACGCTGCCCGCACTGATCTGTCTGCCGCTGACCCTTTACGTCAGCCATTTTCTGTCGGCCTCGGTCGGTCGCGCGCTGGCGCTGTGTTTTGCCTACGCCACCAGCAGCGGGATATTTTCCACGTCGATGCTGTTGTGCGTGGTGGTGATGTTCAATGTCGGCCACAAGCGCCGCGCCGTGCAGATCATTCGCGACTACTGCCCGAAACCGCTGTTCCTGATCGGCTTCCTCGCCGCGTTGAGTGACGCCCTGACCAGCCCGCAGATCGCCCGCCAACTGGGCGGCAACATCACCAGCAGTATCGCGGTGTTCACCGGTCTTCTGGCGTCGATTATCTTCGGTCTGCTGGTGATTCGCCTGCGTCGGCCGGTGGCGCACCTGATCCGCAATCGCCCGCTGGCCCAGCGTCTGAAACAGCCGTCGCTGCAGGAGTCGCTACGGATTTTTTCCGGGCTCTGGTACTGGCCGATCGTGCTGATGGTGCTGGTCTCGGCGGTCAATCTGATCGGCATCGGCGAGGACAACCAGAAAGCCCTGCGCTGCGCGTTGCTCACCACGGTGCTGCTGATCGGCACAGTGTTTCTCAGCACTGTGCTGCAACACCTGTTCAAGTCGCGCAGGGCCGAGGCGATCCAGCGCAGCAGTGCCTACAAGGAACGTTTCCTCAGCCTGTTGCACGCCTTGCTGCGGATCGTCGTTGCGATTGCGTTCATCGATATCCTCGGGCGGATCTGGGGTGTGTCGCTGCTCGACTTCGCGCAAAGCAGCACGGTCGGTCGGGCGATCAGCAATGCCCTGAGCAGCATCGGCCTGATCTTCCTCGTGACGTGGCTGCTGTGGGTGGTGCTCGACACGGCGATCCAGGAAGCACTGAAACCACCGGTCAGCAAACGCTCGGCGCGCCAGCCCAGCACCCGGGTGAAAACCATCCTGCCGCTGCTGCGCAACGCGATCAAAATCATCCTGGTGGTGATCTGCGCGATCACCACCATGGCCAATCTTGGGATCAACGTCGCGCCGTTGCTGGCCGGTGCCGGGGTGGTCGGTCTGGCCATCGGTTTCGGCTCGCAGCAACTGGTGCAGGACGTGATCACCGGGCTGTTCATCATCATCGAAGACACCCTGTCGATCGGTGACTGGGTGGTGCTCGATTCCGGGCATGCCGGCACGGTCGAGGGCCTGACCATTCGCACCCTGCGCCTGCGCGACGGCAAGGGCTTCGTGCACTCGGTGCCGTTCGGTCAGATCAAGGCTGTGACCAACCAATCGCGGCAGTTTGCGTTCGCGTTTTTCTCGGTGCAGTTCACCTACGATACCGATGTCGACAAGGCTATCGAGCTGATCCGCGAAGCGGGCGATTCGATTCGCGAAGACCCGTTCCTGAAGTACAACCTGCAAGGGCCGCTGGATGTCTTTGGCGTAGACAAGATGGACCTCAACGGCGTGGTACTGACCGCGCAATTTCGCACGGTTTCCGGTGGGCAATATGCTGTGAGCCGCGCATTCAACCAGCGTCTGAAAAAGCTTGTGGATAACAGCCCGTGGGTGCATTTCGCGCAGACTTATCCACAGCAGGTTTTGCTGCCCAAGCGACAGGAAGAAGAGGTGGCGCCGGCGCATTCGTCGGTGGTGTTGCCGGAGCAGGCGCGCACTCAGTGACGGGTCAGCCTGTTGCGGATTTCGCTCATGGCGGCGGAGTCCAGCTCCACCCAGAATTGCGGCTTGCCCGCGACCTCGGCAGCGACCGGCAACCCATCGCGATACACCAGCCGATTGCTCGCCAGCGCCGGCACTTTCGCCCCCGGCAGCAAGGTGCCGGCGAGGTTCAGCGGGTCGACACCGCACACCGCGATCAGGCTGCCGTCATGGGGCCGACGGCGGACTTCGCGCAGCAGCGGAATCGCCTCGGGCAGGGCGAATTGCTCGCCGGCCAGACCGCTGACAAAGCGTCCGCCGCGAATCTCGCCCCGCGCTTCCAGTCGATGGAACGTGCGCAGCAGTTCGCGCCAGCTCGGCAGCCAGTCGGCCTCACGTTCCAGCAGGCGCCAGAACACCACGCCATAGCGGCGCAACAAGGTCATGGCGATGTGTTCGAGGGTTTCGGGCGACGCCGTTTGACGGTTTTCCACCACCGGCCCGCGACGCAAAAGCGCCCAGCGCCCGGCATCGTCCATGCCACCGACAAACGCCCCGCGCCCGCGTCGACTGCTACGCTGCTGGCGCTTGCTCGCCGGGGTGATCAGCGCCCGCAATCCGGCAAAGCTGTCGGCATTCACCAGCCCGGCGCCGACCAGTTCCTGCAAGGCGATTTCCAGCTCGGTGCGCAGCAGGTGCGCTTCATGAATCAGCTCATCGAAAAACAGCGCGCCGTGCTGGCTCAGCGCGTCGAAAACCTTGCGGGTCTTGGGCGAGAGTTCGCTCACCGGCGTCTGCTCGGCCAGCGCACTCCACAAGCCGACCTGACTGCGCGGCAGCAACACGATCGGTGTGCTGCGCAACGCCGTGCCGCTGATGTTTTGCCGGGCGCTGAGGCGCGTCCACACCAGCTTTCCGCTGCGGCACAGATCGTCCAGCCAGCTCGGTGAATAGTCCTTGAGCCGCGCGGGAAGGAGGTCGCTGTCCCACGCCGAAGCGGCAGCCGGGTAGCCTTCGAACTGACCGACAATCGCCGGCAACACACCGCTGCCCTGACCACGGGTTGACGGGGACAAGTGCTGCCAGTCGAACAGAAACCGCATGAAATCCTGCAACGCCACCGGCTCGATTTCCCGGCGCAGACGCTTGACCGTGTAGCGGTGAATGCGCGCCAGCAGATGGCGTTCGCACCATTCTTCAACGGTCGATCCCGGCGTGAACTGGCCGCGCAGTACATAACCTTCACGCTCCAGATGAGCGAGGGCTTGATGAACAGCGGCCGGCATCAGGGCCAGCGGCTCGGCAATCGCCACCAGCGGTTGCGGACCGAATGCGCCGAGCCGCGCGCGGATCACTTCGATCAGTGCCTCATCGGCGGTCCATGCTTCGTCGAAACCGGGCAACGCGGCCAGTTCAGAATGCGCCTGTGGATAAAGCGCTTGCAGACAGGTCAGGCGTTCTCTCGCCAGCCACAGTGAGTGCTCGGGATCGATCTGCAATCGGCAGGCTCGCCCGGTTTCGGCCAAAGCATTCAGCCACTCGCGCCATTGCGGATTGGCCGCGACTTCGCGGTCGCTGATGCAGGCCAGGCTCATCAGCGCTTCGTGCATTTCATCGGCACTGTTCGGCGTCGGCCACGCTTCTTCGCGCACGGCGTTGATCGCATCGGCGTCCAGTGCACCGAGATCATCGGTGGATTGCGGATCGCTCCAGCGGCGGTTGAGCACGGCCTGGGTGCGACGCTCTTCCAGCGGCGCATCGTCGAGAAAGGTATAGGGCCGGGCGCTGAGGATTTCCGCCGCCAGCGGCGGGGGCGCCGGCAGGTCACGGGCGATCAGGCGCACTTCGCCGCGCTCCATGCGCCGTAGCAGTTCGAGCCAGCCCTCGCTGTCCATCGCTTCGTGCAGGCAATCGTCGAGGGTCTGTTCCACCAGCGGATGCGCGGGGATTTCCCGTTCGCCGGCGAGGTTTTCCAGGCAGGCGATCTGATCGGGAAACACACTGGCGATCAGGTCTTCGCTTTTCATCCGCTGCAATTGCGGCGCGACTTTGCGTCCGCCGGTGTAGCGCGGCAAGGCCAGCGCCACGCCGGCATTCCAGCGCCAGCGCACACCGAACAGCGGCGCATCCAGCACGGCTTGAATCAGGATGTGCTCGGCGCTGTTGCTGTGCAGGTAACGCCAGACCTCGTCGAGTTCGAAACTGTGGCTGGTGGACAGCGACAGGACGATCGCGTCTTCGCTGGCGGCGGCCTGCAATTCGAAGTTGAAGGTGCGGCAGAAACGCTTGCGCAGGGCCAGGCCCCAGGCGCGGTTGATACGACTGCCGAACGGCGAGTGAATGATCAGCTGGGTGCCGCCGGACTCGTCGAAAAAACGCTCCATCAGCAGTGTGTCCTGGGACGGCAAGGCGCCGAGGGCGAGGCGGGCGCGGGCCAGGTAATCCACCAGTTGCTCGGCGCTGGCCAGGTTCAGGCCAAGCGTTTCGGTCAGCCAGTCGAGGGCCGGTTGCAGATTGCCGGGGCTGGCGCTGAGCAATTGATCGAGCTGCGCGTGCAGGCGCGCCACGGCCGCCGACAACTCATCGCTGCGTCCCGGTGCTTCGCCGAGCCAGAACGGAATGGTCGGTGGCTGACCCTGGGCATCCTCGACCCGCACCTTGCCGGTTTCCACTCGCAGGATGCGATAGGAGGCGTTGCCGAGCTGGAACACGTCGCCGGCAATGCTTTCCACGGCGAAGTCTTCGTTGACGCTGCCGATGTTCAGGCCCTGAGGTTCGAGCAAAACGCTGTAGTCAGCGTTGTCGGGGATGGTGCCGCCGCTGGTGACGGCGGCCAGCCGTGCGCCGCGTCGTCCGCGCAGGGTTCGGCTGACGGCGTCGCGGTGCAGGTAGGCGCTGCGGATGCCCTGGCGGCCGTTGTAGCCCTCGGCGAGCATGCTCAGCAGCGCCTGATAATGTGTTTCGTCGAGGCGGGCGTAGGGCTCGGCCCGACGGAACAGCGCGAGCAAATCGTCCTCGGCCCATTCCTGGCAACTGACCTCGGCGATGATCTGCTGCGCCAGCACATCCAGCGGCGCCTCGGGGATGTGCAGTGTATCGAGTTCACCCCGGCGCACGCAGTCGAGCAGCGCGGCGCATTCGATCAGGTCGTCGCGGGTGGTGGCGAACAGGCGCCCCTTGGGGGTGCCGCCGACCTGGTGCCCGGAACGACCGACCCGTTGCAGAAAGCCGGCGATCGAACGTGGCGAGGCGATTTGACACACGAGGTCGACTTCGCCGATGTCGATCCCCAGTTCCAGCGACGCGGTGGCGATTAGTACTTGCAACTCGCCACGCTTGAGCCGCTGCTCGGCGTCGAGGCGAAACTCCTTCGCCAGACTGCCGTGGTGCGCGGCCACCGCGTGTTTGCCGAGGCGTTCGCTCAGGTGCCGGCTCAGGCGTTCGGCCAGGCGTCGGGTGTTGACGAAAATCAGCGTGGTGCGGTGTTCACGGGCCAGTGCGGCGAGGCGGTCGTAGACCAGTTCCCAGACGTCATTGGCCATCACCGCCGACAACGGCACCGGCGGCACTTCGATGCCCAGATCCCGTGGGCGGGCGTGGCCGATGTCGATGATTTCGCACGGGCGCTCATGGCCGACCAGAAAACGCGCAACCGCATCGATCGGTTTTTGCGTGGCTGACAGACCGATGCGGGTCAGTGGTTCAGGACACAGCGACTGCAAGCGTTCGAGGCTCAAGGCCAGGTGACTGCCGCGTTTGCCGGCGGCGATGGCGTGGATTTCATCGACGATCACCGTGCGCGTGGTACCGAGCATTTTTCGGCCGGACTCGGAGCCGAGCAGCACGTAGAGCGATTCCGGGGTGGTCACCAATATGTGCGGCGCGCTCTTGCGCATGGCGGCGCGGTCTTTCTGCGGGGTGTCGCCGGTGCGCACGGCGGTGGTGATTTCCAGCGCCGGCAGATCCATTTGGCGCAGCTGGTCGGTAATCCCGGCCAGCGGGTTCTGCAGATTGATGCGGATGTCGTTGGACAGCGCCTTGAGCGGCGAAACGTAGACCACCAGGGTTTCGTCCGGCAGACCGTCCGGGGTTTCCAGGCCACGGTGGACCAGTTCGTCGAGCACCGCGAGGAACGCGGTGAGGGTCTTGCCGGAGCCGGTGGGCGCGGCGATCAGCGTCGAGCGGCGTTGGCGGATCAACGGCCATGCGCGGGCCTGGGCGGCCGTTACCGTCGGGAAGGTGCTGCTGAACCAGGCGCTGACGGCGGGGTGGAAGCCTGCCAGGGCCGCGTCCTTGGGGAGGGGCAGATTCATGCCTTCAGTTATGCGGGTGGGCGGGCGAAGTTGCAAGTACCGCTCGGGATCTACACTTTACGGGTGACGGTTGCGCACTAAACCCGCAAAATGCAACGATTCCGGCAATTATCGACGACGCTGCCACGAGCATCGTCGCCAAAGCCATCGTTCCAATCAGACTGGGCCTGCTGACTCTATGCGAATGCGCCTTATGTTACTGGGCGGCGGAAATGCCCTTGGGCAGGCGCTGATTCGCCTCGGTGCGGAGGAAGACATCGGTTTCCTCGCCCCCCGCCCGCCCGAAGACGGCTGGGATGCCGCGAGCCTGACCCAATTGCTCGACGACACCCGTCCCGATGCATTGATCAACCTTGCCTACTATTTCGACTGGTTCCAGGCCGAGGCCGTCAGCGAAAGCCGTCTGGCCGGACAGGAACGCGCGATCGAGCGTCTGGCCGAACTGTGCCAGCACCACAACATCGTGCTGGTGCAGCCGTCCAGTTATCGGGTGTTCGACGGTTCTCGTGCCACTGCCTACAGCGAAAAGGACGAGCCAGTGCCATTGGGCCTGCGCGGTCAGGCCCTGTGGCGGATCGAGCAGAGCGTACGCGCCACCTGTCCGCAACACGTGCTGCTGCGTTTCGGCTGGCTGCTCGACGACAGCCCGGAGGGGATCCTCGGGCGCTTCCTGGCCCGTGCCGAACAGCCGGAAGAACTGCTGCTGGCCGATGACCGCCGTGGCAATCCGACACCGGTCGACGATGCGGCGCGGGTGATCATTTCGGTGCTCAAGCAACTCGATTGCGCCGCGCCGCTGTGGGGCACTTACCACTACGCCGGCCACGAGGCGACCACGCCGCTGGCGCTGGGCCAGGCGATTCTCTCCGAGGCGCGCAGTCTGCACCCGCTGGCCATCGAAGCGCCGACCGCCCAGGCCCACGCCGCGCGGCCGGATGCCGCTGAAGAACCGCAACACGCGGTACTCGCCTGCAAGAAAATTCTGCACACCTTCGGGATCAAGCCGCGTGCCTGGCGTGCCGCGCTCCCGGGCTTACTGGATAGGTTTTATCGTCATGGCTGAAGGCCCTGTTCTCATCACCGGCGGCGCCGGTTTCATCGGCTCGCACCTGACTGACGCGTTGCTCGCCAACGGCCATTCGGTGCGGATCCTCGATGATCTGTCGACCGGCAAGCGCAGCAACCTGCCGCTGGATAATCCCAAGGTCGAACTGATCATCGGCGATGTGGCCGATGCTGCTCTGGTCGCACAAGCGATGCAGGGTTGCAGCGCTGTCGCCCATCTGGCCGCCGTCGCGTCGGTGCAGGCGTCGGTGGACGATCCGGTGAAAACCCACCAGAGCAATTTCATCGGCACGCTGAACGTCTGCGAAGCCATGCGCGAGGCTGGCGTGAAACGTGTGCTGTACGCATCCAGTGCGGCGGTCTACGGCAACAATGGCGAAGGCGAGTCGATTGACGAAGACACGCCCAAGGCGCCGTTGACGCCTTACGCGTCGGACAAACTGGCCGGCGAGCAGTACTTCGATTTCTACCGTCGCCAGCACGGTCTGGAACCGGCGATCTTCCGCTTCTTCAACATCTTCGGCCCGCGTCAGGATCCGTCCTCGCCGTACTCCGGGGTGATCAGCATTTTCAGCGAACGCGCGCAGAAAGGCCTGCCGATCACTGTGTTCGGCGATGGCGAGCAGACCCGGGATTTCATGTACGTCGAAGATCTGGTCGATGTGCTGGTGCAGGCGATCGAAAAGCCGCGAGTGGACGTCGGTGCGGTGAACGTCGGCTGGAATCAGGCGACCAATCTCAAGCAGATGCTGGCCGCGCTCGAAGCGGTGGTCGGCGAATTGCCGCCCGTCAGCTATGGCCCGGCGCGCTCCGGTGACATCCGTCATTCGCGGGCGAACAACCGCCGGTTGCTTGAGCGATTCAAGTGCCCGACGCCAACGCCGATGAACGTCGGCCTGGCCCGTCTGCTCGGCCGCTGAGCTTCTTGCGGACATGAAAAAGGCGCCTTTTGACAGGCGCCTTTTTCACGGCCGGAATTCGGCTTTCAAACCGGTTTCCTGTAGCGAGGGAGCTTGCTCCCCGGTCGATGGCGTAACATCGCCGCCAGTTCTGAGCCTGCTCGCCACCAAGCCTCATTCACCACCACGTGAACGTTCTTTAGAACTTGTAGCCTAGACCAACCATGTAGATGAAGGGATCAACGTCCACATTCACCCGTGCACGGGTGCCCGGGGCCACGGCGTTGTTCTCGACGGTGGCGCGGGTATCGATGTCGATGTAGCGCACCTGGGCGTTGAGCATGATGTTGTCGGTCAGCATGTAGTCGGCGCCGACCTGCCAGGCCAGGCCCCAGGAGTTTTTCGCCTTGAAGTTGCTGAAACCGTTGGACTGGGCTTCGCTGCCGACGTGCTCGTCGTAGATCCAGGTGTAGTTGATGCCGCCGCCGATGTACGGCTGGAACGGCGACTTCGCGTCCAGCGGGTAGTAGACGACGCTCAGGGTCGGCGGCAGGTGTTTCAGGGTGCCGAGCTTGCCGTTGGCGGCTGGCAGGGCAGTGCCCTTGAGCTTCACGTCATGTTCGAACGGGGACGCGGCCAACAGCTCGATACCGATGTTGTTGGTCAGCATGTAGGCGAAGTTCAGACCCAGTTGGGTGTCGCTGCTCATGGTCGCCTTGCCGCCCAGGTTGGTGCCGCTCAACGGACCCTGATCGACCTTGACGCTGGAGCTGTCGGCCTTCGGGTTGACGGTGATCGCACCGGCACGAACGATGATGTCGCCGGCTTCGTGGGCGTGGGCGAGCGGGGCTGCGAGCGCGAGGGCAAACAGCGAGGCGCTGAGCAAGGACTTGTTCATGGAAGCTCCCAAAGGACGTTAAAAATGTTTGATGTCCTATGGTACGAATCCGTCTGATACGGTCTTTTGACTCAGCTCAATGAAACAGTGATGGGCGGTTTTTTTGTGGAACCTTTGCTCGCAAAGCCAGTGGAGAGGGCTATAACTGACTGCCGGACTTACTCCGGCAGCTCGTACACATAAATCTTGTCCGCTTCCATCTGATACCCGGCATCGGCCAGTTCGCTGGTGGACTGCTTGACCTGCAACGGCCCCTCGACCCAGTACGGCTGATACAGCTCGTCGAGCTTCACGCCGAGTTCGCTTTTTACGTGCACGATCTGGTTCGACGGTGGCGGCGGCACGTGGATGCAGGCGCCGAAGTACGGCACCAGCAGGAAGTCCGTGGTGCGACCTTCCTCGCTGACTTCCAGCGGCACGATGTAGCCCGGCAGGCGGATATTCTGGCCATCGAGGCTTTGCACCACGGGGGCGTTGGGCATGTCCTGCTTGGCCGCTGGCGCGGACTCGGCAGACAGTGCATCGCTCATCTTCGAGAGGTCGTGCAGCGGCGTCATGTTCGGCACTTCCGGCGCCGCGTCCGGCGGGATCATCTCCGACCAGGTCAGGTCTTTCGGCGCCGCCGCCCACACGGGCAGGGCGACCAGCAACAGCAGCGCAAGGACAGCGCGGGGCATGGTGAACATCCTCATAAACGGATCGACAGGCCATCGGCCAGGGATTGGCGATACGCGCGCCAGGCCGGCACGCTGCCCATCAGCAGCGCGGCAGCCAGAATGCCACCGAGCAGCGTCCATTCATACTCGCTTGGCCAGGCCAGCGGCAGATACAGCCCGTAATTGGCCTGCACATAACCTTGTGCCGCAGCGATGCCGAGGTACAGCAACGCCAGCCCGGCGATCACCCCGGTCAATGCCAGCGCAAAGGCTTCCAGCACCAGCAGGCTCGCGATATGCCACGGCCGCGCGCCCACCGAACGCAGGATCGCCATCTCGCGGCGGCGTTCGTTGAGGCTGGTGAGAATCGCCGTGAGCATGCCGATCAACCCGGTCAGCACCACGAACAGCGAGACCACGAACAGCGCTTTTTCGGCGGTGCTCATCAGGCTCCACAACTCCTGCAAGGCCACACCCGGCAGGATCGCCAGCATCGGCTCGCCACGGAATTCGTTGATCTCCCGTTGCAGGGCGAAGGTCGAAATCTTGCTGTTGAGGCCGAGCATGAACGCAGTGATCGCTTGCGGCGTCAGGTCCATGTTGCGCGCCTGATCGGCGCTGATCCGGCCGTTGCCACGGGCCGGCACACCGTTGTGCCAGTCGATGTGGATCGCCTCCATGCCGCCGAGGCTGATGTGCAACGTGCGATCCACCGGGGTGCCGGTGCGCTTGAGAATGCCGACCACGGTGAACGGCTTGTCATCGTGCTTGACCAGACTGATCGCCGCCACGCCATGGGCCAGCACCAGTTTGTCGCCGAGCTTGTAGTGCAGCGCCTCGGCCACTTCGGCACCGAGCACCACTTCGAACGGATCGGTGGCGAAGGCGCGGCCGTCGGCCAGTTCCAGGTGCTGCTGGCGACCGTACTGGTAATGCTCGAAATAGGCTTCGGTGGTACCCATCACCCGGTAGCCGCGATGGGAATCGCCGAGGGACATCGGGATCGCCCACTTCACCTTCGGGTTGCTGGCGAAGTGTTCGAAGCTGTCCCAGCGAATGTTGTTGGTGGCGTTGCCGATGCGGAATACCGAGTACAGCAACAGGTTCACCGAACCGGAACGGGCGCCGACGATCAGGTCGGTGCCGCTGATGGTGCTGGCGAAACTGGCCTTGGCTTCGGTGCGCACCCGCTCCACCGCCAGCAGCAGGCAGACGGAAAGCGCGATGGCGAAAGCGGTGAGCAGGGCGGTGAAACGCCGGTTGGCGAGGCTGGCCATGGCCAGACGAAACAGATACATCTCAAACCTCGGCAGACGTGGCGGCGCGATTGAGTTCGGCCAGGGACAGGTGACGGTCGAACAGCGGCGCCAGGCTCTGGTCGTGGCTGACGAACAACAGGCTCGAGCCGGCTTCGCGGCACTCGGCGAACAGCAGGCGAATGAAGTTTTCCCGGGCGTCGTAATCCAGCGCCGAGGTCGGTTCGTCGGCGATCACCAGTTCCGGTTGACCGATCAACGCACGGGCCGCAGCGACCCGCTGTTGCTGACCGATCGACAGCGAATCGGCGCGGCGACTCAGGATGCTTTCGTCCTTCAGACCCAGGTGGGCGAGCAGGGTGGCGGCGGCCTGATCGACGCTGCCGTGACGCTGCTTCGCACGTTCGGCACGCAGCTTCGAGAAGTGGCACGGCAGCTCGACGTTCTCGCGCACCGAGAGAAACGGCAGCAGGTTGAACTGCTGGAAAATGTAGCCGGTGTGATCGACGCGAAAGCGATCACGGGCGCCGGCACCCAGTTCGGTCAGCTCCTGGCCGAGCAGGCGAATGCTGCCGCGGCCGGGTTTCTGCACCCCGCCGAGCAGGCCGAGCAGGGTGGTCTTGCCGCTGCCGCTGGGGCCCTTGAGGAACAGGGTTTCGCCGGCTTCCAGACGAAACGCCGGGATGTCCAGCAGCGGCGGGTGACCGGGCCAGTTGAAGCCCAGGTCGGACAGTTCGATGAGTGCTTGGGTCATGGCGCCGTTTCGTGTCAGAACTTCAGGGCGGCGGCCTTGGCCGTCACTTCCGTGCCTTGCTGGCCGCTCGGGCTGATCAGTTGTACCTGAATTTTCTGAGTGGCCGGGAAGGTATTGAACAGGTTCGCCAGATCCAGGGTTTTCAACGCACCCGGCGCCGCGCAGCTGAATTGGTAGTGGGCGTGGATTTCGCTGTGGTCGTGATGATGCTCGTGACCGTCCTTGCCGGCTTCCTCTTCGTCGTGGTCGTCGGCATCCGGTTTGTCGCCGAACAGCGGGCTTTCCAGTTCCTGGCTGGTGACCTTGCAACCGGCGGCGGCCGGCAGGCTGAACAGCGCCAGCGGTTTTTCCAGCTGAGCACGCGCGGCTGCGACCTTGGCCTTGTCGGCATCGCTGGTGGCGACGTGTTCGAAACCGACGAGGTTCATCGCCGGGCTTTCCAGCTCCAGCTCCAGGGTCTGGCCGTCGAGCGCGGCGTTCAGGCGACCGACGCCATGTTCGTGGGCACCGAGGCTGCCGTGCTCATGGTCGTGATCATGCTCATCGGCGGCATGGGCGATGGCCAGCGGCAACAGGGCAAACGGCAAAGCGAGCAGCAGACGACGCATGGCGGTCTCCGGGAAGTAAAGTGAAGAGTTTGTTATGTAATCTTATAACGAAAGTGCGCAGAGTTTGCCCGCCCGCTTGGCGTTACACAAGTCCCATGGGAGCATGCAGGTCAGAAATGTGCGGGAGCGAAGCTTATGTTGCGGATACGCGGAACCGTCGGCGAGTTGCCGGTGGATTTGACCCTGGAACTGGATGAAAGCGACTGGGCGCGGCTCGGTGCGCAGTTTGGCGTGCAGGTGCAGACGGCCCAGCCGCAGACAGCAGCGGCGGCGCCGGTGGCGAAACCGGTGAATCAGGATGACGCGTTGTGGCAGGTCGCCAGTGATCTGTTGCGCAAGGCCGGACAACTCAGCGGCCCGGAGTTGCTGGATCAGCTCGAAGGGCTGACCGGCAGCGCAGCGGCGGGCAAGCGCTTGCTGGTGCGCCTGCGTCATTCTTCCGATGTGAAAGTGCTGAGCGGCGGGGATACGCCGCTCTACAGTTGGATCGAGTAGCGCTTAGTACAGCGCCGCAAACACCTTGCGCCGGTAAGCGGTCACCAGCGGGTGATCGTTGCCCAGCAGTTCGAACACTTGCAGCAAGGTCTTGTGCGGCAGGCCTTCGCCGTAGCTGCGGTTGCGGATGAACAGCTTGAGCAGGGCGTCCAGCGCCGCTTCGTATTGCTGACGGGCCAGTTGCTGGATCGCCAGTTGATACACCGCTTCATCGTCCTGCGGGTTTTGCGCCAGACGGCTCTTCAGGTCGGCGGCGTCCGGCAGGTCGCGGGCCAGACCAAGGAACTTGATCTGCGCCTTGGCGCCGGCCAGTGCGGCTTTGTGCTCGTCGCTCTTGACCGCGTCGAGCACGGTTTGCGCTTCGCCCAGCTCACCGCGTTCGGTCAGGCAGCGAGCGTAGAGGATCAGCGCCTTGGCGTTGGTGTTGTCTTCGCCCAGCAGCGTAACCAGTGCCGCTTCCGCGTCGGCGTAACGGCCTTCATCGAACAGTGCCTGAGCCTGTTCGAACGGATCGGCGGCGGACGGCGCCGGCATCTGCACATGCGGTTCGAGCAGGGCGCGCACGGCGGATTCCGGTTGCGCACCGGCAAAGCCGTCCACCGGTTGACCGTCCTTGAACAGCACCACGGTCGGCAGGCTACGGATGCCGAAACGGGCGACGATGTCCTGCTCGATATCGCAATTGACCTTGGCCAGCAGCAACTCGCCCTGATAGCTCTCGGCGATCCCTTGCAACATCGGCATCAGCGCTTTGCACGGTGCACACCATTCGGCCCAGAAATCCACCAGCACCGGTTTTTGAAAGGAAGCCTCGATCACCGACTGGTCGAAGTCGGCCGTCGTGGCGTCGAAGATGTACGGCGTTTGCTGACTCATGGGGTATCTCGTAAAAGCGTGAATGGGGCAACTATACGGTCAGGCGCGGGCCGCATGGTAGAGGCTGACATGGCGAAACTCTTCGGGCTCGGCCAGATCCGGCAGAGTCATGGCTTCGAGCATTTCGATGCGCCGGTACAACGGATGACGGAAATCCCGAACCCGCGAATCCGCCACCAGCGCTTCGCGGCCACGGCTCAGGAAGGCGTCGAGCAGCGGCAGGTTTTCCCGGTCGTAAAGAACGTCGGCCACCAGGATCAGATCGAAGCGATCCGCCTCGGCGAAGAAATCCGTGGAATAGCTCATCTGCACATCATTGAGTTCGGCATTCGCCCGACAGGCGGCAATCGCCAGCGGGTCGAGGTCGCAGGCCACTACTTCCAGCGCGCCGGCCTTCACCGCTGCAATGCCGGCGATTCCGGAACCGGCGCCGAAATCCAGCACCCGCTTGCCTCGAACCCACTCGGGAAACTCCGCCAGATAGCGCGCCACCGCCAGACCGCTGGCCCAGCAGAAACTCCAGTACGGCGGTTCATGCAGGATTCGTTGGGTTTCCTCCTGGCTGAATTCGCGCGCCATGTTGTCGCCGTCGATCAGCCACAGCTGCAAATCGGTGTCCGGCAACGCACAGGCCTTCAGCCGGGCGTCGCCGAGCAATTCGCCCAGCGACTGTTGCAGGTCTGACGGTGCATTCATGGTGCTTTGACAAATTGCAGCTGACCCAGCGCCTGGGTGGTCGGCTGAGTGATGGTCTGCGACGGCAGGTGCAGGATCAACTGGCCGGACTGGCTGGCGCGGCCGCGCAGTTCAACCCGCGCACCCACCGGAAAAGCGTCGGGGTTGAAGCGCAGATGGAACGGCAGAATCTGGTTGTTGCCGATCAGGCTGGAACTGGCGAGCAATTGTTGCGGGCGATCCTTTGCGTCGATCACCAGCAGCGCCAGTTCGACTTCGGCGCCGGCCGGCACGCCTTGCAGGGTGCCGCTCAGTTCCCGTTGATACGCGGGCAGCGGGCCGAGGTCGGCGGCTTCCCGGGCTTTTTTCTGCGCCTGTTGCGGCGCCGGGCCCGGCGTGGGCGGCTGAGGCTTGGGCGCATCGCTGCCACAGGCAACCAGCAGGCTGAAAACACTGAGCAAAACGAGCGGTCGTAGGGACATTGGCGGCTCCAGCAAAATGAAATCCATGGATCAAACGATCATGGCAGTCTGTATACCGCAAAGCCTATGGCTTGTCTTGCCACCGGGATGCGCTACCATGGCCCTCCCTTTTTTTGTTGCCAGCCACCATGCACTGTCCCTTCTGCGGTGCCAACGACACCAAGGTCATCGACTCGCGTCTGGTCGCCGAGGGCGAACAGGTGCGCCGCCGGCGTGAATGCCTGGCCTGCGGCGAACGTTTCACGACGTTCGAGACGGCCGAACTGGTGTTGCCGCGCCTGATCAAAACCGACGGCAGCCGCCAACCGTTCGACGAAGAAAAACTCCGCGCCGGCATGCAGCGCGCCCTGGAGAAACGTCCGGTGAGCGTCGAGCGCCTCGAATCCTCTCTGGTCCATATCAAACACAAGCTGCGCGCCACCGGCGAGCGCGAGGTCAAGTCCCTCGTGGTCGGCGAACTGGTGATGGCCGAGCTGCAGAAGCTCGATGAAGTGGCCTACATCCGTTTCGCTTCCGTGTACCGCCGCTTCCAGGACCTCAACGAATTTCGCGAAGAGATCGACCGCCTCGCCCGTGAACCGGTGAAAGAATGACCACCGCCGCCGAGCAGGCCATCCTCGACGCCCACTTCATGGCCCGGGCCCTGGAGCTGGCGCGCAAGGGGCATTACACGACGCACCCCAATCCCCGGGTCGGCTGCGTGATCGTGCGCGACGGGCAGATTGTCGGCGAAGGCTGGCATGAACGCGCCGGCGAACCCCACGCCGAAGTCCACGCCCTGCGCGCCGCCGGTGAACGGGCCCGGGGCGCCACGGCTTACGTCACCCTCGAACCTTGCAGCCACCACGGCCGTACGCCGCCGTGCGCCGATGCGCTGGTGAATGCCGGTGTCGGTCGGGTGGTCGCGGCGATGCGTGATCCGAATCCACAAGTCGCCGGACGCGGTCTGCAGCGCTTGAGCGATGCCGGCATCGCCAGCGAAAGCGGCGTGCTGGAAACTGAGGCGCGCAAGCTCAATCAAGGTTTTCTGAAGCGCATGGAACATGGCTTGCCGTTCGTGCGGGTGAAGTTGGCCATGAGTCTCGATGGCCGCACAGCGATGGAAAGCGGCGAGAGCCAATGGATCACCGGCCCTGCCGCGCGTTCGGCAGTGCAGCGTCTGCGCGCCCAGGCCAGCGTGGTGCTGACCGGCGCCGACACGGTGCTGGCCGATGGCGCACGCCTGACCGTTCGCGGCGATGAGCTGGGGCTGGATGCCGAACAAACCGCGCTCGCCCTGAGCCGTCCGCCGCTGCGGGTGCTGATCGACGGGCGTCTGCGGGTGCCGCTGGATGCGCCGTTCTTCAAGGCCGGTCCGGCGCTGGTTGCCACCTGCGTGGCCATCGAAGAACAGTACGCCCACGGTCCGGAATGCCTGATCGTGCCGGGCGATGACGGTCAGGTCGATCTGCATCAATTGCTGATCGAACTGGCCAACCGTGGCGTCAACGAAGTGCTGGTCGAGGCCGGTCCGCGACTGGCCGGCGCGTTTGCCCAGCTCGGTCTGGTCGACGAGTTCGTGATCTTCATTGCCGGCAAGTTCCTCGGCTCCACGGCGCGTCCGCTTCTGGACTGGCCGCTGGCCTATATGAAGGATGCGCCGGAGCTGAAAATCACTGAAATTCGCGCGGTTGGCGATGACTGGCGAGTCACTGCAATCCCTGTCTCATCGGCGAGCGTATAATTCCCGGCCATCGCGTTAGCGCTGGCTTCGTTCTCAAGGAGAACCCCATGTTTACCGGCATCATCGAATCCATCGGCAGTATCCGCGCACTGACCCCAAAGGGCGGTGATGTGCGGGTGCATGTCGAAACCGGCAAGCTCGACCTGAGCGACGTCAAACTCGGCGACAGCATCGCGGTCAACGGCGTGTGCCTGACCGCGGTTGAACTGCCGGGCAACGGCTTCGCCGCCGACGTCAGTCGCGAAACCCTCGACTGCACCGCCATGAATGACCTGAAAAGCGGCAGCCCGGTCAACCTGGAAAAAGCCCTGACCCCGACCACCCGTCTCGGCGGCCATCTGGTCAGCGGTCACGTCGACGGTGTCGGCGAAGTGGTATCGCGCAGTGACAATGCCCGCGCCGTGGAATTTCGCATCCGCGCGCCGAAAGAGCTGGCCAAGTACATCGCCCACAAAGGCTCGATCACCGTCGACGGCACCAGCCTGACCGTGAATGCGGTCGATGGCGCCGAATTCCTGCTGACGATCATTCCGCACACCCTGAGCGAAACCATCATGGCGTCCTACAAGCCAGGTCGCCGGGTGAATCTGGAGGTCGACTTGCTGGCGCGTTATCTGGAGCGTCTGCTTCTGGGCGACAGGGCCGCTGAGCCTGACTCTTCACAAAAGCCTGGCGGTGGCATCACTGAAAGCTTTCTGGCCGCCAACGGCTACCTCAAATCCTGACTGAAGGGGGTGCCTTGTGGCGCTCAATAGCATCGAAGAACTGGTTGAAGACATCCGCCAAGGCAAGATGGTCATCCTCATGGATGACGAAGACCGCGAGAACGAAGGCGACCTGATCATGGCCGCCGAATGCTGCAAGGCCGAGCACATCAACTTCATGGCCAAATACGCCCGTGGCCTGATCTGCATGCCGATGAGCCGCGAGCGCTGTGAAACCCTGAAGCTGCCGCTGATGGCTCCGCGCAACGGTTCCGGTTTCGGCACCAAGTTCACCGTCTCGATCGAAGCCGCCGAAGGCGTGACCACCGGCATTTCCGCCGCTGACCGTGCGCGCACCGTGCAAGCGGCCGCTGCGAAAGACGCGAAAGCCGAAGACATCGTCAGCCCGGGCCACATTTTCCCGCTGATGGCTCAGGCCGGTGGCACCCTGGCCCGCGCCGGTCACACCGAAGCCGCCTGCGACCTGGCGCGCATGGCCGGTTTCGAGCCGAGCGGTGTGATCTGCGAAGTGATGAACGACGACGGCACCATGTCCCGTCGCGCCGAGCTGGAAGCCTTCGCGGCCGAACACGACATCAAGATCGGCACCATCGCCGACCTGATTCACTACCGGATGATCCACGAACGTACCGTTCAGCGGATTGCCGAGCAGCCGCTGGACAGCGAACTGGGCCAATTCAACCTGGTGACCTATCGTGATTCCGTGGAAGGCGACGTGCACATGGCACTGACCCTGGGCACCGTTTGCGCCGAAGAACCGACCCTGGTTCGCGTGCACAACATGGACCCGCTGCGTGACCTGCTAATGGTCAAACAACCGGGCCGCTGGAGCCTGCGCGCCGCCATGGCTGCGGTTGCCGAGGCCGGCAGCGGTGTGGTGCTGTTGCTCGGTCACCCACTGGATGGCGACGTGTTGCTGGCGCACATCCGCGAAACCGGCGATCAGGCGGCGGTGAAAAAACCGACCACCTACAGCATCGTTGGTGCCGGTTCGCAGATCCTGCGTGACCTCGGCGTGCGCAAAATGCGACTGATGTCGGCGCCGATGAAGTTCAATGCAATATCCGGTTTCGATCTGGAAGTTGTAGAATACGTGCCCTCCGAATAATGACCGGTTGTTTCCGGCTCCGAATTCGCGGCAAATAAATCACTGAGGGACGCGAAACAGACGCGTCCCGGCTCTTTAAGAGATCTGACGAATGACCCTGAAGACCATCGAAGGTACCTTCATCGCCCCTAAAGGCCGCTACGCTTTGGTAGTGGGCCGCTTCAACAGCTTCGTGGTTGAAAGCCTGGTCAGCGGTGCAGTTGATGCCCTGGTTCGCCACGGCGTGAGCGAAAGCGACATCACCATCATCCGCGCACCTGGCGCCTTCGAAATCCCGCTGGTTGCGCAGAAAGTCGCCCAGAAAGGCGAGTTCGCAGCAATCATCGCCCTGGGCGCGGTCATTCGTGGCGGCACTCCGCACTTCGAATACGTGGCTGGCGAGTGCACCAAGGGCCTGGCCCAGGTGTCCATGGAGTTCGGCGTACCGGTCGCTTTCGGCGTCCTGACCGTTGATTCCATCGAGCAAGCCATCGAACGTTCCGGCACCAAGGCCGGCAACAAAGGTGCTGAAGCTGCCCTGTCCGCTCTGGAAATGGTCAGCCTGCTGGCGCAGTTGGAGGCCAAGTGATTAGCGACGAAAGCGATCGTTTCAACCCGCGCGATCCGAAACCTGCGGATGCCGGCAAGCCATCGAAAAGCGCCAAGCGCCGCGAAGCCCGTCAGCTCGCGACACAGGCCCTGTATCAGTGGCACATGGCTCGGCAGTCGTTGAACGAGATCGAAGCGCAGTTCCGGGTCGATAACGATTTCACCGATGTCGACGGTGCTTACTTCCGCGAAATCCTCCACGGGGTTCCGCAGTTCAAGACCGAAATCGACAACGCGCTCACGCCTTGCCTGGACCTGGCGATCGAAGAGCTGGACCCGGTTGAACTGGCCGTTCTGCGCCTGTCCACCTGGGAACTGCTCAAGCGCGTCGACGTGCCGTACCGCGTTGTGATCAACGAAGGTATCGAACTGGCCAAGGTGTTCGGTTCGACCGACGGCCACAAGTTCGTCAACGGCGTGCTCGACAAGCTGGCTCCGCGCCTGCGTGAAGCTGAAGTGAAGGCGTTCAAGCGCTGATCCGCGCTTGAATACTTTTTCTCGGCCATGGGCGAGTTTGAGCTGATCCGCAATTTCTTCGCCGCCGCGCCTTGTGCGCAGGGCGGCGAAGGCGTTGCACTGGGGATCGGCGATGACTGCGCCTTGCTGGCGGTTCCTTCCGGGGAACAGCTGGCGGTTTCCACCGATACGCTGGTGGCCGGCGTGCATTTCGCCGATCCCTGCGATCCGTTTCTGCTCGGTCAGCGCTCGCTGGCCGTGGCGGTCAGCGACCTCGCTGCCATGGGTGCCACGCCCGTTGCCTTTACCCTTGCCCTGACTCTGCCGACGGTGACCGCCGATTGGCTGCAAGCCTATGCCCGCGGTTTGAACCGCATGGCGCAGGGCTGCGGCGTGGCACTGGTTGGCGGCGACACGACGCGCGGGCCGTTGAGCCTGACCGTCACCGTGTTCGGCCGCGTCTCGGCCGGCAAAGCGCTCACCCGCAGCGGCGCACAACCGGGCGATCTGCTGTGTGTCGGCGGTGAGCTGGGCAACGCAGCCGGTGCCTTGCCGCTGGTGCTGGGTCAGCGTGACGCCGAACCCCATATCGCCCAGCCGCTGCTCGATCATTACTGGTCGCCGCAACCGCAACTCGCCCTTGGTCAGGCCCTGCGTGGCAAGGCCACCTCGGCGCTGGACATCTCCGATGGCTTGCTCGCCGATTGCGGTCACATCGCACTGGCTTCGAAGGTTCGCCTCGAAGTCGAGCGCGAGCGTGTTCCGTTGTCGGACGCCTTGGTGGCGTTTCTCGGCCAGCGCGGCGCCGAGCGTGCGGCGTTGAGCGGTGGCGATGATTACGTGCTGGCTTTCACGTTGCCGTCCGACGAGGTGCCGGCGCTGCTCGCCGATGGCTGGCCGATCCATGTGATCGGCCGCGTAACGCAAGGCCAGGGCGTGGTGCTGCTGGATCGCGACGGGCACGACATCACCCCGCAAATCCGGGGTTATCAACATTTTCAGGAGTCACCGTGACAGATCACCCGAAACAGGTTCCGGCCGAATTCGTTCCGCCGTCGGTCTGGCGCAATCCCTGGCATTTCCTCGCGTTCGGCTTCGGCTCGGGCACCTTGCCCAAGGCGCCGGGCACTTGGGGCTCGTTAGTTGCGCTACCCTTTATCCCGTTGTGGCAGATGCTGCCCGACTGGGGTTACTGGCTGATGCTTGGTATCACCATGCTGTTCGGCTTCTGGCTGTGCGGCAAAGTGGCCGACGATCTGCGGGTGCACGACCACGAAGGCATCGTCTGGGACGAAATGGTCGGGATGTGGATCACCCTGTGGCTGGTGCCGGAAGGCTGGTACTGGTTGCTCGCCGGGTTCCTGGTGTTCCGCTTCTTCGACATTCTCAAGCCGTGGCCGATCCGCTGGATCGACCGGCATGTTCACGGCGGCGTCGGCATCATGCTCGACGACGTGCTGGCCGGCGTATTCGCCTGGCTGGCGATGCAGGGACTGGTGTGGCTTTTCGCCTGATTTCCAGGCGTGGATGAGGGACGCAGGGATGACTCGACGCTGGTTGGCGATAGTGGTTTTGACCTTGCTTGGCGCCATGGCCCAGGCACAGGACGCACCGCCGTCGGTCATTCACCTGGCCAGCGAAGACTGGGAAGACTACACCGCCGCCGATGGTCATGGCCTGGGCTGGGACGTGTTGCGCAAAGTCTTCGAGCCGGCCGGCGTGACCCTGGATATTCGCACCGTGCCCTACACCCGCTCGGTCGGGCTGGTGCAGTTGAAGGAAGCCGACGCACTGGTCGGTTCCTATCGCGGTGAAGCCGAACAGGTGCTGTACCCGAAATGGAATTTCGATTCCGACCACATCTACGCGCTCGGCCTGGCCAGCAATCCCTCGCCGACCCAGGCGACGCTGGGCAAATACCGACTGGCCTGGGTGCGCGGCTATCGCTACGAAACCTACCTGCCGAACGTCAAACGCTTCAACCAGATCGAGCGTCGCACCGGCATCCTGTCGATGCTCAAACAGGGGCGGGCGGATTACTACATCGATGCGCTGACGGAAATAGAAGCGGTGGTGAGAAACGCCGCCGACCCGTCGCAGTACCGTTATTCACATCTGGCGGAATTGCCGCTGTACCTCGGTTTCGCCGACACCCCGCAAGCCCGTGCACTGATGTCGATCTACGACCAGCGCATGGAGCAACTGGTAAAGAACGGCGAGTTGAAGCCGATCTTCGAGCGCTGGAAGCAGCCGTATCCCTTCGAATGAACGCGATAAGGGCGAGCCTGTTATCAAACTTTTTGATCGTTATGGCCGATAATTCAGCCTAAGCGCCTGCGGGAACCTGCTGTTACAATGCCGCCCAGCGAATCTTCAGACTTTTCAGATCAGGAGCACACCGGTGCCTGTCGTTTTTGTCGCCGCTTCCAAGCTGCCAACGCCTTTTGCGCAATTCACCATGCACGGTTTTCTCGATGAAGCCACCGGCCGCGAGCACGTCGTGCTGAGCCTGGGTGAGATTGCCGACGGTGCCCCGGTACTCGGCCGTCTGCACTCCGAATGCCTGACCGGCGATGCCTTGTTCAGCCAGCGTTGCGACTGCGGTTCGCAACTTGAGGGCGCCCTCAAAGCCATCGCTCGCGAAGGTCGTGGCGTGTTGCTGTACCTGCGTCAGGAAGGACGCGGCATCGGTCTGTTGAACAAGATCCGTGCCTACGAATTGCAGGACGGCGGCGCCGACACCGTTGAAGCCAACGAGCGTCTGGGCTTTGCCGCCGACCAGCGTGACTACGCCATGTGCCTGCCGATGCTGGAGCATCTGGGCGTCAAATCCCTGCGTCTGATGACCAACAACCCGCGCAAGGTCAAAGCCTTGACCGATATGGGTATCGTTGTTGCCGAGCGCGTGCCGCTGCACACCGGCCACAACCCGCACAACAAACTCTATCTGGCGACCAAGGCCAGCAAGCTCGACCACATGATGGGCAACGAGCATCAGGGCGAGGTAGACCGGGCGTGACCCGCGGGCAAGTGCGGCGCCGTCTGTCGATCGCCTGGTGGAAATACCTGGCGCTGGCGCTGGTGCCGCTGTTCGTGATCAACGCTGTGTTCGGCCAGGGCGAGGCGATTCTGCCGGTGCTGGCGCTGCCTTTCTTTATCGCTGGCGTGGCCTCGATGTTTGTCAGCCTGAAGTTTTTCGGGCGCTACAAACATGCGCTGATCGCCACGCAAAAAGCCCTCGATACTCCTGAAGAGCCCGCTGCCTGGATTGCCCTGGCGGCCTGCCTTCGCAGTGCATACGTGGTCGCGGCGCTGCCGGCATGGATTGGTGCGCTGGCGGTGTTCGTTGGCCTTGAAGCGGTGCCGCTGATGTTGCTGGCGCTGTCCACGGCGGTGCTGTTCTACCTCTACCGTATCCCGCGTCAACTCGCTTGATGCGTCGTCTCTGGCTGGCGGTTCTGCTGCTGGCCGTCAGCGGTGAAACGCTGGCCGCTCTGCGGGTGGTCAGCCTCGCGCCATCTCTGTCCGAAATCGTGGTTGAACTGGGTTCGGCCGACCTGCTGGTCGGGGTGCTGGATGCCGGTGAGCGTCCTTCCGCGATCAAGGACGTGCCTTCGGTGGGCCGTTACGGCCAGCTAGACATGGAACGGTTGCTCAGCCTCAAGCCTGACTTGTTGCTGTTGTGGCCCGGCAGTGTCGGCCCGGCTCAACGTGATCAGCTCAAGCGCCTGAACATCCCGACGTTCGTTGCCGAGCCCCACAGTCTCGAACAGCTGATTGCGCAGATTGAGGGCATCGCGATACAGCTCGGTCGTCCTGAGCGTGGGATCGCGCGGGCCAGCGAGTTGCGGCAAAAACTCGATAAGCTGCGCCAGCGCTACCGCCGCGAAGTACCGCTGCGGGTGTTCTATCAGGTTTGGGACAAGCCGCTGTACACCGTCGGTGGCGGACAAATCATCAGCGATGCGCTTGAAGTGTGTGGCGCACGCAATGTGTTCGCCGACCTGAGCCTGTCAGCGCCACAGGTGAGCATCGAAGCGGTTTTACAGCGTGATCCCGAAGTGATACTGGCCGGCGATCAGCCGCAACTGGAGGCGTGGAACGCCTGGCCACAAGTGGCAGCGGTCAAGCACGGGCAGTTGCTGCTGGTCACCGATAAAGGCCTTGAGCGTCCGAGCGGGCAGATGATCGAGGCGACCGCCAAGCTCTGCCAGCTGATCGCGCCAGATCGTTAGAGCTGCGGCGTCCAGGTCACGCCGAACATGAACGCCCGACCTTCCTCGCGATAGTCATACTGACTGCCGTCATGGCTGTACAGCGCCCGGCTGTAACCCTTGTCCAGCAGGTTATCGACCTTGAAATCCAGTTTGATCTCTCGGTTCAGCGCCCAGCTGCTGCGCAATCCGAGCAGTGCATAACCGCCCAATGGTTGCTGATTGTTCAGATCGTCATAACTGCTGCTGACGGCCTGCCAACTCGCGCCGAGGCCAAGGCGATCGAACTGTCGATCCAGATCCCAGCTCAGGGTGCGACGGGCACGCCGTGCCAAAGTGTGGCCGGTGTCGCGGTCGCGGGGATCGATGATCGCCACGCCGAGGTTGCTCTGCCAGCCGAACAGCTCCTGTTTCAGCGCTGCTTCGAAGCCGTTGATTCGCGCCGAGGCGACGTTTTCCGGGCGTGAGTTGCTGCCGAAGATGATCGCGTCTTCCAGATCGGTCCGGTACAGCGAGGCTTCGAGGCGAGTGCTGTCGCTCAACTGGCTGCGCCATTGCAGCTCGTAGCTTTTCGAGGTTTCCGGTTTCAGGTCGGGGTTGCTGAAGTCCGGGTAATACAGATCGTTGAAGGTCGGCGCGCGGAAGCCTTCGCTGTAGCTGAGCAGCAGATCGTTGTCCGGGTTGACCGGCAAGGTCAGCGTGCCGCTCCAGCTGTTCTGGCCGCCGAACTGCTGGTTGTCGTCACGGCGCAGGCCCAGTTCGGTGGAGAAACTGTCGGCCTGGAAGCGATGCTGGATGAAGGCTGCGCGGTTCCAGCGGCTGTCTTCGTCGAACGCGGTGCTGCTGTTGACGCGATCTTCGTACCAGTCGCCGCCAAGGATCAGGCTGTTGCGTGCATCGAGGGTCAGGTCGTTCTGCCAGGTCACCGAATCACGGTAGGTGTTGAACACCGAGCGCTCGTCGCTGAGCTTGTCGAAGGACTTCTCGCGGTTTTCGCTATGGCCGAGTTCCAGGCGCGACTTCCAGCGCTCGTTGATCCGCGCGTCGATGTAGCTGCTGAAACTGCTGACGGTGAAATCGCTGTACGGTTGCTGCTGCACAGAGTCGAAGGTCACCGGGTCGAAGCGTCCGAACGGGTTGTCGAACTCGCTTTTGCCACGGTTATCCAGCAGATTGGCGCCAACTTCGATGTCATCGGTCAACGCATGGCTGAGGCTCAGGCTGATGGATTTGTTGCGGTAGGCGTCGTGGTCGCTGTCGCTGGGGTAGGACTCGTGGGTGCGGTCGAGGCCGGCGGTTTCATCGAGGCTGGCGCCGAGGTTGAAGCGGGTTTTCTCGTCTCCGCCGGAGAGGCCAATACTGCGTTCCCAGGTCTGGTTGCTGCCGAATCCGACATGCATCCGCGGCTGCAAGCCTTGTTCGCCGCCGCGCCGGGTGAAGATCTGAATCACCCCGCCAATCGCATCGCTGCCGTAAATCACCGAGCGCGAACCGCGCAGCACTTCCACGCGCTCGATCTGTTCGATGTTCAGGTGTTGCAGGTTGCTGTCGCCGGAGGTGGAATTGCCGATGCGCTGGCCGTCGACCAGCACCAGGCTCTGCGCCGATTGCGTACCACGAATGTAGATCCCCGGGAGGCTGCCACGTCCGCCGGTTTGCGCGACTTGCACGCCCGGCACCCGCTGCAGCAGATCGGTGACGCTGCGCGGTTGCAGACGCTCGATGTCTTCGCGGGTGAACACGGTGTTGGCGGCGCTGCTGTCGTTGCGTGCTTCGACCTGACGGTTGGCGCTGATCAGCATGTCCGGCAGCTTCAGGGCCTGATCGCGTTCGAAATTGTCAGCGAGGGCGTTGGCGGAGGGCAGCAGCAGGAGGGGCAGGGCGAGGCGCGAGAGGTTCATCGGTATTCCGTTGGTATTTCTGGTGTGCACTAGATTTCCAGCGACACAAAACACTGTGGGAGCGGGCTTGCCCGCTCCCACAGGGATGGTGATTACTTGTTGAGCAGAGTCAGGCGCTCACGCACCGCCGCTTCGATCCCTACTTCATCCAGCCCGCACTCGGCCAGCATCTGCGCCGGCTTGGCGTGCTCGACGTAAACGTCCGGCAAGCCCAGGTGCAGCACCGACTTGAGGATGTTCTCGCGGGCGAGGAACTCGCTGACCGCGCCACCGGCACCGCCCATGATCGCGTTCTCTTCGATGGTCACCAGCAGGTCGTGGCTGTTGGCAATCTCGCGCACCAGCGCTTCGTCCATCGGCTTGACGAAACGCATGTCGACCACGGTTGCGTCCAGCGTCTCGGCGACTTTCAGGGCTTCGGCCATTTGCACGCCGAACACCAGCAGGGCGACCTTGCTGCCCTGACGACGCACCACGCCCTTGCCGATCTCGATCGGTTCGAGGTCTTTCTCGATGGTCGCGTTCGGGCCGGTACCGCGTGGATAACGCACCGCCGCCGGGCCGTTGTACAGGTGGCCGGTGGTGAGCATCTTGCGCAGTTCGTTTTCATCGCTCGGGGTCATGATGACCATGCCCGGGATGCAACGCAGGAACGACAGATCAAAACTGCCGGCGTGAGTCGGGCCGTCTTCGCCCACCAGACCGGCGCGGTCGATGGCGAACAGCACGTCGAGGTTCTGCACCGCGACGTCATGCACCAACTGGTCGTAACCGCGTTGCAGGAATGTCGAGTAGATCGCCACCACCGGTTTCGCGCCTTCGCAGGCCATGCCGGCGGCGAGTGTCACGGCGTGTTGCTCGGCAATTGCCACGTCGAAGTAGCGCAGCGGGAAGCGTTCGCTGAACGCCACCAGGTCCGAGCCTTCCTTCATCGCCGGCGTAATGCCCACCAGACGCGGGTCGGCAGCGGCCATGTCGCACAGCCATTCACCGAACACGCCGGAATACTTCGGCCCGCCGGCCTTTTTCGGCGCAGCGGCCGGGGCGTCCAGCGGTTCGAGCTTGGTGATGGCGTGGTAACCGATCGGGTCGACTTCCGCCGGGGCGAAGCCTTTGCCTTTCTTGGTGACGATGTGCAGGAATTGCGGGCCTTTCAGATCGCGCATGTTGCGCAAGGTGGCGATCAGGGTCGGCAGGTCGTGGCCGTCGATCGGGCCGATGTAGTTCCAGCCCAGTTCTTCGAACAGGGTGCCGGGGACCAGCATGCCCTTGGCATATTCTTCGGTGCGACGGGCGATTTCCCAGGCGCCGGGCAGGCGCGACAGCACTTTCTTGCTGCCTTCACGCATGCTCGCGTAGGTGCGGCTGGAAAGGATCTTCGCCAGATAATTCGACAGACCGCCGACGTTGCGCGAGATCGACATGTCGTTGTCGTTAAGGATCACCAGCATGTTGGCGTCGACTTCCGGCGCGTGGTTCAGCGCCTCGAACGCCATGCCGGCGGTCAGTGCGCCGTCGCCGATCACTGCAATCGCCTTGCGATCGCTGTTCTGCAGGCGGGCGGCGATGGCCATGCCCAGCGCGGCACTGATCGAGGTGCTGGAGTGACCGACGCCGAAGGTGTCGTACTCGCTCTCGGAACGGCGCGGGAAAGCCGCGATGCCGTCCTTCTGGCGCAAGGATTCCATGCGCTCGCGACGACCGGTGAGGATCTTGTGCGGATAGGCCTGATGACCGACGTCCCACACCAGCCGGTCGTCCGGGGTGTCGAAGACGTAATGCAACGCGATGGTCAGCTCGATGACGCCCAGGCCGGCACCGAAATGCCCACCGGTCTGGCCGACCGTGTAGAGCAATTCCAGGCGCAACTCATCAGCCAGGGTTTCCAGCTCGGCTTCGCCTAACCGGCGCAGGCCGTCCGGCGTGTTAGCGCGGTCGAGCAGGGGCGTGGTCGGGCGCTTGCGGGGAATCTCATGAAACGTCGTGGGCATCAGGCGAATCGTTATAGGTATAAAAGATGCGGCAGTTTACCTGATGCATCGCCCCCTGCCCACGCGTTGGTCTTTTTTGGCTGATTAGCCTTCAGTTACGCCGATCGACGATATACCGGGCCAGATCGCGCAACGGCTCGGCAGCCGCGTCAAACGGTCGCAGTGCGTGCAGGGCCTGATCGCGCAGCTCCAGCGCATAGGTCTTGGCGGCGTCGAGGCCGAGCAGGGCCGGGTAGGTCGGCTTGTCGCGGGCGATGTCGGCGCCCTGGCGCTTGCCGAGGGTTTCGGTATCGCTTTCGACGTCGAGGATGTCGTCCTGGACCTGGAATGCCAGACCGATGGCCTGTGCATAAGTCTGCAGGGACTTGAGTTCATCCTTCTCGGCACGGCCGCTGGCCAGGGCGCCGAGCTTGACGCTGACTTCGATCAGCGCGCCGGTCTTGTGCCGGTGCATCTGTTCCAGCGCTTTCTGGTCGAGCTTGAGGCCGACCGAACCGAGGTCGATGGCCTGACCGCCGACCATGCCCGCCGGGCCCGCCGCGTGCGCCAGCGCCGTGACCTGTTGCAGGCGGATGTCCGCGCTCAGGTCGCTCAGACGCGGGTCGAGCAGGGCGCTGAACGCCAGGCTCTGCAAGCCGTCGCCGGCGAGGATTGCGCAGGCTTCGTCGAATTTCTTGTGCGTGGTTGGCTGGCCGCGGCGCAGATCGTCGTCGTCCATCGCCGGCAAATCGTCGTGCACCAGCGAATACGCGTGGATCAGCTCAACCGCACACGCCGCGCCGTTGGCCTGTTCGGCCTTGCCGCCAAGAGCTTCGCACGCCGCGTAAGCCAGCAGCGGGCGCACGCGTTTGCCGCCGTTCATCACGCTGTAGCGCATGGCTTCATAAAGACGCGCCAGTTCTGGCAGCGGGGCGTTGAACAGGGTTTCCAGTGCCGCGTTGACCCGCGCCTGGCTGGTGGCCGAATACGCTGCAATCATTCTGGCTGATCCGCGTCGAAGGGTTCCTCGGCGAGTTCGCCATCGCGCTCCAGCAACACCTGGACCTTCTGCTCGGCCTGGGCCAGCGCCGCCTGGCAGTCACGGGTCAGGCCGATGCCCTGCTCGAAAGCGGTCAGCGAGTCTTCCAGCGACAATTCACCGTTCTCCAGACGCTCCACCAGCGTTTGCAGGTCGGCGAGGGACTGTTCGAAATCCAGTGCAGCTTTTTTGCGGGCCATGGCGGCTAATTCCGGTTGACGTTAAACCGGCGCGACACTAGCAGATAGGGGGGGTATGGGCAAATGAGCGGGCCGACGGACAAGGGTGTCAGTCGGTCAATTCGCCAGGATATTGAATCTGATACCGAGTGCTGCGTCCGCCGCCCGGAAGACGTTGCAGGCAGCCCTTTTCCAGCAGTTCCGCCAGATGTCGGGTGGCCGTGGCTTTGGAGACCTTGGCCGCACTCTGGTATTGCGCTGCGCTGATACCGTGCTCGAAACCGCGCTCACCACCGTCGAGCAAACGATTGAGCACTTTGATCTGCTCCGCCGACAGCCCGGATTCCCGGTGCGCCTGCCAGAAGCGTGATTTTCCCAACACACTTTCAATCCGCGCAATGGCCTGTTGCAGGCTGCGCAGCAGGGTTTGCAGGAACCATGCGAGCCAGTCGGTGATGTCCAGCGTGGCTTTCTGGCTGGATTCGAGAATCCGGTAATAGCCCGCGCGGTCGTCGAGAATGCTGGCGGACATCGCATAAAAACGAATCGCCTGCGCTTCGCCCTGAGCCAGTGCCAGATCGGTGAGCGTGCGGGTAAGACGGCCGTTGCCGTCATCGAACGGGTGCAAGGTGACGAACCAGAAGTGCGCGATGCCTGCCCGCAGTAAAGGATCGAGGCCTGCCTGGTGCTGACTGGCCTCGAACCACTTGAGAAAACTGTCGAGTTGTCGCTCAAGCCCTTGTCGCGGTGGCGCCTCGAAATGCACGGTCGGGCGGTCGATTCGCCCGGAAACCACCTGCATTGGCTCATCGCCGCGTAGAGCGCCGACATTGATTGCTCGCGAAAGGAAACCACTCTCCTGTTCTGGAAACAGCCATGAATGCCATTCCAGCAATCGTTCCAGCGTCAGCGGTTCGGCAAAACGTTGAGTGGCATCGAGCATCAGTTGCGCCAGCCCCTCGCTGCGCTTGCTGACGTTGTCGCCATCCGGTGATTCCAGCCCCAGACGTCGTGCCAATGAAGAGCGCACGGATTCAACATTCAACTGCTCCCCCTCGATGGCCGAGGAGGTCACGATGTTTTGCAGCAAAGCGTCCAGCTCTGTCTGCGCGCTCAGTGAATGGCTCACCGATCCCGCCATGCCCATCAATTGACCTTGTGCCTGAACACACTCGCGCAACAACGGTGCCAGGCATTCCGCCTGCCAGTTGAAGTCCGGCCAATCAGGCTGCTGCCAGATCCAGTGAGTCGCCATTAATTGCTGATCCTGAGTGCGTGAGCCGATTGGAAACGCTATTCGGCTCATTTCGTGAGCCGAATATGACGCCTAATCGGCTCATCGTCCACTGGTCGCCGTGATTCCCACCGCAAATCCAGATGTATCCGATTGTTAAAAAACTGCCGAATCGCTAACCTTCGCGCCTTCTACGACCCGACAGTCACGGGTCTTTCAGACGAAACGCAGTTTTCACCGCTGTGAAGTACCGAGGATCGGGTGCAAGGTTTCGTTCAGGCATGGCAGGAGGCATCACATGCGTTCACTTCTTTTGCTGCTGATCGGGTTGGCCTGCGCACCCGCGCTGCTGGCGGCGCCGAGCGCGGAGCTGTCGGAGCCGGTGGGCGGCTGGCGCTATCACGGGCTGCTCGATCGCACGGAAAATCCGCAAGTCGCCTATCCCACGCCGCCGATCGATCGCGGCATCCAGCGCAATCGCACGATGATTGAAGGCCAGCTCAAGGCGATCGGCCATTTACGTCCGCCGCACAGCCTGGCGGTGAATGGCAATCCACTGAATCTGTACACCGACGACCAGGGCCGTTTCGCCCGGCCGTATGCGTTCGGCGCCGGTTCCAACAGCGTCGAGGTGATCAGCGCCGACGGCCAGTCGCTCAAGCGCGTTCAATTCTACGAAGCCAACAACCTGCGCACGCCGGCGCGGATCCGCGTGGTGCTCGGTTGGGACGACCCTAAAGCCGAACTCGACCTGCACGTCATTACGCCTGACGGCCAGCATGCCTTCTGGGCGCGTCCGGCGATGAGCAACGGTGGTGGCCTCGATCCGGACGGCGTCGATGGCCCTGGCCCGGAAATGTTCACCATGACCGCGCCGTTGCACGGCACCTATCTGGTTTACGTCAACTATTGGGGCAACTTCGGCAACGGCGGCTATAACTTCGAGGAGACCAGCAACCAGAACGAGGTCATCACCTCGCAGATCACCCTGGTGCTGAACGAAAACACCGTCGACGAAAAACGCGAAACGTTCATCGTACCCCTGCGGGCCATCGGTGATCTGCTGCTGGTCAAGACTTTCAACTATTAAGCATCCCGCACCACGGATGAACTGCCGAGCTTTGGGAACATGAGCGAGAAGATGAGCGATAACACTGCGACCCCGGCTACCGATGCGTTCGCCGCCAAACCTTCCCGGCGCTGGCCGTTGCTGGCGGTCGGGCTGTGCCTGGTGGCCGGCGTGGCGGGCGGGCTCGGCTGGCTGATGCACAAACCGAAGGCGCCGCCGGCGGAACTGGCCAGCGACAAGCTTGGCTTGAGCCGCCCGGACGCACTGCTGGAAACCCGCTCCCTGAGCCAGTTGCCCAAGGACTTGCTGACGGTGCCGTTCCTCAAGGCCACGCTCACTGAGGATTTCGTCTTCTATTACGAAACCCACGCCGACCGTCTCGGGTTGATCGGCAGTCTGCGGCGGATCATCTACGAGCATGACCTGAAGCTGCAGGACAGCCTGATCGAGCAGCTTTTCGACCAACCGGCTGACGTGGCGCTGTGGCGCGGCGCCGACGGTCGGCTGAAGGATTTCCTGCTGGTGATGGATCGCGGCGGGCTGGCCAAGGTGCTGGAGCCGCTGGCGAAAGTCGCGCTGGATGATTCGCAACTGAGCGTGTTCAGCACCCTGAAGGTCGGCGGCGATGAAGTGCCGCTGTATCAGCTGACCTACAACGCCGGCAAATCCCTGCTGTTCGCCTCCCGTGGCGACAAACTGGTGGTGCTGTCCAATCCGGCCAAATTCTACGATCCGGAAAGTGGTGCTTCCGAGGAGTCCGGCCATGTCTCGCCGCAAGCGCTGGCGGCGCTGCTCAACGGCGAAAAACTGTTCCCCGAAGCGTTCGGGCTCAAGGCCAAGACACCTGAAACCAAACAGCGCCTGTCGGTCAATTCCAGCGTTCTGGCCATGGGTTACCAGCGCTTCATCCCGAACTTCGCCGGCCTGCGTTTCGACATGGACGACAAGGGCTGGCACAGCTACCTCGCCATGGACGAACTGGAGAACCAGCCGGACTTCGATTTCAAACCGGTCTGGCAGGCCATGCCATTGGGCGCCAGTGCCTGCGTGACCTTGCCGGTCGCTGCCGAGCCGCAGAAGCCGCTGCTGGTGAAACTCGGCGCCGAAGAAGCCGTGGCGCAGAAACTCACCGAACACGTGGCCGGCGCGGCGGGCCTGTGCTGGTACGCCGATTCGCGGCTGTACACGCCGTTGCTGGTGGCCAGTCTGAACGACGAAGACAACGGCAAACTCGACGCTGATATCGGCACGCTGTTCGATTCGATGGTCGGCGCTTACGAAGGCAAGGTCGACGAGCACGCGTTCCCGGTGGTGGAAAAACAGGAAGGCCAGAGCCACCTCTGGCAGCGTCAGGTCAGTTCCAACTTCGGCCCTTACGCGGCCAAGGATGCCGAGAACCCGGACGCGATCACCGGCCGTGCCTTCATGAAAGTCAGCCTGGCGCGCCACGGTTCCACGCTGCTGTTTTCCCTCGACGACAAACTGGTCGACAAGGCGCTCGGCACCCTCGACAAACGCTTCCCGCCGATGGCCGATGTACTGCCGAAAGACGTGCTGATGCCGATCTACTTCGGCCCGGATTCGATGGCGCAACTGATCCAGCAGGAAACCCTCGACAGCCTGCCGCAGGACATGGAACCGGTGTTCTACAACGCCGCGCAAACCTACCTGATCCCGAAACTGCGCACCCTCGGCGGCATGGGCAAATACGCCCTGACGTTGCCGGAAGGCAGCGAGCCTGACGGTCACTGGCAATGGCTGCCGCTGGAGTGGAAAGCGCTGTGACCGGACTCATTCGCAGCCTTGGCCTTCTGGCGCTGTTGCTCAGCGCCGGTGCCCGAGCCGTTGAGATTCCAGCCCTCGATCCGCAGCAATCCCAGGTGTTTCGCGCCTGGTTCGTGCGCATCGCTCAGGAGCAGTTGAGCAAAGGCCCGAGCCCGCGCTGGTATCAGCAGGACTGCGCGGGGCTGGTGCGTTTCGCCGCCAACGAAGCGCTGAAAGTCCACGACGATAGATGGCTGCGCAGCAATGGCGTGTCCAACCGCTACCTGCCGCCGGAGCTGGACCTGAGCGCCGATCAGCGCAAGCTCGCCCAGCAATGGCAGCAGGGCGGCGGCAAGGTCGGGCCCTACGTCAACGCGATCAAACTGATTCAGTTCAACAGCCATCTGATCGGCCGCGACGTGTCCCAGGCACGGCCCGGCGATCTGATGTTTTTCGATCAGGGCGACGACCAGCACCTGATGATCTGGATGGGCCGCTACATCGCCTATCACACCGGCACGACCACCCCAACCGACAACGGCATGCGTTCGGCAAGCCTGCAGCAACTCATGACATGGAAGGACACCCGATGGATACCCGACGCAGCCAACCCCAACTTCATCGGCGTCTATCGACTGAACTTTCTCTCCCAATGACCGGTGCCCGCATGCTGCGTTTACTGCCTTTTCTGTTGCTGTTGACCCTGCCGTTTTCGGCCGTGAATGCCGAAGACACCGTGGAGCCAAGCGGCTATACGCCGGTGTCCGGTGAGAGCTTTTTCCTGCTGGCCGACAGCAGTTTCGCCGCCGACGAACAGGCGGTGGTGCGCCTCGAAGCACCGGGTCGCGACTATCGCCGTTTCCGCATGGAACCGTACGGCGGCGCCGATATCCGGGTGTACAAGATCGACAAGCCGCTGGACTTCCTCAAGCGCCAGAAGAACCTGCACCGCGTGGTCAGTGACGGCCAGTTCAAGGGCGAAGGCCTTTCGAACACCCTCGCGTATCTGTGGGACAACTGGTACCGCAAATCCCGTCGGGTGATGCAGCGTGCGTTCTCCTACGAGTCGCGTCAGCAAGTCACCGAGGAAGTGCCGGAGCTGAAGATGGGCAACGCCATCGCTGCGCCGACGCCGTACGACGCGCAACCTCAGTTCGCCCTGATTCCGGGTCTGCCGGTGGTCAGCCAGTTCCGTTATCCGCTGTGGCAAGCGAAGCCGATCCAGCCGCCGACCGGCGTCAATCTGGCCGGGTCTTCCAGCGAGTTCGTCAGCGTCGCGCCGGGTAACGTCTACATCCCGTTGGGCAATTTGAAACCGGGCCTCTATCTGGTCGAAGCGCTGATCGGCAAGTACCGCGCAACCACCATGGTGTTCGTTTCCAACACCGTGGCGGTGAGCAAGATTGCCGGTGATGAATTGCTGGTGTGGGCCGCGCGCAAACACGAAGGCAGCTCGGTGCCGAAGGTCAATGTGCTGTGGACAGACGGCCTCGGCGTGATGAGCAGCGGCGCCACCGACACCGATGGTCTGCTCCGCCTGAAACACGTCAGCCCGGAGCGTTCGTTCGTGATTGGCGAGGACGAAGAGGGTGGCGTATTCGTCTCGGAAAACTTCTATTACGACAGCGAAATCTACGACACCAAACTCTACGCCTTCACCGACCGGCCGCTGTATCGTCCGGGTGATTGGGTGTCGCTGAAAATCGTCGGCCGTGAATTCAGGAACGCGCGGGATTCGGTATTGCCGGGCGCGGCGGACGTCAATGTCAGCGTGCTCGATGCTACCGGCACCGAGTTGCAGCGGCTCGATCTCAAACTCGATTCCAAGGCTGGCACCCAGGGCCGTTTCCAGTTGCCGGACAATGCGGTGGCCGGTGGTTACGAGCTGCGTTTCAACTACAAGGATCAGGCCTACAGCAGCGCGTTCCGGGTGGCGGAGTACATCAAGCCGCATTTCGAAATCTCGCTGAATCTGGCCAAGCAGGATTACCGCACCGGCGAACCGGTGAAGGGCAGCCTGGTGCTGCTTTACCCGGACGGCAAACCGGTGGCGAACGCCAAACTGACCCTGAGCCCGCGCGCCCAGCAACTGTCGATGGTCGACAACGAGCTGCAATACCTCGGTCAATTCCCGGTGGAGCTGACCAGCACCGAACTGACCACCGACAGCAAGGGCAACGCGACCCTAGACCTGCCGGCCGCCGACAAACCGAGCCGCTACATGCTCACCGTGTTTGCCAGCGATGGCGCAGCGTATCGGGTCAAAACCACCAAGGAAATCCTCATCGACCGCGGTGCCGCCAGCTTCCGCCTGACTGCGCCGCAGCGCTTCAGCGCGGTGGGTGACAAGGTCGCGTTCAGCTACGCCAACGAGGGCGGCAGCCAACAGGCCCAGGCCGTTGTGCCGAGCAACTACAGCTGGGTTCGCCTGGAAGACCAGACCACCGGCGAAGGCAAACTGGCGGCGAAAGACAAAGGCTTCAGCGTGGCGTTCGATCGCCCGGGCACCTACAACCTGTCGCTGAAAGATCAGCACGGCCGAGTGCTCGGTGCGACTGGTCATTCCGTCACTGGTGACGGCGTCAAGGCTGTGCCGGGCACCGTGGAAATCGTCCTCGACAAACCCGAGTACAAGGCAGGCGACGAAGCGCTGGCGCTGATCACTTTCCCGGAGCCTGTCAGCGATGCACTGCTGTCGCTGGAGCGTGACAAGGTCGAAGCCACCGCGCTGCTGACCAAGGGCGGCGACTGGCTGAAACTGGAAAAACTCAGCAACACCCAATACCGCGCACGCATCCCGGTGAAGGACAACTTCGCGCCGAACCTGACGTTCTCCGTGCTCTACACCAAGGGCGGTCAGTACAGCTTCCAGAACGCCGGGATCAAGGTTGTTGCGCCGCAGATCGACGTGGCAATCAAAACCGACAAAGAGACCTATCAGCCAGGCGATACCGTGACGGTCGACCTGACCACGCAGTTCGCTGGCAAGGCAGTGCCGGCGCACCTGACGGTCAGCGTCGTGGATGAAATGGTCTACGCGCTGCAACCGGAAGTTGCGCCGACCATCGACCAGTTCTTCTACCACCCGCGCCGCAACAACGTGCGCACCAGCGCCAGCCTGTCGTTCATCAGCTACGACGTGGCGTTGCCGGGCAGCCCCGGCGCGCCGGGCAAGGCCAACCGCAGCGAACGCGGGGTGAAAGTGCTGGAGCGGCCGCGCCGCGAAGACGTCGACACCGCTGCATGGCAACCGGAATTGCTGACCGATGCCGATGGTAAAACCCGTTTCACCTTCAAGATGCCGGACTCGCTGACCCGCTGGCGCATTACCGCGCGAGCGATTGCCGATGATGGTCAGGTCGGGCAGAAAAAGCAGTTCGTCCGTTCGGAAAAACCGCTGTACCTGAAGTGGAGCGGGCCGAGCAAATTCCGCAAGGGCGATCAGCCGCAACTCGGTGTGTTTGCCTTCAGCCAGGCCGAGAAACCGGTCAAGGCTGAACTGGTGACGCACTACGCCGGCGCCGAACAACGTCTGCCGGTGACCCTCAACAACGGCATCAACTACCTGCCGCTGCCGGTCTTCGCATTGGCCACCGGCGAATGGACAGCGGAACTGGTGCAGGACGGCAAGACCGCCGATGCCCTCGCTGTGCGCCTGACCGCGACTGGCGAAGGCTGGCAAGTGACACAGACCCAGAGCCTCGACGTGGCCAGCGGCGACACACCGCTGAGCCTACCGGCGGACGCCACCGACATTCGCCTGCGTCTGGATGACAGCCCGCAAGCGCTGTTCCGTTCGGCCCTCGACGATCTGCTCAGCTATCCGTACGGCGGCGTCGAACAGACCGCCAGCCGTTTGCTGCCGCTGAGCATCGCTTATCCGTCGCTGGCGTCGAGCCCGCAGATCCGCGACCGCTTGCGCCTGATCATGCAGAACAGCCGTCTGCGCCTGGTGCAAATGGCCGGGCCGTCGGCGAGCTTTACCTGGTGGGGCTTTGATGGCGAGCCGGATGCGTTTCTCACCGCTTACGCTTATTACGCCGACTGGAACGCCAGTCAGGTGCTGGATCTGACCCTGCCGCCGGAGCACTGGCAGCGGGTGCTGGAGGTTTACGCCAAGCAGGCGCCGAACACGCCATTGCTGCAACGGGCGCTGATCCTGTCGTTCGCCAAGCAGATGCATCTGCCGGTCAACACGCTGCTCAGCGGTTTGCTGGAGGATCTGGCCAAAGCCGGGGAAGGCAATGCCGAAAACCTGATGGACGACGGCGAAGACAGTCTGGTGATGGGCGATCCGGATTCGGCGCTGGGTCTGGCGGCGGCGCGGGTCTTGGCCGCATCGTTGGCCACCCAGTCGAAAGTCGCTTTGCCGGATGCGTTCAATCGTCAGCTGGGCGCAGCGCAACAGCGCTTGTCCGTCAGTTCGCAGCCGTTCGCTGAAGCGCTGAACCTGTCGCTGCAACCATTCGATCAGGCTCGTGCGACAGCGTTGTTGCAACGCCTGTTGCCACAGCAATCGACCCTTGAACGTGCGTTGGCGCTGACCTGGCTGCAACGCAGCATCGCCCAGGCATCGCCGACCATCGCGCTGGCCCCGGGCGAAGGCTGGAAGAAAAACTACGGCGCGACCGGCGAGATGTATTGGACGTGGCAGGGTGCTGCGCCGGTGCCGAGCGTGTTGTCGGTGGCGGGCACTCAGGAGCGTCCGTTGCGTGCCGCGCTGAGCTTCCAGACCCAACAACCGGCGGTCGATCCGATGGCGGTGACCATCACTCGTCGCCTGTCGCGTCTGGTGCCGGGTGACGAAGCCTTCACTTTCAAACTGGAGCCGGTCGGCACCAAGCCGTTGTCCAGCGACAGTCTGTATCTGGACGAGGTGATCCTCACCAGCAAGGCACCAAAACCGTTGCGCTACGGCATGCTCGAAGTGCCGTTGCCGCCGGGCGCCGATGTCGAGCGCACCACGTGGGGCATCAAGTTGCAGGGCAAGGACGGCACCGAGCCGACCGCGCTGGAGAAGGCGCGGTTCGAACCGGGCCAACTGGCCTACGCGGTTCCGGTGGATGCACTGAGCGGTGACTTGCGTCTGCGCCATCTGGTTCGGTTCTCGCAGAAGGGCCAGTTCAACCTGCCGCCGGTGCGTTTCACTCAGGTCTACGCGCCGCAGCATCAGGCCCGCGAAGCGAAAGCGGCCCTCGGTCAGGTCACGGTCAACTGACATGACCCGGCCGCTGGTCTGGCTGCTGATGTGTGTGATTCCTGCGCTGGCGACGGCGCAGGATGAACCGTTGCGCGTAGCCTACAAGGGCGAATTGCTGTCGCTGAACACCACGCAACTGACCGCCCGCGAGCCATTGCCTTCGTCGCTTGATACGCCGCTGGGCAGTTTGTGGAAGGTGTTCGTCTACGCGTGGCTGGTGGATACCGGCGCGCAGGAACCGGCTTATGAATGTCGCGGGCAGTCGAAGGAAGAAGTCTATTGCTGCACGGCGGGCGGGAAGATCGAGCGTGATCAGGCGCTGGTAAAATCCTGCGGGCTGTATTTCGAGCCGGCGCGGTTGGGCATAACCGCTGGCGATTGGAAAACCTATTGGCAGGCGCGACAGGCGCCGTCGTGGTTGCTGGATTTGCCATCGGTGCAACCGGCTACTCGGGTTTCCGTGGCTGACCTGCTGAAGGTTTTGTCTCTGCTGCCGGCTCAGGATCAGATGCGCCGTGTGCTGCTCGACGTGGTGCTGAATGCGGCGGACGGCAATGTCGTCGGTGAACTCGGCGGGCGCTTGCGGGTGAAAACCTGGAGCTGGCTCGGCGATCAGGATCCGCAATCACGTCAGGGTGGATTCGCTGGGTGGACGGCGGATGGCTCGCCGATCTGGGCCGGTGGCCGGGGCACCAGTCAGATGGTTCTGCGGCATTACGGTTCGGCGTTGGCGACGGTGTTGCCCGCATCATGGCCAGCGGAAGCGGGGCGATGCGTTGAGGTCGGACTGTTCTCGCGTTATCCGGTTTCGCGGGTTCTGGTCGGTGATCGAGTGGTGAGCTCCGGCCCGTTGCAGGGCGATTACCGCGTCGAATTCGTTAATGGCAATACGCTGGATATCCACAGCGATGGCGAGCTGTTTCTGCTCAACGACAAGCTTGTGGCTCGGCTGGATCGCGAAGAGTACGTCGCCCGTGTGCTGGAGCGTGAAGCCAAACCCGAGCCGGCCGAAGCCGCCAAAGCGTTGGCCGTGGCGATCCGCACGTATCTGCTGCAAAACGCCACGCGCAACGGCGAATGCCTGAGCATCGACGACAGCAGCACCCGCCAACGCGTCGCCCCGCGCCCGGCTTCCGCCGAATCCCGCAACATCGCCGCATGGACGTCGGATCTGGTATTGGCCGGCAGCACCGTCACCTATCACTCCGATCAACCTGGCCCCGACAAACTGGCCTGGCAACAAGCCGTCGAGCAAGCCAATGCCGGGCAGCGTTACGACGCGATCCTGCTGCACGCCTATCCACGAGCGAGCCTTAGCCGCTGGGACAACCCGGTGGCGTCCTGCGAAGCACTGCCCGCCGCGCAGGACTGGCTGCAAAAACAGCGGCGCGGCTGGCGTCCCAGGCTGGAAAGCGAAACCGGCTACAACGAAGTCAGCACGTTCGCCGTCTGCAAACTCGCCTTCGGCCGCCCCTTCGTCGACCGCGAACGCCAGCGCATCTACGTGCGAGGCGTGCTGTCGTTGCAGGATCGCCTCGACCTGACTCACGAATACCTGCACCTGGCCTTTGAAGCACATCCCAACGGCCAGGATGAAACCTATATCGAAGGGCTCGCCCGTCACCTTTTGCTGGAATAGACCATGACACTCCGTTATCCACAGGTCTTGCTGTTGCTCTGCGCGCTTAATGCATTGCCAATGGCGATGGCCGCCGACAGCGTCAAACTCGACACCCCGGTCGGCGGCTGGCGCAGTGGCGCACCCGAAGGCGAGGGCGAAAGTTTCCGCCAGACCGTCAACTACCCGGCCTCCTCGGTAAACACTCCGCTCGGCCAGGCCAACACCGCCCGCATCAGCGGCGAAATCAAAGCCACCCCGAAAAACAAAGAGCCCGGCCGCCTGATCGTCAACGGCGTCAGCATGCCGCTGAAAATCGACGACAGCGGCCGCTTCGACCGCCCGTTCTCCTTCCCCAACGGCAGCAACAGCGTCGAAGTCCGCAGCCCCGACGGCCAGCAACGGCACCGCACGCAATTTCTCAACACCAGCGGCGGCGCTACTCCGGCGAAACTGCGGGTGTTGCTGGCGTGGGACAGTGACGGCACCGACCTCGACCTGCACCTGATCACACCCGACGGCGCGCACATCTGGTACGGCGATCGCGTTGCGCCCAATGGCGCTGCTCTGGATGTCGACGTGACCACCGGCTACGGCCCGGAAATCTTCGCCATGCCGGCGCCGATCAAGGGTCAGTATCTGGTGTATGTGAATTATTTTGGCGGTGGGTATCGCGGGGATGATGAGGGTGGGGAAGAGGCGGTGCAGCCGTTGACTACCGCGCAGGTGACGGTGATTACGGAGGAGGGGACGCCTAGCGAGAAGATGGAGACTTTCATCGTGCCGATGCGGGCGGTGGGGGAGTTGACGTTGGTGAAGTCGTTTAGTTATCCCTGAGCAGGAGACTGCTCAGGGTTGCATTAGAAGCCGGGCGGAATATAGCCGGGCACGAACGGGACGTTGATGCACTTCCCGTGAATGATCTTCCCGTCTTCAATCCTGAACAGCACGATCTTCTTGGCTTTGTTGACGGTGGCCTCCAGTTTGCAATCCGAACTGTGACCGACTGTCTCGTAGTACTCGGTGTAAACCATGCCGTTGCCGGTATGGTTCATTGAAGTCCCGGCCGCTTCTGTAGTGGTCCAGCTGGAGGATTTGAACCAGGTGAGAACCGCCAGATTCTCACCGTTGGCACCGGTCTGTTTTTTCATCGAGTCGGGTTTGCCGAACAGGTCGAGTGCTTCCTGGACATCGCGTCCCTCCCATCGAGACTGAGCAATCAGGTGGCAGCCATGCAGCAGCAATAGTGTGGGTGTCAGCAGGACCGCCAGTAACGTTTTAGTCCATTGATTCATCATGCGTTCCGCCGCTTACTTGTTACCGAGGATCGAATCCAGGTTGTCCATCATCTGCCCCTTCTCCTGAATCGGTGCCAGCTTGAAGAACATCTGTTGCATGCCCTGAATCATCTGCAAGGGCTCCATCTTGCCCAGCGCGATCATGTCCTTTTTAGCGGGGGAGCAAACAAACTCGGCGGCGCGCTGTACCCAGAACTCCTTCGGCTGCTGCCATTGGTCGTTAACTTTCAGGTGCCGCATCATGTAGGCAATGCGATCTATGGATTGCCCATTAAGAAAGCGGACCTTGTTCGTCGAGCACTGCACTTCGAGGTTGTAGGCATCGATCATCGGTTTGCCGGGTTCTTCATACACCAGCGTCACGGCCACCAACTTCGCACCCTTGGTATGGTTCGACGGCACCACTGAAGTGCTGTCGGCTACATACATGATGTTCTTGTTGGGAATGCCGTTGCCGTAAATGATCCACCAGTCACCGACGGGGTTCGGTTCTTCTGCCTGCGCGCAAATAGTGGCGGTCAGAAGTGCGGTTGCTAGAACAAGGGATTGATTGAGTTTGAAAAACGACGACATGGTGTTGCTCCATTCCTTGGTGCTTTTGCAATGCACAAAAACAGAATGGAAATTTAGTGGCGAGGTTGGGTGAGGGGCAATTAGGGCAGATGTGCTAATGGCTTATTGCGATGGTTCAATAATCGCCTGAGCCGTCTACTCATTGCACGTGCCAAGCGGACAGGCAAACTCGCATTTATTGTCTGCGTCAGGCCGCTATTTTCGGGCTGAAACTGCTGGAGATCAGGCGATTAATCGCGATTTCAAGAGCTTGATCATCGAATAGTTTATTTTTGCGCACCGCAGCTCCACCCCCGCCGTCCCAGTTTCTCAGTGCTTCACGTACCGCAGAAACGGTCGGAACAACCCCTTCCTTAATCAGCAACCAATCGACGGTCGCGAGTAATTCCATTCCGAAGGGGGATTCAAAGCCATCGATTAATTCAGCTGTGCGCTCTAAAGCTTGGGAATATTCCCTGGCTTCAGTCTTTAGGTAGGTCTGCAAAAAAGCCTTGCGATCTTGATCAAACCAAATCACATCGGTGATTTCCGCATCACTGATACGCTTGTCGCAATGTAGATAGCTACCATCCAGATTGTTGAGCAGATGCTCCAGTCGATTGGCGTATGGCCCGAATTTATGAGCGATAAATTTCAGGTTTAGCGGGTTCTCTGTACTTGGAAGTTTTTCAATTGCCCGCTCAAGAAACCAAGCCAGTTTTTGAATCTCGAGCAGACTGCATTCCATGCCCAACACCCAATAGCGTCGAACCAGTTCAGCGATAAGGGCACGGGCCGGCGTGAGCGTCTCTACACCGTTGCGCTTGGCGACATTCAGATATTGATTGGTCGGCTCGAACACCAGCACGTCGACATCCAGATCCCCCAAAACCTCAACGATCTGTTCGCGGACTTCAGGCCACTTCAATCCACCGTTACCAGCACCCAGTGGCGGGATAGCGACTGATTTCACGTCATTCTCAATTAGAAACCGACGCAGGTCGTGCAGACCTTCTGTTATCCAGGCCATTTGCGAAGGTGAACGCCAGTGACGTTTGGTCGGGAAATTGACGATCCAGCGAGGTCCTTCAAGTTCGTTGGTGGCGGTCACGTGCATCTTGCCGGTTTCAACTTCCTTGGCCTTGCACGCCGCTGCGTACAGACGATAGTTCTGCGCAAAGCGTTCTTTGAACATCAGCGCGATGCCTTTTCCCATCACGCCCACGGTGTTCACCGTGTTGACGAGGGCTTCGGTCTTGGCTTCCAGCAGGTTGCCTTGGGTAAATCTGATCATTGGAAATACCATTTGGGACGCGCATGGACAGACAACGTCAGGCCTCGAGCGGCGACGTCTTGTTCTATGCGTTCTTTCATTGCATCGGTGTGGCACATGATGCCCAGTAGTCCCGTAATCGGTAAGTGATGGTGGATCAGCGCTTCCGCTTGATAACGCTCAATTTTACGAGGGTCATCAGGATCGCGCTTGAAGTCGCGCCGTTGAAGGATAATCCAATCGATCTGGTCGAGATTCGCCAGATCGCTGTAATAGTCTGTCCAACTCGGATAGGCATGTGCGTTTGTAAAGACAAACGGTAGGCCGAGCTCTTCAACGCGATGGAGGCTTGAGACCAGAATGACGATCTCGTCATTGCTGCGTTGCTGCACGCTCCACCCGGAGTGGATGTTCTGCATCATCACCGAGAAGGGCGTGAAATAGAAGGGCACGTAGTCGGCCAGGACGCCTTCGGGTGCGATAGGCACCTGACGGGAACGGCGCTTGTCGATCAAGTCGACGTTGCCGATGTTCACGTAATGAGGTGCCTGTACTTCCGAGTTTGCGCAATGCAGGCCGTTGTCCAGAATCCAGGGCAGGTTATCGCGATGGACGATACGCCAAATCAGAGCTTTCTCTGGATTCAGGCTGGTGTAGTTCATTGATAAAACATTCTCTGATTCACGCTGGTCTGCACATTAACATCCGCTGCCTGCAATTTAGCTACGCAAAGTGCATCGACTTCTTCGCTGGGGGTAAAGATTTTGAAGAAGGCCTCAGGTTTAACAACCCCCGGTGCGAGACACTCGGCCATGCAGATGCTTTTGCAATGAGGGTCCAGGTAATCGCGACTGCTCATGACATCCCACTCGATGGCTTCGAAACCCTGTTCGTAATCAAGTAGCTGTATTGAGTCGCCTGCTAACGGGTGGCGTGGAATGATTTTCCAGCCGTATTGCCTGGCCGTTGATCTGTAGACCGAGATCAGTACAAATTGGGCCTCTGGCCTGTTGCGCTGGACGCTTCCGTCAAATGGATTCTTCGCAAACCAGTGGAAGGGCACGTAATTGTCGAGCTGCAGAGCCTGCCGCTTTTTCAGGATTTCAGCATCTGCGACGTCTTTGAAACCCGAGAGGCCAGCGCGAGGTTTCAAACCATCCTTGAAAATTCCATCCAGGTTTTCAACTGAAGTGAGATGGTAGAGAAGCTTCTGATCCTTGATGCTTTTAACGTCCGACATAGTGGTCTCCTTGACCTGCACATCAACCTAAACTGGATTCAGTTCCGGCCTCGCCCCGTGCTGATGTAACCCTCGATCCGTAGGGGTTGGTAGAACAATCGCTGCGATTCTAGTGTGCCATCACTTTTGGCCACAAGCCCACTAAGGAAATTGGTTAGCAGGGTCAAGCAGCAACACGCCCGAACTCACTCTTCATCAAAATAATCGCGATCCAGCGTCGGCAACCGCAACAAACGCGATGTCACGCCCACCTCATGATCCATCATCAGATGCACCAGTCGCGTCCCGTCTACCAGCACAATACCGTCCACCGATTTGGCGAAGTCGACGGCGTGCGCCGTAAAACCAGAGGTGGTAATGAACACACCGCGCTTGGCCTTTTGTCCTGCGAGCGCGCCATAGAACGCCTGTAACTCAGGTCGGCCAACCGTGTTCTGCCAACGCTTGGCCTGTACGTAAACCTTCTCCAACCCCAATTTATCGAGCGAGATAATGCCGTCGATGCCGGCATCACCGGAACCTCCGACACGTTGCAAGTCGTTGCGACTGGCGCCGTAACCCAAGCGATGAAGAACATCCAGCACGATTACTTCAAAACGGTTAGGGCTTACTTGCAGCAAGTTGTCCAAAAGGTCGGCCGCCGTGGCATCGCGTAATTCCTTAAGCGCTCGCTCCAGTCGGTCGTCGGGGCTCTCGGTGGCGGAGGCTAGATCGGGCTCCACATTTGGTTGGTCATCCAGTGGCTCGGCGTCAGGCGCGACTTTCAGCTTCACATTCATGTAGCCGATTGCTAAGTGCTCCACATCCGTGGTCGACAGTGGAAATGCATGCTCCTTGGCGTACTGCACGCCTGCGTCGGTCAACTTCCAATAACCGCGTTTGGCACTGCTGGAAAGACCTGCGCGCTTGAGTCGATCGTGTGCCCAGCCTGATCGGTTCTTGTAGGTAGCCTGACCACTGGCGATCAGTTCTTCGCGCTGAGCTTCACTCAGTTGCAGCATTTTTGCTGCTGATTCATGAGCGTCCCGAGCGATTGCACCCTCGGGTTTTGTGGCGAGAAAGCGAAGGATCGGCTCAATGAACTGATCGTAGGTTGGAACGGACATGGGCGCATCCCTGTGCTGAAAGTGTTTTCGTGCCGATCGGATGGCGATTGTAAATCAACGGTGGATATGGAGGGCTTCGCGACTAAAGCGTCTGCAGGTGAAAGCGTAAGTCGCTATGTCAGTTTCACCATCAATCCGCAAAAACACCGCAAAGCGCATTGCCTTGGTAACCATGAACGATCGGTCCCAACATCATGAATGGGCCGCAAGCGTAGAAAGGGGATGGGACTTTTTGCTGCGAGTCGAGCAGAACGGCTTCGTTTCCGAACTCGTCGTTGCCGAAGGACTGCTCGAAATACGATGTGCACACCGGTAGTTTCAATGGCACCGGAATGATCAGTGCCCAAACGGTGATCCCGCACCATTCCCGTGTAGGCGTCGACGTGACCGTTCTGCTGATTTGCGGTGTGATTGATCGATAGCTTTGCGCTTTGTAAGCGTCTGTCTTGACGGTTGTTTTTTCCGGGAGCGATACGATTGCTCCAACACATCCTGAAAGACAAAGGCACGAGGCGGCTGTCAGGCCAACTGATTTCATGTTTGAAGTGATGGTTTTGGGCATCAATGTTGAACGTCCTTGTGGGGTGACTTGAGCAATCTAAGTTGCCGTCGCTTCCAGCAGGCGGGGCTCTGTTATGCGATGAGTTGTGCAAGCACCATTACACAGCGCTCTGCCCGTAAACCGACCCCCGGCCGGTTTTTCAGCAGGCATTAAAAAGCCGGCTTGTGGCCGGCTTCTCGGGGACTGGCTTGGTTTATTTTTGGTAAACCGCGCCAGCCTTCAAAACGTACATCCGGATCTTGCGTCCGGCTGTGGGACTTGGTCAGACAGTGGTCTGCCGCGTCAGGCGTCATCCGGGCCGCTTGGCGGGCCGATGCGCGAATGTGGGGCGCAGGATACTGAGTTTTGTTGGGGATTCCCAGTGCGAAGTGCGGGATAGAGCGTTCTATCCATGAAAAATCCCGTATTTGTACCGACTATCCGGGCCGGTTGCCCCTCACGACAGAAGCTGGCTCAGAGAAACGGCACCACCGGCCGCCGCTTGCCCAGCGTCGACCACCAGAACACCCACCCCAATACATGAATCCTCTGCTCCTCGATCTGCGCCGCGCGGAAGATCTCGTCCGGGTATTCGGCGCTGTTGTGGCTGCGCAGGCGCAATGCGTTGCCGGGCATGCGGTGCAGGTATTTGATGCGCAGCATGCCGTCGTGTTCGATGGCGTAGATTTCGCCGTCCACCACCTGGGTGAGGCCGCGGTCGATGGCGAGGGTGGAGCCGTCTTCGATTTTCTCGGCCATGCTGTTGCCGATCATGTGGGTGCAGATGGCGTCGGTGTGGCGGATCTCCAGTGTTTCTAGGTGGCTGCGGGGCAGGCGGATGGTTTGTTCCGGGTCTTTGATGACATGGGTTTTGTCGGAGCCGGGGGCGACCGGGGTTTCTTTGTAGAGCGGCAATTCGATGTCGTTGGTTTCGAGCACCGTGTAGACGCCGCGAATGGCATGCGCATCGAGGATGTCGCCCGAGTCCGTATGCAGGTGCGGGGCGTCTTTCGGGCCTTCGCCGGTCTTCAGCCATTGGCTGTTGACGGACAACAGGCGCGCAACTTCTTCCATGCGGTACGCGGGTACGCCCCGGGTGTACCAGTTATGAACGTTTTGGGCTTCCGTGCCCCAGAACTTTGCGAATCCCGTGGTGGTGATGTTCGCAGCTTCCAGGAGTGCCTTGAATCTTGGACCGCTAGTGTTCTTTCTCATAAACACGAGTCTACGACCGGCCTAGAGCGGTTTGAATAAACCTTGCGTTCAAAATCAGGGCAAATTTTGCGACGGGATGTAAGACGTCCTTGTGGGAAATTACACACACCAAAACTTTTCTGTAGGTCGCTATAAACAGGCTGTTTAAGCACTTATCTGGCAGGCACAAAAAACCCCGGATCAACCGGGGTTTTCTTCAAGCGTGTCGCAGGTCGCGAGACTTAGCCTTTGTAGGCAGCAACCGACTTGGTGATCGCGGCGCGGGCAGCGTCAGCGCCGTCCCAGCCTTCGATTTTCACCCATTTGCCTTTTTCGAGATCTTTGTAGTTCGCGAAGAAGTGCTCGATCTGCTGGATCAGCAGGGCTGGCAGGTCGGTGTATTCCTTCACGTCCACGTACAGCTGGGACAGCTTGTCGTGTGGGACTGCGATGACTTTGGCATCGCCGCCGCCGTCGTCGGTCATGTTCAGGATGCCGACTGGACGCGCGCGGATCACCGAACCTGGAGCAACCGGGTAAGGGGTTACGACCAGCACGTCCAGGGGATCACCGTCGTCAGCCAGGGTGTTCGGGATGTAACCGTAGTTGGCCGGGTAGAACATCGGGGTGGCCATGAAACGGTCAACGAACAGGCAATCGCTGTCTTTGTCGATTTCGTATTTGATCGGCGCGTGGTTGGCCGGGATCTCGATCGCGACGTAGATGTCGTTCGGCAGGTCTTTGCCAGCCGGAATCTTGCTGTAGCTCATTGGGCGTTGCCCCCGTTAGTTGACCAAAAACACTTGGCCGGATTGACCAAAAAGTGGCGGCGATTATAGGCATATTCTGCCGTGGACGCCATGTACCGGAAGTCGTGCAGACCTTTACTCGTGAGCCTGATAGACCGGGTCGCTGGCCTGAAGTTGCTTCAGGCGCGCCAACGGATCCTGGCGGTAGAAAAGCCGCAGCTGCGCATACACCTGTGGATAAGCTTCGTGCAGCAGATCCGGAGCGCTGAAGAAGTACTCGCTGGTGACGGCGAAGAACTCGGCCGGGTTCTCGGCGGCATACGGGTCGATGGCGGTTTCGGCGTCGGGATGGCGGTCGAGCTGGCGATTGAGGTCGTCGTACGCCGCCTGCATCACCTCGGCCCAGTCGCTGACCCGCATGTCGGCATGCAGCGGTGGCAGGCCGTTGGCGTCACCGTTGAGCATGTCCAGCTTGTGCGCCAGTTCGTGGATCACCAGGTTGTAGCCTTCCCAGCCACCACTGGCCATCACGCCGGGCCAGGCGAGGATGATCGGCCCTTGTTGCCACGCTTCGCCGCTGTGTTCGCCGTCCCACTCATGCTCGACGCCGCTGGCATCGCGATGGCGCTGGGGGCTGAGGAAGTCGTCGGGGTAGAGGACGATTTCATGAAAACCCTGATACCAGTTCAGATCGCCGAGATGCAAAAGTGGCAGTTGCGCCTGGGCGGCGAGCAGCAGGCGTTGTTCCTGATGCAATTCGACACCGGGCAGGGCGGTCAGGTGTTTGTCTTCGAGGAACAGCACGCTGGTTTCGCGCAGCCACTGGTCTTCAGCGGCAGTGATGCCATCGAGAAAACTCAGGTGATGGCGCACCCGCTGCCACATATCGTCGGCAATCGGGTACTTCGCCAGAATGCGCCGGCGTCGCCAGGCGCTCAGCGACCACATCGGCTTAGTGCGATTGGGCTTTGGTGCCGCCGAAACGGCTGCGAACCACGCCGATGATCATCGGAATCAGCGACAGCAGAATGATGCCGACCACCAGCAGCGACAGGTTCTTCTTGATGAACGGCACGTTGCCGAAGAAGTAGCCCAGCGTCACCAGACCGCCGACCCACAGGACCGTACCGAACACGCTGAAACCGAAGAACCGCGGGTAAGGCATCTTCGCGACACCGGCGACGAACGGGGCAAAGGTACGGATGATCGGCAGGAAGCGCGCCAGGGTTACAGTCTTGCCACCGTGTTTGTCGTAAAAGTCGTGGGTCTGTTGCAGATAGTCGCGGCGGAAGATCTTCGAATTCGGATTGCTGAACAGTTTTTCACCGGCCGTTCGTCCGATCACGTAGTTGGTGCTGTCGCCGAGGATCGCCGCGAGCATCAGCAAGCCCGCCAGCAATACCGGATCCATACCGCCGCCCGCAGCCACTGCGCCGGCGATGAACAGCAGGGAATCACCCGGCAGGAATGGCATCACCACCAGACCGGTCTCGCAGAAGATCACCAGAAACAGGATGGCGTAGATCCAAGGCCCGTAATTATTCACCAGCAGGTCGAGGTAAACATCGAGATGCAGGATAAGGTCGAGCGGGTTGAAATCCATGGAGGCACCTGTGGTGATGGCCTGACTCGGCAGACCTGTGCGGATGACTTCGTGTAAGCCTACAAGCGGGTGTAGTTTTTCTTACAAGCCGGAAAGATCGGGATTATACGGGCAGAGGGGTGAAAAGCGCGTTGGTTTTGTAGCGGGGGATGTCGGTGTGAATAAATGTCGGGTTGGCATTCATTTTGGGGAGGGAGTCTGCTCCCTCCCCGCAGGGCACCCCGCGATCAGAGTTCTTCGCTGATCGGCAGCACGTAGTTCTTGAACTCGGTGTCTTCCTTGAACCCGATGGATTCGTAGGTTTTCTGCGCCACTTCATTGTCGGCGCTGGTGGAGACGCGCATGCGCACGGCCTGGGTTTCCTTGGCCATTTTCTTCGCGGTGCGGATCAGGTTGTCGGCTACCAATTGGCGGCGGGCGTCCTCGGCGACATAGATGTCGTTGAGAATCCACACGCGCTTGAGCGACAGGGAGGAAAAGCTCGGGTAGAGCTGGCAGAAGCCCATGAGCTTCTTGTCGTCGTCATCGGCCAGGGCCAGGTAGATCACCGATTCCTTGCGTCGCAGGCGCTTTTCGAGAAAGGCCCGGGACGAGTCCGGGTAGGGCAGGGAGCCGTAGAACTCGCGGTACTTAACGAACAACGGGGTCAGCAAATCCAGGTGTTCGAGGGTCGCTTGGATAATCCGCATGGTAGGTCTCGTCCTTCAAGTGGCTGTCTTCACGTGGGGCTGACGGCAACGGGAAACCTTGGGCGGCCGTGCGTCGATCCTGCCTCAAACCGGTGCAGAAAGGCAATGCGGAAACGGTTCAGGCTGGGGGCGGATCGAGTAGGAAATTACTCTTCATGTCTGCACCGGCTTCCGATTCCAGCGTCTGAACCTGCGCTTCGTCCTTCAGATTGACGCCCGACAGCTGTCGCCGACAAGCTTCGCGCATCAGGTACAGCAAGCGATGCGCCGCCATGCCGTAACTGAGCCCTTCCAGCCGCACATTGGAGATGCAGTTGCGGTAAGCATCCGTGAGGCCGACCTTTGGATTGTAGGTGAAATATAAACCCAGGCTGTCCGGCGAACTGAGGCCCGGACGCTCTCCAATCAGCATCACGACCATTTTCGCGCCCAGCAACTGGCCGATTTCATCGCCAATCGCCACCCGGCCCTGTTCCACCAGTACCACCGGCGCGGTCGACCATTCGTCGGCGCTCATCTGTTCTTCCAGACGGGTGAGAAACGGCAGGGTATGCCGATGCACCGCCAGCGCCGACAGACCGTCCGCCACCACAATCACCAGATCCACACCGCCCGGATGCGCCTGGGCGTATTCGCGCAGGGTCTGGGCCGATTGATCGCTCAATTTGCGCCCCAGGTCCGGGCGTTGCAGGTAGCTGTTGCGATCCACCGCCGCGCTGTGCAGCAGCAGGCTGTCGCGCTGGCGCTCGGTCAGTTGGGCGCTGAGCCCGGCGTGATCGAACGGCAAATGCACCGCGTCCCGAGCCTGGGCGTGGGCGAACTGGAAATCCAGCTGTGCACGGGTCGGCAGGCTGGTGCCGGTGCGGCCGAGGGCAATGCGCGCCGGGGTCAGACGACGCAGCTCCAGCCACGGGTTTTGCGGATCGACGGGCGGTTTTTCCATCTGACTCATCCCAGTTGCGCCAAGGCCTGGCGGAAGGCCGGCGGCAGGTTGTTGCCAAAGCGGACCTTGCCGTCCGCCTGGGTGAAGATGCCCATGTTCGCCAGCCACTGTTCGAATTCCGGCGCCGGTTTCAGGCCAAGTGTCTGGCGCGCATAGAGCGCGTCGTGGAACGAGGTGGTCTGGTAGTTGAGCATGATGTCGTCGGAGCCGGGGATGCCCATGATGAAGTTGATCCCGGCCACGCCGAGCAGGGTCAGCAGGGTGTCCATGTCATCCTGGTCGGCTTCGGCGTGGTTGGTGTAGCAGATGTCGCAGCCCATCGGCACGCCTAGCAGCTTGCCGCAGAAGTGGTCTTCGAGGCCCGCGCGGATGATCTGTTTGCCGTTGTACAGGTATTCCGGGCCGATGAATCCTACGACGGTGTTCACCAGAAACGGCTTGAAATGGCGCGCCACGGCGTAGGCCCTTGTCTCGCAGGTCTGTTGATCGACGCCGTGGTGGGCATTGGCCGACAGGGCGCTGCCCTGGCCGGTTTCGAAATACATCAGGTTCTGCCCGAGCGTGCCGCGATTGAGGCTCAGACCCGCTTCATAACCTTCCTGCAAGATGTTCAGGTTGATGCCGAAACTGGCGTTGGCCGCTTCGGTGCCGGCAATCGACTGGAACACCAGATCCAGCGGCACACCACGGTTGACCGCTTCTATAGAGGTGGTGACGTGGGTCAGCACGCAGGCCTGGGTCGGAATGTCGTAGCGCTGGATGATCGCGTCGAGCATTTCCAGCATCGCGCAAATCGAGGCGATGCTGTCGGTGGCCGGGTTGATGCCGATCATGGCGTCGCCGTTACCGTACAGCAGACCGTCGAGAATGCTCGCCGCGATGCCGGACGGTTCGTCGGTCGGGTGATTGGGTTGCAGCCTTGTGGATAACCGTCCCCGCAGGCCCAAAGTGCCGCGAAATTGGGTGACGACGCGGATCTTCTGCGCCACCAGCACCAGATCCTGCACGCGCATGATCTTCGACACGGCCGCGACCATTTCCGGTGTCAGGCCGGGGGCGAGGGCGCGCAGACTGGACTCGTCTGCCGCTTCGCTCAACAGCCAGTCGCGAAAGCCGCCAACCGTAAGATGGCTGACGACCGCAAAGGCCTGTTTGTCATGGCTGTCGATGATCAGTCGGGTGACTTCATCGGATTCGTAGGGGATCAGCGCTTCCTGCAAAAAATGCGTGAGCGGGATGTCGGCCAGCGCCATTTGCGCGGCCACCCGTTCGCCATCGTTGAGCGCGGCGACGCCCGCCAGGAAGTCCCCGGAACGTGCAGGGCTGGCCTTGGCCATCACGTCCTTGAGGCTGTCGAAGCGGTAGGTCTGGGCGCCGACGGTATGGGCAAATGCGGCCATGGGGCGCGTTCCTCCTGAATGAATGCTTTTAGTGCGGGCACCGAGCCCGAGGCCCGATGCCGGTGCAGCTCAGTTAGCGTTTAGATACCTTCGAGCATAGCGTCTGCCGGTGCTTCGGAGCGTTGCTTGGCGGTCAACTGGAAGTACAGGTAGCCGGCGGCCATGAAACCCAGGAACACACAGCCGATCAGCGTGTTGAACCAGGCCATCGCCACCAGGCACACCACCGCCAGGAACAGCGCGATGGCCGGCACCAGCGGATAGCCCGGTGCGCGGAAGGTGCGCTCCAGATTCGGCTCGGTTTTGCGCAGTTTGAACAGGCTGAGCATGCTGATGATGTACATCACGATGGCGCCGAACACCGACATGGTGATCATCGCCGCCGTCAGGGTCATGCCTTGCAGGTTGACCAGACCGTCGCTGTAGATCGCCGCGATGCCGATCACGCCGCCGGCCAGAATCGCCCGGTGCGGGGTCTGGAAACGCGAGAGTTTGGCCAGGCCTTTCGGCAGATAACCGGCCCGGGCCAGGGCGAAGAACTGCCGCGAGTAGCCGAGGATGATCCCGTGGAAACTCGCTACCAGCCCGAACAGGCCGATCCACACCAGCATGTGCATCCAGGTCGAGTTGTTGCCGACCACCGCTTTCATCGCCTGCGGCAGCGGGTCGTTGATGTTCGACAGTTGACGCCAGTCGCCGACGCCGCCGGCCATCACCATTACGCCGATGGCCAGGAATACGAGGGTCAGGATGCCGCTGACATAGGCCCGTGGAATCGTGCGCTTCGGGTCCTTGGCTTCCTCGGCCGCCATGGCCGCGCCTTCGATGGCGAGGAAGAACCAGATCGCGAAGGGAATCGCCGCGAAAATGCCCGGAATCGAGCCCATCGTGAACTCATTGGCACCCGACCAGCCGTTCAGCACGAAGTTGCTGAAGCTGAAGCCCGGCGCAACCACGCCCATGAACACCAGCAGTTCAGCGACGGCGAGCACGGTCACCACCAACTCAAAGGTCGCGGCGATGCTGACGCCAAGGATGTTCAGTGTCATGAACACGAAATACGCGCCGACTGCCGCGAGTTTCGGATCGAGCCCCGGATATTGCACGTTCAGATAGGCGCCGATGGCCATGGCGATGGCCGGCGGGGCGAACACGAATTCGATCAGGGTGGCGATGCCGGCGATCAATCCGCCTTTCTCGCCGAACGCCCGACGGCTGTAGGCAAACGGCCCGCCCGCGTGGGGGATCGCGGTGGTCAGTTCGGTGAAACTGAAGATGAAGCAGGTGTACATGGTCGCGACCATCAGGGCCGTGACCAGGAAACCCAAGGTTCCTGCGGTGCCCCAGCCATAACTCCAGCCGAAGTATTCGCCGGAAATCACCAGGCCGACGGCAATGCCCCAAAGGTGCAGGGTGCCGAGTGTGGGTTTGAGCTGTGTGGTGGAAGTCATAAGTCCTCTCTGTCTTTTTTATTGTTCGATCTGTTGGACTTTCGGGTGCAGCGGTTGAGTGAGTGGATGCTGTTCACGCAGCGGCAGTGTTCACGCAAATCCTGAATGACGGGTACGCAAGGCCCGTGCCAGAGCGGCCAGGCCAGGAAGTGTCATCGGGATTAAAAGGGCGACACCGATATTTCGGTGCCGCCCTTGGTTTTTAGAAGAAGCCCAGCGGATTGATGTCGTAGCTCACCAGCAGGTTTTTGGTCTGCTGGTAGTGGTCGAGCATCATCTTGTGGGTTTCACGGCCGACGCCGGACTTCTTGTACCCGCCGAACGCGGCGTGCGCCGGGTACAGGTGGTAGCAGTTGGTCCACACACGACCGGCCTTGATGGCGCGGCCCATGCGATAGGCGCGGTTGATGTCGCGGGTCCAGAGGCCAGCACCCAGGCCGAACTCGGTGTCGTTGGCAATCGCCAGGGCTTCGGCTTCGTCCTTGAAGGTGGTGATGCTCACCACCGGGCCGAAGATTTCTTCCTGGAACACCCGCATCTTGTTGGTGCCCTTGAGCAGGGTCGGCTGGATGTAATACCCGGTCGCCAGGCTGCCCTCGAGTTTTTCCACCTTGCCGCCGGTCAGCAGTTCGGCACCTTCGCCCTTGGCGATTTCCAGGTACGAAAGGATCTTGTCGAATTGCTGCTCGGATGCCTGGGCGCCAACCATGGTGTCGGTATCGAGTGGGTCGCCACGTTTGATCTGGCTGACTTTCTTCATCACCGCTTCCATGAACTGCGGATAGATCGACTCCTGAACCAGTGCACGGGACGGGCAGGTGCAGACTTCGCCCTGGTTGAAGAACGCCAGCACCAGGCCTTCGGCGGCTTTTTCGATGAAGCTTGGCTCGGCCTGCATGATGTCTTCGAAGAAGATGTTCGGCGACTTGCCGCCCAGCTCAACGGTGGACGGAATGATGTTTTCGGCAGCGCATTTCATGATGTGCGAGCCGACCGGGGTCGAGCCGGTGAAGGCGATCTTGGCGATGCGTTTGCTGGTGGCCAGGGCTTCGCCGGCTTCTTTGCCGAACCCTTGCACCACGTTGAGCACGCCCGGCGGCAGCAGGTCGCCGATCAGTTCCAGCAGCACGCTGATGCCCAGCGGGGTTTGCTCGGCAGGCTTGAGCACCACGCAGTTGCCGGCGGCCAGGGCCGGGGCGAGTTTCCATGCGGCCATCAGGATCGGGAAGTTCCACGGGATGATCTGGCCGACCACGCCCAGCGGTTCATGGATGTGATAGGCGACGGTATTGCCATCGATCTCGGCGGCGCTGCCTTCCTGGGCGCGCAGGCACCCGGCGAAATAGCGGAAGTGGTCGGCAGCCAGCGGGATGTCGGCGTTGAGGGTTTCGCGGATGGCTTTGCCGTTGTCCCAGGTTTCGGTGATCGCCAGGGTTTCGAGGTTCTGTTCGATGCGGTCGGCGATTTTCAGCAGGATCAGCGAGCGGGCCTGGGCGGAAGTGGAACCCCAGGCATCGGCAGCGGCGTGGGCGGCGTCCAGGGCTTTTTCGATGTCTTCGGCCGTGGAGCGCGGGAATTCGGCAATCGGTTGGCCATTTACTGGCGAGGTGTTGGTGAAGTACTGACCTTTGACAGGCGCGACGAACTCGCCGCCGATGTAGTTACCGTACTTGCTCTTGAACGAGACTTTGGCGCCTTCAGTACCGGGGTGAGCGTAACGCATGATGATGTTCTCCTTGGCTTTGTACTTATTAGAGAAACGCGCATGAGCGCTTGCTATAAGCGTAGAGCAAAGGTCGGGCCACTGCCGTGCAGGTCAGGCAAATCAAGGCTTTGCGAGATTTGTGTCGGACAAGTGGCAAGCGTCTGTGGCGGTATCGGTACAGCCTGGGTGACAGTTTGTACCGCTTCTGGCACAACCCGTGACCGGGCGGTCTTGCCAGCATTGCAAAGACCGGTTGGCTGGAGGATGCTGGTCACCACTTCACGCATGGGCCGATGAGCCTCGGGGAGAATAATAAGAAATGCACGACAACCATTTGAGTCGCCATGCCCAACAGGTTCTCACCGTCACCCAGGGCAAGCCGCACCTGCATGGCCCCGGTGCCGACCCCTCGATTGCCCGCTCGTGGCTGCGTTGTCTTGAGGACTATCACCTCGACCCGGCCCTGACCATGGCGCCGACCGTGCTCGAACACGGTCGAATCCTGGAAAGCCGCGAACGCTTGCAACAGGTGTTGCAGATCGCCGGCAATGAAATGAGCAGCCTGCATCAACAACTCTCCGGCGCCGGCCACGCGGTGCTGCTGACCGACGCGCGCGGGGTGATCCTCAACTGCGTCACCGCTCCCGCCGAACGCAAGATTTTCGAACGCGCCGGCCTGTGGCTGGGTTCCGACTGGAGCGAGGCCTGCGAAGGCACCAACGGCATCGGCACCTGCCTGGTGGAACGTCAGGCCCTGACGATTCATCAAGACGAACACTTTCGCGGTCGTCACACCGGCCTGACCTGCTCGGCGAGCCCGGTGTTCGACCCGCACGGCGAGCTGCTGGCGGTGCTCGATGTTTCCTCGGCTCGGCATGACGTCTCGCGCCAGAGCCAGTTCCACACCATGGCGCTGGTCAATCTGTCGGCGAAGATGATCGAGAGCTGCTACTTCCTGCGCTGCTTCGATAACCAATGGTTGTTGCGTTTCCACCTTCAGGCTGAGTCCGTCGGGCTGTTTAGCGAAGGGTTGCTGGCGTTTGACGGGGAAGGGCGGATCAGTGCGGTCAATCAGAGTGCATTGAACCTGCTCGGGCACATCCGTGGCGGCTTGCTCGGTAAACCGGTGGAGGCGTTTTTCGATTGTTCGCTGGATGAGTTGCTCGGGCGCGCCAGTGCCAATGCCAGCGCCAGTTGGCCGCTGCGTACTCGCGATGGGCGGCATCTGTTTGCGGTGCTGCGCGGCGAAACCCGTCGGCCGCTGCCAGCAGTACCGGTTCCGGCGCCTTTGGAAGCGCCGCGTCTTGCGGGCATTTGCCTTGGTGATGCGGCGTTGCAGTCGGATTTCCGCAAGTCGCTGCGGGTGTTCGAGCGTGACGTGCCGCTGCTGATCAACGGCGAAACCGGTTCTGGCAAGGAAGCATTCGCCAAGGCTGTGCATAACGCCAGTCAGCGCGCCGGCAAAGCGTTCGTCGCCCTCAACTGCGCGGCAATTCCCGAAAGCCTGATCGAGAGCGAACTGTTCGGTTATCGCGGCGGCAGCTTCACCGGCGCGCGCAAGGACGGCATGCGCGGCAAGCTGCAGCAGGCCGATGGCGGCACGTTGTTCCTCGATGAAATCGGCGACATGCCGCTGGCTCTGCAGACTCGCCTGTTGCGGGTGCTGGAAGACCGGCAGGTGGTGCCGATCGGCGGCGAGCCGGAAGCGGTCAACGTGCGAATCATCAGCGCCACCCACCGCAATTTGCTGGAGCGGGTCGGTGATGGCAGTTTCCGGGAAGACCTTTACTACCGGCTCAACGGGCTGGAAGTGGCGCTGCCGCCGTTGCGCGAGCGCAGTGACAAGTCGCAGCTGCTGGATTTCCTGCTGGCCGAAGAGGCGGGCGGGGAAACGATCCTGATCGACGAACCGGCGCGCCAGGCTTTGCTCGGGTTCAACTGGCCGGGCAATGTGCGGCAGATGCGCAATGTGCTGCGCACGCTGGCGGCGTTGTGCGATGAGGGGCGGATCGGGCTGGATGATCTGCCGGCGATGTTTCGGCATGTGCAGCCGCTGTTGGTGAAAGCCGATGAAACTGCATCCGAACATCCGCTGGAAGATGCCGAGCGGCTGGCCTTGCTCAGTGCGCTGGAACACACGCGCTGGCACATGACCCACACGGCGCAGCAACTGGGCGTCAGCCGCAATACGCTCTATAGAAAGCTGCGCAAGCACGGGATTGAGCGGCGTGTCAGTTAAAAGCCCCTCACCCTAGCCCTCTCCCAGAGGGAGAGGGAACTGACCGCGGCGTCTTTTGGCATACATCGACCTGAGCGACCGAGTCGATTATGGATTCGGGCCGGAGTTCACCGTGATGTGTCAGGTCGGCGTACCTCGAGAGAACACGACGGTCGGTTCCCTCTCCCTTGGGAGAGGGCTAGGGTGAGGGGCGCGATCTCAAGTCGGACACAAATCCAGACCTCCACCCTCAATCAGCTAAAGAGTGCGGTTTTCACCTCCCTGCGCTAACCTGCGGCCATGTTTTACGAGGTCGACTATGCACATTCATATTCTGGGTATCTGCGGGACTTTCATGGGCTCGATGGCGGTTCTGGCCAAAGAGCTGGGCCATCACGTGACCGGCTCCGATGCCAACGTCTATCCGCCGATGAGCACCCAGCTCGAAGCCCAGGGCATTCAGTTGACCCAGGGCTACGACCCGGCGCAGCTTGATCCCGCACCGGATCTGGTGGTGATCGGCAACGCCATGTCCCGCGGCAATCCGGCAGTGGAATATGTGCTGAACAAAGGCTTGCCGTACGTGTCCGGCCCGCAATGGCTGGCCGACCATGTGCTGCAAGGTCGTTGGGTGCTGGCGGTTGCCGGTACGCACGGCAAGACCACCACCAGCAGCATGCTCGCCTGGGTACTGGAACACGCCGGCATGAGCCCGGGCTTCCTGATCGGCGGAGTGCCGCAGAATTTCTCGGTGTCGGCACGTCTGGGTGGTACGCCGTTCTTCGTGATCGAGGCTGACGAATACGACAGCGCGTTCTTCGACAAGCGTTCGAAGTTCGTCCACTACCGTCCGCGCACGGCGATCCTCAACAACCTTGAGTTCGATCACGCTGACATCTTCCCCGATCTGCCAGCCATCGAGCGGCAGTTCCACCACTTGGTGCGCACCATCCCGAGCGAAGGCCTGGTGATTCACCCGACCACCGAACCGGCCTTGCAGCGTGTGATCGAGATGGGCTGCTGGACCCCGGTGCAGACCACCGGTGCCGGCGGTCAATGGCAGGTCAAGTTGCTGAAAGACGATGGCTCGGCGTTCGAAGTGATGTTCGAAGGCGTTTCCCAAGGCGTGGTCGAGTGGGAATTGACTGGCCAACATAACGTTGCCAACGCCCTGGCCACTCTGGCCGCAGCACGTCACGTCGGCGTTGTGCCGTCGATGGGCATTGCCGGATTGAGCGCATTCAAGAGCGTCAAACGCCGGATGGAAAAAGTCGCGGAAGTGCGCGGTATTACCATCTACGACGACTTCGCCCACCACCCGACCGCGATTGCCACCACCCTTGATGGCCTGCGCAAACGTATCGGCGATGCGCCGCTGATCGCGATCATCGAGCCGCGCTCCAACTCGATGAAGCTCGGCGCCCACCGTGACGGTCTGCCGGACAGCGTGGTCGATGCCGATCAGGTGATCTGGTACGCCCCGGCCAACCTCGGCTGGGATCTGGCAGGCACCGCCGCACTTTGCACCGTGCCGTCGATTGTCAGCGATTCGCTGGAAGGCATCATCGAACGCGTGAAGAGCCAGGCTCAGCCCGGTACTCACGTGGTGATCATGAGCAACGGCGGCTTCGGCGGCCTGCACGGCAAACTCGCCGAGGCGCTGAAATGAACACTCGTCTGGCGAGCAATGGCCCGGAACGCATAACGCTGGCGATGACTGGCGCGTCCGGCGCCCAGTACGGCCTGCGCCTGCTGGATTGTCTGGTGCGCGAGGATCGCGAGGTGCATTTCCTGATCTCCAAGGCCGCGCAACTGGTTATGGCCACCGAGACCGACGTGTCGCTGCCGGCCAAGCCACAAATGATGCAGGCGTTCCTCACCGAATACACTGGCGCGTCCGCCGGGCAGATCCGTGTGTACGGCAAGGAAGACTGGATGTCACCGGTGGCCTCGGGCTCCGGCGCTCCGGCGGCGATGGTGGTGGTGCCGTGCTCGACCGGCACCTTGTCGGCCATTGCCACCGGCGCCTGCAACAACCTGATCGAACGGGCGGCGGACGTCACCTTGAAGGAGCGTCGCCAGTTGATTCTGGTGCCGCGCGAAGCGCCGTATTCGAGCATTCACCTGGAGCACATGCTCAAGTTGTCGAACATGGGCGTGACCATCCTGCCGGCCTCGCCGGGCTTCTATCACCAGCCGCAGACCATCGATGACCTGATCGATTTCGTGGTGGCGCGGATTCTCAATCTGCTGGGCATTCCCCAGGACATGCTGCCGCGTTGGGGCGAACACCATCTGAGCAGCGATGAATAAGCTGCTGGCGATGCTGCTGATCTTGCAACTGACCGGCTGCGCCACCGTGCGCACGCTCGATGCCGCCAAGTCCGGCGCGCCGGTGGTGTATTCCGGCACGCGGCTGGATCTGTATGCGATGAATGGCGGATGTTGCGCGATGGATCGATTCGGCGCCGAGGCACCGAGCTATCCCGGTGTGGATCTGCCGGCCAGCGCATTGCTCGATACGCTGCTGTTGCCGTTGTCGTTGCTGACGGTCATCGGTGTAGGGTTTCAGGCGACTGGCGGGTTATGAAAATCAATGGCACGACCCCGCAGGGGCGTGCCATTGAAACTCCCTATAACGTGATCGTTTCGGGCGGAAAGACGATGTCGTCGGAGAATATGTCCTGTCCCGCCGGCAATTCGATAACGCGCTTGCCGGCGTTCGCCACTTCATCGATCAACCCGTCATATTCGTCCCGGTTCAATTCTCCTGCCCGCGTGCGGGACTCGATGGCGTCGGCAGGGTTTTGATCCGATCCCGTGGCGTGCTTCAACGCCTGCAAATGGATATCTTCCACTGTCGCCGCGCGGGTCATGCCCGAGTTGACCAGCCAGACGCGCCTCGACGTGAAGCCGATCGACGACATCGATACATGGCCTTCCATCTTCATGCTCGGGAACCACGTTTTGCCGTCCGCAGGGCTTCGTTCGAGCCGCGTCGGGTTGTAGACGCGATTGTCCTGCCCAGCAACGACTTCCACATTGCGGGTATCGAGCAGGTAGCAAAACCGGATGCGTTGAGCGGGGGGCGTCGAAGTGCCGCTGGTTGTCTGGTGCGCCTCTATGCCTGTCACTCCTCTGGTTTCATTCGCAAAGTCCATGGCGCTCTTCAGGCTGAACATTGCACTGACGGGTGTCTCGCTCGTGGTGCCCACAGCCGATACCACGCGTGGGACCATGGCCCCGGGCCGGGCTATTTCGAAAGGTGTCCGGTCATCCACTTTGAACACGGCAGGAATGTCGGTTCTGTACAGATAATTGTGCGTATTGCGCTTGAAGCCGCTGAGCCGCAACAGCTCCTGAAAGAAGGGTTCGGTCAGACTGGCCTTCAGCAGGCTGGTGCCTTCTCCCTGATTTCTCAGCTGGATGATTTCAGCATCGATTTCCGGCAGAAACGGTTCGAAGAGTTTTTCGTTGGTTACCAGCCGGGTGCGATCCTGATAGGTCTTGACCCATCCAGGCATTTCATCATTGATCAGGTTCTTGAACTGCCCTGTCGGCGACAGCTCCTTGCACAGTCGTATTAGTTGCTGGACGGAAAGATTGTAGGGCTGGAACCGGGCGAGGATTTGCTCTCGTGTTTTAAGCGGAGAATCAGGGTTGGTCCACAGCCGCAGGTAGTCGAACAGTTGTTCACGCTGGGAAGGGTATTCCCGTTGTTTGACCCAGGCAGGCGGTTTCTGATGGCGCGCAACCTCCCGACGAAAGCGCACGATGTCGGGTCCTTCGATCCTGTAAAGGTTCCAGATGTCGATGTCCCGCCAGAACGGGCGCAGAACATTCTCTTTGTAGATCGGATAATCGGTGGCTTTGACGACAATCAGGCTGGCGCCTTCACGAAACGCCAGTTGGGTGAGAGGTCCATGATTGTCATTCAAGCCAGGCTTGCGTTGCATTTCGACATAACCATGGAAATTCGACTTGTCGAGATCCCAGGTGTAGTGGCGTTGATCACCGTAGGCAAGCGTGGCGTCCGCTGTCCCGGACGTGTCGGGTGTTGATGGGCGTGGAGAGGGCGAGCCGGGTGTTGGCGGGCTTGGCAATGGCGTTTGTGGGCCAGATGGGCTGCGGTGCAAGGTGACGGACTGGAGGTGTTCTGCCCATTGGGCGGGCGTGCGGTTCTGATGGTTCAGGAGGCTGTTGAACAGGTCGCGATCCATGTCCATGCCAGACCAGCGGTACAGCTCGTCAAACAGGTAGGCGTTTTCCATCCGTTGTGTCCGAACGGTAGCCCATAGAGGTTTCTTCCCGGTGCTGTGCGCTTCGCTGCGGAAACGGGTGATTTCTGCGCCCTGTATCCCGTAGAGATCCCAGATATCGCGGTCTGTCCAGGCTGTTAACAGTTCGGCTGGCTGATCGATTCGCGAAGCGGAAGGCTCGACACTGACAAACGAGCCGCTTTCGTCCATGAATGCATGATGCAGCGGCGGTCCCACCTCTTCGGTCCGGCGCATTTTTCGGTGCAGGACCACATAGCCATGGTGATTGTTGGCCTTCTCGTTCCATACGTAATGTTGGGTATCGACGTAAATCGGTGCAGTGTTCGGCTGCGTCCTGGCCGGTCCCGGCAGGTGGGGCTGTGCTGCGTTATCGTCGGTATTGTCTGCCTCCCGGTGTACCGTGGACTCGAGGGCCTGACTGATAACCCGCGGCTCAGCGACCCGCCAGGTATTGCTTTCGGTGTCGAATTGCAGGACGGGGCCCGAGGGCTGCGCTTCCTGTGGGCGCATCGCTCGGTAGGTTCCTAGGCCTTCGTCCCAGGCCACCATGACCGTCGTGGTCGTGGTGTATTGGACCTCGGCATAAATGCGTCCCCTGTGAACCCGCAACCCTTCGGTGTTGACGGCGGGTAATCGCGTTCGCAGTTGCGCCGGTAACTCGTAGTGACGGATCGATCCGCTCGCATGTGGGTCGCTGGATGAGCTTCCTTGAGTGTCTCCAGGCGGGTGGGTCAGATCCTGAATCTGTATCGCGGGCAATGTGTCACTTGAAGAAAGTGGGGCAGGCGCCTCCGTGGGGCGGCTGGCGCTGTCTGTTTCCGGGGATCGAATCAAACCCGGGAAATCATGACGCTGAGTCGGCGATGTTTCCGGAGTCGACCTGTCGAGGGTGGGTGGCGTTTTGCTGGTGCCTTTCGACGTTTTTGTTTGCGGTGCCATCAAGGAGTCCTTTCATTGATTGCCTGACGTGCTGTGGTGTCATCCCATGGCGGAATGGCCGTAGACGCAGGTGTGCTGGAGGGCACGTTATCCATGAAAGGGAAGGGGCACGTGGTAGATAGCTACGACACGCGGGTTGATTCGATTCACTTTATTTCGAATGTCGGCCAGTTCACGCAAGATCCTCGGGCTTCATTGGAAATGGTTACCCGGGATCCGCGTTGAACCGCTGTGGCGAGTGAGCTTACTTGCCGAGTTTTCTCAGTTCGTCCGACTCGACAATCCGCACACCATCCTGCTCCTCCAGCGCCAGACGCCACATGGCGCGGGCCAGTTGGCAGGCTTCGATGCCACGGTATTTGCCGGGGATCAATTTAGAGAATGGCGCGGCGAGCTGTTCGCCCAGACGGGGCTCGCTGCGTTCGCCGAGCAACAGCGATGGCCGGCAGATGGTCAATTGCGGCCAGTCCTGCGCGCGCAATGCGTATTCCATTTCGCCTTTTACCCGGTTGTAGAACACCGAGGACCGGCGATCTGCCCCCAGGGCGCTGATCACGATCAGGTGCCGTGCTCCCATTTCCCGGGCGCGCTTGGCGAACGCCACCACCATGTCCAGATCCACGGCGCGAAACGCCTCTTCGGAGCCGGCCTGTTTGATCGTGGTGCCGAGACAGCAATAGGCAATGTCGACCCGACCGGTCAGTTGCGGCAGGAAGGTCTGTGGATCGCCGACCGGGTTTTCCAGATGCGGATGTTCAGCCAGCGGCCGGCGTGAGGGGGCAAGGACGCGGCTGATCGTCGGCTCGTTGAGCAGGCGGTCGAGCAGATGTTCACCGGTCAATCCGGTGGCTCCGGCAAGCAAGACATGCTGAGGCGTCAAGTACATAGTGTCTCTCCCTTGATACTGTTCAGCTTAGTTGCTCTTTATCGCTCCGTCGTTCAACGCAGCACTTTGCAATGCTTTTCTCGCTTGCTGTTTACGCAGCAGTTGCCAGTGCGCCAGCACGGTTTTCGGCGCCCAGATCTGCGGTTCAGAGGCTTCGAAGTTGTCCGCCAGTTCCCGTTCGGCGACGGTGGCCTTGGCCAGTTTGAAGGCTTGCTCCAGGTCGTCGGTCTGGTTCAGCGCCTGGGCAAACAGGGCATCGCCGAAGTAGGTGAAGTTGGCCTCCTCGGAGCAACCGAACGACACGCGATCGGCGCGCGAGGCGGTCATGATCAGCGTGCGCTCGTCCTTCAGCGCCGGAATGAAGCCGCCGGAATAGCACGAGGAGATGACGATGATCTTGTCGCGATTCTTCAGCGGTGCGAGCACGGCGGCGAGTTCGTCGGCGGGCAGGTCGGCCAGTTCCATGCGCGGCTGGTCGAGCACCAGTTCGTGTTCGGCGGTGCCGTGGCTGGTCAGGTAGATGAACACCAGGTCTTCCGGGCCGCTGCGTTCGGCCAGGGTCAGGGCTGCGCGGCGCAGGTTCTCGCGGGTGGCCATCGGCCGGTCGCCGAGGTGGTCGCGATGGTTGACCAGGCGAATCTGGCCAAACGCGCCGAAACGGCTGGTGAGCATGTTGGCCACGTAATCGGATTCGCGCAGGAACACGCTCTGCTTGCCGTCGCCGCCGAGGGTCAGGGTGTACAGCTCCACTGCCGGGGTCGAGGCCGGCACATTGGCCAGCGCTTCATCGAGCAGGCGACCCTGGGCCAGCAGGCCGAGTTCTAGGGTGTCCGGCAGCAACTTGCCGTCGGCATCGCGTACCCGCTGGCCGTTGATCCAGGTGCCGCTGAGCACGCTGCCATCGGTGAGCACCAGGGTGCCGCGTCCGGAATAACTGTCGCTGTCGAATCCACCGACGTAGAAGCTGCCATCGGACAGGTTCAGGCGACCCTGACCGCTGAAGCGCCAATCATTGAAGTAACCGATGTAGTGGCTGCCGTCGGCGCCGATCAGTTCGCCCTTGCCGGTCAGCGCGCCTTCCTTGAACTGCCCGAGCCAGACATCGCCATCGGCGTTTTCGTAGCGACCCTTGCCGTGCAGTTGATTGTTCTTGAAGCCGCCGACGTAGATGTCGCCGTCGGCACTGTTGAAGGTGCCGTTGCCTTCGAGCTGGCCGTTGACGAAGTGGCCGGTGAACTGATTGCCGCTGGCATCGCCGCGCTGGCCTTCGCCGTTGGGTTTGCCGTGGGCGAACTGGCCCTGATAGGAACTGCCGTCATCCAGCTCGAGGCGACCGAGCCCGGAATACTGGTCGGCCTTGAATTCGCCGCGATAGGTCATCGCGTTTTCTTTAAGGGTGCCTTCGCCGTCACGTCGGCCCAGCTTGAAACCGCCGGTGTAGCTGCCGGCCGTGGTGGTCAGCGTGCCCTGGCCGTCGAACAGCCCTTGCTGGAAGTTGCCGCGATAGACCTCGCCATTGCTGCCGTGCCATTCGCCCTGACCATGCCATTGCCCCTTGTCGAACGCCCCGGCGTACCAGCTGCCGTTGGGGTAGTCGACCCGGCCCTGGCCTTGCAGCAAACCATCGACCAGTTCACCGCGATAGCGGCCGCCGTCGGGCAGGCGTGCATCCGGCGGCAACAGCGATTCGCCGTCGCCACACGCGGCCAGCAACAGGGTCAAGGCAAGGGGAGCAAGAGGAGCGAATGAGCGCATAGCGGGATCCGGGCAATTAGGCGACCGAGTATGCCGCAGCTATGTGACCTAATACAGCCGGCGGGGAGGAGCGGATGCGAAACAGCGTGAGCCGCTTCGCATCCAGGCGCTTAAACGAAGCAGAGCGACAGCGGTTCGGCGATGTAGGCCGGTTTGTCCGAGCCTTCGATCTCCAGGGTGGCGGTGGCCTTGAGCAGCCACTGGCCAGGTTTTTTCTCGGTCACTTCACCGAGGTCGACCTTGAGCCGGACCTTGGAGTTGACCTTGACCGGCTGGATGAAACGCACGCTGTCCAGGCCGTAGTTGACCACCATCTTCACGCCTTGCGGCAGGATCAGGATGTCTTCCATCAGTTTGGGGATCAGCGACAACGACAGGAAACCGTGTGCAATGGTGCTGCCAAATGGCGTTTGCGCGGCTTTGACCGGGTCGACATGGATGAACTGGTAATCCCCGGTGGCTTCTGCGAACAGGTTGATACGCTCCTGATCGATGGTGAGCCATTCGGAACGTCCGAGTTCCTTGCCGACATAATCTTTGAGCTCTGCAACTGGAACATAGGGCATTGAGACTCTCCTTGGGTTCATCGGTTTTATAGTTTTTCAGGTGGGGGATTTGACCGCCCTGCGAACCACTGTAGATCATCATGGCGATTTGCTCAGGTCAACCGACCATGCTTTTGGCGAATGCCGATCCATAGCGCAGGCGTGCTTATAATGCGGGCGACTTGCGAGGCGAAAAGTAAGACGGAGATGACGGATGTTGCTACGCGGCCTGACCATGCTGGTGCTGTTTCAATTGCTCGGCACGGCCCTCAATCATTTGCTGTTGCCGGTGCTGCCGGGGCCGATCATCGGCCTTTTGCTGTTGCTGGTATTTCTGATCGTGCGCGGTGAAGTCGGCGAGCCGCTGAACCTTGCGGCCGGCAGCCTGCTGCGTTATCTGCCATTGCTGCTGGTGCCGCCGGCGGTGGGCGTGATGGTGTATGCCACGGCGATTGCCGCGGATTTCTGGGCCATTGTCGGTGCGCTGGTGGTCTCGCTGATTCTGTCGATGGCCTTCGCCGGCGTGCTGATGCAACGGCTGGTCAAGCGCCACGCGCCGCATTCGGAGGAGTCCTGATGCTGTTCGACTGGCAAGGTGCCTGGGCTTCGGTGATTCACCATCCCCTGTTCGGCATCGGCATCACCCTCGGTGCCTATCAACTGGTGCTGGCGGCGTTCGAGAAAACCCGCTGGATCTTTCTGCAACCGGTGCTGGTCTCGATGCTGTTGGTGATCGGCGTGCTGGTCGGCTGCGGCCTGACCTACGCCGAGTACCGCAAGAGCACCGAGATCCTCAGTATTCTGCTGGGCCCGGCGACCGTTGCGCTGGCAGTGCCGCTGTATCTGAATCTGCGACGCATCCGGCAATTGTTCTGGCCGATTTTTACTACGCTGGTGATAGGCGGCGTGGTCGCCACGGGCATGGGCGTGGCGCTGGGCTGGTGGTTCGGTGCCGATCACATGATCCTGATGACCATGGCGCCCAAGTCGGTGACCTCACCGATCGCCATGCTGGTGGCCGAACAGATCGGCGGTGTCGCAGCATTGGCGGCGGTGTTCGTGTTGATCACCGGGGTGATCGGCGCGATCTTCGGCCCGGCGTTGCTGACCCGTCTGGGCGTGCACAGCCCGGAGGCGCGCGGCATGGCGCTGGGCATGACGGCACATGCGGTCGGCACCTCGGTGGCGTTGCAGGAAAGCGATGAGTGCGGCGCCTTCGCGGCGCTGGCGATGAGTCTGATGGGCGTGGCCACGGCGGTGTTCCTGCCGTTGGCGGTGTCGATGGTGGTGTAAGGAAATGTCTATGAGTCTGCCGCTTTTTCCGCTGAACACGGTGCTGTTTCCCGGCTGCAATCTGGATCTGCAGATCTTCGAAGCACGCTACCTGGACATGATCGGCCGCTGCATGAAACAGGGCGGCGGGTTCGGCGTGGTGTGCATCCTGGAAGGCAGCGAAGTCGGCGTCGCGCCGGAAGGTTTCGCCATGGTCGGCTGCGAAGCGCGCATCACCGATTTCCAGCAGCAGGACAACGGACTGCTGGGCATCCGGGTGCAGGGCGGGCGGCGCTTCATCGTGCAGAGCACCGACGTGCAGCGCGATCAATTGATCATGGCCGAGGTCGAGTGGCTGGACGAAGAACCCGAGCAACCGCTGCAGGATGAAGACGCCGATCTGGTGGCGCTGCTCAAGGCTCTCGCCGAGCACCCGATGGTCGAGGCGTTGAACATGGGCATCGAAGCGGCGGGGCAGCAATCACTGGCCAATCAGTTGGCGTATCTGCTGCCGTTCGCCGAGGAAGACAAGATCGATTTGCTGCAACTCGACGACCCGCAGCAGCGACTGGATGCGATCCAGGCGCTGCTCGATGAATTGCAGGGCGAGTTGTTCGCTTAAGACTCGACTCGGTTATACGGGCCAGACGATGTCATTGGCGAACCAGTCCCGGCCACCTGGAAATGCAAGGATCGGCTTGCCGGCCCTGGCCACCGCATCGATCAACGCGTCGTATTCATGTTGATTGGAAATGCCGCTGTGGGTCCGCGCCTCGATGTCATTGCCGATGTAGCTGGTTTGGGCTTGAGCGGCGACATCGTCGACCTTGGCGGCACGCGTGAAGGTCGAATCGAGCAGCCACAGACGCTCTGATTCGATACCTCGCTTGGACGTTGAAATCAGGGCTTCGAGTTCGTCATCTGGAAACCAGGCATTCTTTTCCCGTGCCGCCAGATTGAGCAAATGGTTCTCTTCGTTGAGGACCACCTCCATCCTTCGGGTATCGATGACGTAAGAGAAGATGAACTGCTGATCGTGGCGGATCGTCTCGTAATTGCGTTCGGTGTCCAGTTCTACGTCCGATGCATCGGACCAGTCGTTGTCGGAGTTCCCTGACTCGTTGTCCGATTCACCCGGTTTTTTGCCGGGATATTTGTTTCTCTGGCTGTTGTAGCGCAGGTACTCCGGATCGGGAGCCTCGGTGCCCCTGGCGCCATATCTCTTGACCAGCTGATGGCTGACCGTGGCACTGATCGGTTTTTCGGTCGTGGCGCCGCGCGGGTGTTTCAGGCGAGGCAGCATGCGTCCGTCGTTGTAGAACTCGAAAGGCGTGCGTTCATCGGCCCTGAACAGACCCGGAATATCCGTGCGATACAGGCAGTCGCTGCTGTTGCGCAGGTAACCGAGTCGGGTCAGAAAGGCGTCGAGAAATTCCCGGGTGACGCTTTTGTCGAAGTCGATCAGGTCGCTGCGCAGTGTTCCGTTCCGCACGGGCAGTAGCAGCGGTTCGATTTCTTCATACAGTTGATCGAAGCGGGTCGGATCGTTCTCGTCCCGAGAGCGTAAGTGATGCTGCTCGGCCCACTCCGGCATCACCCGGGGATCGGCGGTCAGATCACTGTGCAACCGGATGTGTTGTCGTGGCGACAGGTTATAGGCGCGCAAAAACTCGACGCGCTGGCCGAGCGTCATCAGTGGATGCATCGTGAGCAACGAGTCGTTCAGCAGTCGGGTGGTGGCTTCATGCGCCGACAAAGGAGAGGTCTGCGCTTGTTTGGCTGGCTCCGGCGTATCAACGTCACTGACCTGGGAATGGGGGCGTTTCGAGGGGGTATGTGAGGCCGGGCTCCAGGTCGATTCACCGGTATTTCTGTAGAGCACCGGCCCGGGAGACAGCTTTTTGTATAGATCCATGGCCCGATAGGTGCCCAAGTTCGCATCGAATTCCACATACACCGTGCCGCTGTCTTTCACATCGACGAACGCGCGTCCGACGATGTAGCGCAGACCCTCCTCGTTGGGCGGTTGCAGGTTGCGCAGCAATCCGGGGTTCAAACGGTAACTGTCCAGTCCGGTCGCCGTTTCACGGGAAGCGACCGGCAGGTCAGACACTTCGATTTTCGGTGTGTCCGCGAGGGGCGGGGTGTGTCCCGGGTTTCGCGGATGCGCGGCCGTCAGGTCTGGCGACGAATGCGGTAGCTGTGGGTCTGGCGCTTGCGGTCGCAATCGTGGGAGTTCAGCAAGCGAGTCGGCGGGCGTATTACCCTTGGAAAAGCCTGGCGGTGAGGGTGGTTTTGGTCGCATGGTGTCATTCCTTGACGATGATCAGGTGCTCGACAGGTATCGAGCGGGTCGGAGCGGTTTCGCTGCTCCAGACGTTGGTGGCAACGTTGTATGAAATCTTGCCGGCAGCGGTTTCGCTCAGGCGAATGTGGTGAACGGACACTTCGTCGGACTCAAGCTCTTCACGCCGTTGATGCTCACGAATGTCCTGGGCGATGGCCTGAACCGATGGGTAGGCTCGGGCATTGATGGCGCACAGACCGATCACCTCGAACAGTGCATTGATCCGATAACGGTTTCCCGAGGAGACCACGACTTCGATGGTTTCCAGTGGCGTCAGCGGATCGTTGCTGTCCGGCAGTTGAATCCGGATGCTGCCGATTCTGAGCAGGTTGTCCTTGATGGAAAGATCGCGGTGGCTGATCTGCTCTTGCAGATGTTGCGTGTGAATGAACCAGGTGGAAGAGCCCGAGACGTTGGCATCCGCTTCTGCGGTGGACAGCCGGATGGACGTGGCGCTGGCGGGAAACAGTTCATAGCTCGACGATCGTCCCTCCAGCCAATAGGTCGCATTGTGCTCGGCTGCCTGAAAGTCGACCCGCTGCGAGGTTGCCTTCAGCGTGCGCTTCTCGACAGAGGGCCTGACGAAAATATACCGGCCGGCTCGCTCGCGCAGCGAGGTGCGGCTTTGCACAACGGTATATCCCGGGTTCCTTGCGTCGTTTAGATACGTGGGACGTGGAAAGTCGAGGTGATAGGAAATCCCGTCTCGCATGACCAGCGTCATCGGGTGAATCATCTGCCAGCCGGAGGCCAGGATTCCGGCTCCCATGTCGCGTTTCTTGCCCGGATTTTCTCTTGCAGCACCGTGCAACGAGAGCAAGCCACCACTTTCGTGGAACGTGATGGTGTGGTGAATGTCCGTGTAGCTGAGCAGCGTGAATGCGTTTGGCCTGGTTTTGGTAACGGTATAAATCGCCCGCACTTCATCGATTTCCGTGCTGTCGCGGTCGACGTACAGAGTGCTTCGGGTCGGATTTTCGTGTGGTGTTGCCATCAGGATTGCGTGACGGATCTGGCGCGAGATGAAGTAGTACGAGTGCGGTTTGTTGGAAATCCTGCAAGGACGATCATTGACCGGTACCGGCGAGGTTTTCGTCGTGCCGACAGTCAGAACGGTCACTGTCACGGTCAGGTCGGCCAGGTCCGGGGTATCGGCAGGCCACGCGGGCTGCAAGTGGTAGCCGTCCTGTGTAATGAACGTCCATTTGTCGTTGCGCAAGGTGCGTTTGCCATCGACCGTCCGGTACACCGCCTCCAGCACCAGTTCCCGCATGGGCGACCGGATGTCGTCGTCGCGCAGGGATTCAATGACCAGCGCGTCATTGCGCACGTACCAGCGCTGGATGGCTTCGAGCGTCACGCCCAGATAGACCGTGCTCGGTTCCTGACCATCCTCGTGGAGGGAAACCTTGAGGCAGTTCGGGGCAATTTCGTAGGTGTCGCGGCCGCTGCCTCCATCGACGGTGCCACGAAGGCCGCGGACGGCGATGCGGTCATCGCCGGCTCCGGCATCGACGCGGTCATCGCCATTGGCGGCAATGGTGTCGGCGTGGTCGGAACCGGTCACGCGGTTGAGCGCGCCAGCCAGTGTCTCGACCTTTTCGACGGACCTGAAGGTTGAATGCAGCACCGGCGCACGCGCCGGATCGACAGGACGCACCGCCAGCCTGCCTTTTTTCAGGTCGACATCAAAACCGATATGGCGCGGCGGGCTAGCGAGAGGGTCTTCGTTTTTATGTTTGCCTTGCAGCCAGAGCAGGTCGGTGCCGTCACCACCGGACAGCTCACTGACGGTGGTCGGGTCATCAGACAGCGCTTCGGAAGCCGACTGAAACAGAAAGGAGTCATCCTTGTTGCCGCCGTCCAGGGTTTTACGGCCACTGGCATAGCTGAAGAAATTCGGCTTGTCCTCGACGCCTTGCACCGTGTCATGGCCGCCGCCCAGATTCCAGAAGACCCCTTTCGCCGGGTCGCTTTTCCCACTGGCGATGACAGCGTCGGAGTCGGGTAATCCTTTCCTGGCGTCGTAGGTGTCATCCGTGTCGCTGACGACAGGGCGGTTTTCGCTGGTATAGGGCGTTTCGCCTTTGCTTTCATCCCATTGCAAACGATGGAGGCGAGTGGGCTGCAACGTAACCTCGAAACGGCCATTGACGATCACATCGACGCTTTCCTTGAACTCATTGTCGAGCCAGCCGAGACTGCGCGTCTTCAAGGCTTTGGCGTAGTCGCTTGTGGTCTTGGCGACCAGGTAGCGCTCCATCAGCGCCTTGTCCTGGCTTTGTCCGGTGAACGCGAACCAGCCGGCACGCCAGCGTTCGTGCACGGTCAGTTCGATGTAATCGTCGATGTCGTCGACCATGCGCGCGGCGCCGTAGATTCGGGCACCGACAATCATGATCGCCGCTGCTGCGATCCCCACCGGGCCAGCCGCCTGAAAACCCATCAGTGCTGCGCAGCCAAGGGCAATGGACAGGGCACCGCTGAACACGCTCAAGCCGCCGGTGACGTACAGATCCTGAGCTTCCTTGCCCTGGGCCCTGGCCGCATCGTTGAAGGATTTGATGGCGGTGTAGATGTCGAAGGGCAACGTCAGCACGCTGGCGATCAGGCCTGCGCCCCGGCACAGCCATTTGCCCATGGTGGTCTTGCCGAATTGCTCAAGGGCCATGGAGCCCTGACGGATCATCTGTTCGCCGGTCTTGTTCAGCGCATATTCGAGGCCCAGTGAAGTGATCTCGGCGAGAGCGCCGCCCACATTGATCAGCACTTCTCCCATCTGACCTTTCTTGAGGCCGTCGATGGCGCCCATGTAGGCGCTGTACAAACCGTAGGCCTGCAGCCCGGCGCCCATACTGGTCATGCCGCGACTCTTGGCTTTGTCTACCCAGCCCGGCAAATGTTCGGGCAGCGGGCTTCTGTGGATATCCAGGTGTTGGGTGGCGGTCAGCAGTTTGCTGATTTTCTGCATGGGGTGCCCGGCGTCACTTGTGGACATTTCACGCAGAAGCGGTGCTGCTCCCGGAGAACGGAGCGTGACGATTTCGTAGAGCAATTGCGGGACCCGTTGGTGCTCCTGACCATCGACTGACTTGATCCGCTGCTCAACCTGGGCGGGATCGAATTGCAGCCCATCGATAAAGGCCTGATCGGGCTCGGGGAAGTACGTGTTGGCTGCTGTAATGGCCTCGCCGTTGACCCGGGCACCCAGCGCCTGAAGTGTCTGGCGGCTCACGGTCAGTTCGCCAAATCGCAGGGGCCCGAACAGTTTGTCCAGATCGTTCAGGTCCGACATTTTGCCGGACGGTACATCGGTTTCCGCCGTTGCTGAATTTGATGGAGTGATAATGTCGGAAATTGTTATGGAGGCTGTAAGAATAGTTTCAGGATTGATGTTAAAGGGTTTGGCCAAAATCAATACTCTTTGATGAAGTGTCGGGTGACTTTGGCATGAAGGATGGTTGTGTTTGGTTGTTATTGTTTTGCTGATTGTATTGTTGTTTTTTGTATTGCCTTTGAAGTGGTCTGTCGGGTGTTTTTGATTTAGCGTTGAACCCGACTCGCAGGAAGCGGGTTTCATGAACAAGGAGAGCGATGTGACAATTTATGAAGATGAATGGGCGTTCTGGGATGATATTGCCGGGAAGTATATTTTTAAACATGCAGGCGTTGATCTGAATACCGACATTGTCCTCAAGGCCGCCGGCTACTACGCGGATTCCATGGTGCTTGAGCGCCGCAAACGCAGACGTGTGAAGAACGATCCGGCCCAGGTTGCTGGTAAATGAAATCCTGTCTGTTGTTCAGTCCGTTTTTAACAAGAAGAGAACCTTCACATGTCTGATGGCAATAATATTACCTTCACGGGGCAACTGTTCGCGGATGGACTTCCGCTGGTGCTCAATTATCAAGTCATGGAACAACGTTTGAAGCAGCCGCGGATCACCACGGGGCAGAGGTTGAATGCGGAGATTTCCCTGAATGACGAAATCAGTTCGCCAATCGTGACACTCGCGGATCATGACGATGCCGAGCCGCTGTTATTGGAGTTTGTTCCGGATTATCAGGGGCGATATGCCCTTAATGTCAAAACGGCCGGTCGTTACTTTAATTGGCAGCTGCGACTTGATCAAAGTACAAGGCATCTTCTGGCCGCGAAAAGTGGTGGTAGTTACTTTGAGCTGGAAACGTATGCCGGAAAGCTCAAGTCGTTTGGTGACTTGCCGTCCAATCCGGTTTCTGTGGCGCTGTTCAGCGTAGAGAAGAAGATGCGCCTGTTTCAGCATGAGACAAAGGAAGGGCTCACCTACTTCCTGGACAAGAATCCGAACGACACCGGGCACAATGCCTACAACCCTTCGTCGGTATCGTTCGTTTTGAGGAGCAATCCTTCGCTGCTGTCTGCCGTCGCCTAGTACGAATAGCGCAGCATGGTATGCGGCAAGTGTCGCAGCACGAAGAAACCGAACAGGGCGACCAGCGCCGGCAACACCAGCCACCAGACTCTCTGCGGCATGGCGCCGAGCGGTGATTGCCGCTGGCTGAGCCAGAGCCCGGCGGCACACACGCACGCGGCAAGCATGGCGCCGGCCAGCACATCCGTCGGCCAGTGCGCGCCCAGATACACCCGCGACAAGGCAATCGCCAGTGCCGGAATGCAGCCGATCAGCAACCATGTCAGTCGCAGTCTCGGCGGTTGCCCGCGTCCGGCGAGTACGGCCAGGGTCAGGAACAGCGCGAACGATCCGGACGCATGGCCGCTGGGCATGCTGTAGCTGGTGAGCGGATCGGTCAGGACTTCCGGGCGCACCCGGGCGAAAAACATCTTGGTGCCGGTGTTGGCCAGGGCCGTGACGAGCAGGGTGCCGCCCACGAAGATCGCGTGGCGCCACTGACGGCACAGCAACAGCAGCGCGGTCAGCAGGGCACTGAACAGCAGCATGTTGCGGAACTCGCCGATCAGGGTGAACACCACCGCCACCTCATCCAGCGCCGGGCGGCGGTGTTCCTGCACCAGGGTCATGACGCCCTGATCGAGGGCGGTCAGATACGGGTAACCGATGAACAGGCCGATCAGGATCAACAGGCTCATGCTGCTGATCCAGATCGTCGCCCGCCGATGGCGGCGCAGGCTGCTGTTGGCGCTCAGGCCGACCATCACCGCGATGCTGCCGGCGACAATCCCGGCCTGCAGCCAGAAACCTTCCGGCAACGGCAGGCGAATCGCCGCCCCGGTGGCCCAGCCCGGCAGCAGGTAGGCGAGGCTCCAGCCGGCCGCTGCCAGCAGACTCACGGCCGCGAAGCGCGGGAAGGGCATGTCGCACATCCCGGCGACCATCGGCAGCATCGGCCGCAGCGGGCCGATGAAACGTCCGACCAGCAGGCTGGCGATGCCGTAGCGTTGGAAGTAGGTTTCCGCGCCGGCCATCCATTCCGGGTGATGGCGCAGGCCCGGCAGACGCCGGATGTTCTGGTGGAAGTGGCGACCGAGGAAATAAGAAATCACATCGCCGAGAATCCCGCCGAGGAAACCCAGCAACAGGGTTTCGCTCAATGACAATGCACCGCTGCCGGCCAGCACCGCCACAGCAAACAGCAGCACCGTGCCGGGCACGATCAAACCGGCAATCGCCAGGCATTCCACGCAGGCCACGACAAACACTGCAGCGGCCAGCCACTGCGGATTGGCGGCCAGCCACCCGGTCACGCTATCGAGCCATGGGCCCATACAAACCACTCCATTTCATTGATGTCCCTGATCGGCGAGCCGAAGGGTGTGCATTCACAGCAAAAAATAATCGCGACCTTCGACCTGACCCCGGCGCAGCGGGTTCCGCGTGCACCACTGGGCATAGGCGGCATCGACGAAGCGATACATCAAGTGTTCGTCACGGCCATGGGGAATGCCCAGGCGGGTGGTCTGAATCACATGAGTTGGCGCAGGGCCGGTGTCTTCCACCAGCAGAATTTCGTGGTCGAAGCGCTTGGCATCCCACACCGGCACTTTCAGCCCCAGCGCCTTGCACAGCAACGTCTGCCCGGCACAGAGTTTCTGCGACGGGCGCGGTCGGCCTTGGGCGTCGGGGTTGTTCAACAGCATCTGCGCCAGACTGGCCGGGCCGCTGATCTCGTCGACCCACGGATAGGCCGATTTGATCAGCACCGCATTGCCCGGGCCCTGCGCGCTGAAGTTCAGCGAATCGCCGCCACGGGCGTAGTACATATAGATGTGGCCGCCGTCCAGAAACAAAGCCTTACGCTTTTCTGTGTAGCCGAGGGACGCGTGGCTGCCTTTTTCTTCGCAGTAATACGCTTCGGTTTCGATGATTCGGGCGCTGAGCCACAAATCGCCGACGCGGTGGCGGATGACTTTGCCGAGCAGATCGCGGGCCAGTGTCTGGGCGTCGCGGTCGAAAAAGGCGTCCGCAAGGCCGACAGGCTGGCGCGCGGAGGTGGCGCGAACGGTCAGGTTGGACATGGCAAACAATGTTTATCCAGGCGAAGGAGGTCGTGATGATAACAATTCACGGCTTAATCCCGGCTGAACGTCGGCAAATCGCCGTCCATTTCGACCATCCGCCCGTCACCGCTGTTAGTCCCGGGACGCGACAGCTATAATCTGCCGCTTTCCTCTTTGCCAAGACCCCAGCAGACCATGACTGAGTCCGTTCTTGACTACATGACCCGATTGGGTCGCGCCGCCCGCGAAGCTTCCCGCGTCATCGGCCGTGCCAGCACCGCGCAGAAAAACCGCGCCCTGCTGGCTGCCGCCAATGCCTTGGACGCCGCCCGCGCCGAGCTTGCGGCAGCCAATGAACAGGATCTGGCCGCCGGTCGCGCCAACGGTCTGGAGCCGGCGCTGCTGGAACGTCTGGAACTGACCCCGGCGCGCATCGACGGCATGATCGTCGGTCTGCGTCAGGTCGCAGCGCTGCCGGATCCGGTCGGTGCAATCCGCGACATGAGCTTCCGTCCGTCGGGCATTCAGGTCGGCAAGATGCGCGTACCGCTGGGCGTGATCGGGATCATCTACGAATCCCGTCCCAACGTGACCATCGATGCCGCGAGCCTGTGCCTTAAATCCGGCAACGCGACCATCCTGCGCGGCGGTTCCGAAGCGATTCATTCCAACCGCGCGATTGCCGCCTGCATCCAGCGTGGCCTGGCCGAAGCCGAACTGCCGGCCGCCGTGGTGCAAGTGGTGGAAACCACCGACCGCGCCGCCGTCGGCGCGTTGATCACCATGCCCGAGTACGTCGACGTGATTGTGCCGCGCGGTGGTCGGGGCCTGATCGAGCGCATCAGCCGTGACGCCCGGGTGCCGGTGATCAAGCATCTTGACGGCATCTGCCACGTCTATGTCAGCGAACACGCCGACCTGCCGAAAGCCCAGCGCATCGCCTTCAATGCCAAGACCTACCGCTATGGCATCTGCGGTGCGATGGAGACCTTGCTGGTCGATCAAAGTGTTGCGAAGGATTTCCTGCCGTCGATGGCGAAGCAGTTCCGCGAAAAAGGTGTCGAGCTGCGCGGTTGCGAACGCACCCGGGCGATCATCGAGGCCGTAGCGGCAACCGAGGAAGACTGGAGCACCGAGTACCTGGCGCCGATTCTGTCGATCCGCGTGGTGGATGGCCTGGATCAGGCCATCGAACACATCAACCATTTCGGCTCCCACCACACCGACTCGATCGTCAGCGAAAACCTCGCCGACACCCGCCAGTTCGTGGCTCAGGTCGACTCGGCGTCGGTGATGATCAACACCCCGACCTGCTTCGCCGACGGATTCGAATACGGATTGGGTGCCGAGATCGGCATTTCTACTGATAAGCTGCACGCCCGTGGCCCGGTGGGCCTGGAAGGACTGACCTGCGAGAAGTACATCGTGGTCGGTGATGGCCAGTTGCGCGGCCAGGCGACGGTCTGACTTGTCCGACCTCGACCTGAAAGCGCCGAAACCCGGCAAGAGGTCCCGTCCCCGGCGCATTGGCGTTCTGGGCGGGACGTTCGACCCGGTGCACGTCGGCCATTTGCGTGGCGCGCTGGAAGTCGCCGAAGCGCTGGGGCTTGATGAGCTGCGCATGATGCCCAGCGCCCGGCCGCCGCACCGCGATACGCCGCAGGTGTCGGCGCAGGACCGGCTGGCAATGGTTGAATGTGCGGTGGCCGGTGTGCCGCCGCTGGTGGTGGACGCCCGCGAATTGCAGCGGGACAAACCGTCCTGGACCATCGATACCCTGGAGTCGCTGCGTGCCGAAATGGCCGCCGAGACCCAGGTTTTTCTGCTTCTGGGCTGGGACGCATTTTGCGGCCTGCCCACTTGGCACCGCTGGGAAGAGTTGCTCCAGCATTGCCACATCCTGGTGCTACAGCGCCCGGACGCCGACAGCGAACCGCCGGATGCCTTGCGCAACCTGCTGGCAGCGCGTTCGGTGAGCGACCCGCTGGCCCTGAAGGGGCCGAGCGGACAGATTGCATTCGTCTGGCAGACACCGCTCGCGGTTTCCGCCACCCAGATCCGTCAACTGCTGGCCAGCGGTAAGTCGGTACGTTTCCTGGTGCCCGACGCGGTCCTGGCCTACATCGATGCGCACGGTCTGTACCGTGCGTCGAACTGAACAAGGCGTGCTTCACTGATACGAATCCACGTGTCGCCAAGCCGCCGAAAATATGAGCAAAACGAGTTTTATATGACTGACAAAGACCAAACCAAAGTAAAGCGCAAAGGCACATTCAAGAGCGCCCCGCTGCCAGAACCGGTCAACACCAACGAACCGCTGAAGGGCGACGAGCTGGTCAAGGTGGCCGTTGCAGCCCTGGAAGACGTGAAGGCCCAGGATATCCAGATCATTGATGTGCGCGACAAGCAGAGCATCACCGACTACATGATCATCGCCACCGGTACTTCCAACCGCCAGATCAACGCGATGCTGGACAAGGTTCGCGAAGAGGTCAAAAAGAACGGCGCCAAGCCGCTGGGCGAAGAAGGCAAGGGCGACAGCGACTGGGTGCTGCTGGACCTGGACCTGGTGATCGTGCACATGATGACCGCCTCGGCACGTCAGTTCTACGACCTGGAGCGCCTGTGGGCCGGTGCCGAGCAAAGCCGTGCGGCGGACGCCAAGCACCACAGCCCGGAAAACACCCACGAGCATTTCACCAAGCTCAACAAAGACCAGCTGTAAGGGATTGCTGTGCGACTGCGACTGATCGCCGTCGGTTCACGCATGCCCAAGTGGGTGGAAGAAGGCTGGCATGAATATGCCAAGCGTCTTCCGTCCGAGCTGGCGCTGGAACTGGTGGAAATTCCGCTCAATACCCGTGGCAAGAACGCCGACGTGGCCCGCTTCATCCGTCAGGAAGGCGAAGCCATGCTGGCCAAGGTCGGGCCGAACGAGCGGATCGTCACTCTCGAAGTTCATGGCAAGCCGTGGAGCACCGAGCAACTGGCGGTCGAACTCGATCGCTGGCGCCTGGACTCGCGCACGGTCAACTTCATGGTCGGTGGCCCGGAAGGGCTGGCGCCGGAAGTGTGTGCCCGCGCGGATCAGCGCTGGTCGTTGTCGCCGCTGACGCTGCCGCACCCGCTGGTGCGCATCCTCATCGGCGAGCAGTTGTATCGTGCCTGGACCGTGCTGTCCGGCCACCCTTACCACAAGTAATCCGCCCTCATGTCTCAGCCGATCCGCATCAAGGACCACGAAAAAGACGCCCGTCTGGTGCGTGGTCGCGTCGTGTTCGGCGCAATTGCGGTGGTGGCGCTGATCTGCGTGCTGATTGCGCGGCTGTATTACCTTCAGGTGATTCAGTACGAATATCACTCGACCTTGTCGGAAAACAACCGGGTGCATGTCCAGCCGATCCCGCCGACCCGTGGCCTGATTTTCGACCGCAACGGCGTGGTGGTGGCGGACAACCGTCCGAGCTTCAGCCTGAGCATGACCCGCGAGCGCTCCGGCGACTGGCAGCAGGTGCTCGACGTAATCGTCGAGGTCTTGCAGCTGACGCCGGAAGACCGGGTGATCTTCGAAAAACGCATGCGTCAGGGTCGCCGGCCGTTCGAACCGGTGCCGATCCTGTTCGAGCTGAGCGAAGAGCAGATCGCCCGGATCGCGGTGAACCAGTTCCGTCTGCCGGGCGTCGAGGTGGTCGCGCAACTGGTGCGTCATTACCCGCAGGGCGCGCATTTCGCGCACTCGGTGGGTTACATGGGGCGGATCAACGAGAAAGAGCTGAAGACCCTCGATCCGGTCAATTACAGCGGCACCCACCACATCGGCAAGACCGGCATCGAGCGCTTCTATGAAGCCGAGCTGCACGGTCAGGTGGGTTACGAAGAGGTCGAGACCAACGCCCGTGGCCGCGTCCTGCGCGTGCTCAAGCGTACCGATCCGGTGCCGGGCAAGGACATTGTCCTGAGCCTCGACATCAAATTGCAGGAAGCTGCCGAGGCCGCGCTTGGCGGTCGACGTGGGGCGGTGGTGGCGCTCGATCCGAAAACCGGCGAAGTGCTGGCGATGGTCAGCCAGCCGAGCTTCGACCCGAACCTGTTCGTCACCGGCATCAGCTTCAAGGCTTACGCCGAGCTGCGCGATTCGATCGACCGGCCGCTGTTCAACCGCGTGCTGCGCGGCCTGTACCCGCCGGGCTCGACGATCAAACCGGCGGTGGCGATTGCCGGTCTCGATGCGGGCGTCGTGACAGCGTCGAGCCGGGTGTTCGATCCCGGTTATTACATGCTGCCCAACTACGATCACAAGTACCGCAACTGGAACCGTACCGGCGACGGCTTCGTCGACCTCGACACGGCGATCATGCGTTCCAACGACACCTACTTCTATGACCTGGCACACAAGCTGGGCATCGACCGGTTGTCGGCCTACATGAACAAGTTCGGCATCGGCCAGAAGGTCTCGCTGGACATGTTCGAAGAGTCCCCCGGCCTGATGCCGTCCCGCGAGTGGAAACGCGCGACCCGGCGTCAGGCGTGGTTCCCCGGCGAAACCCTGATTCTCGGGATCGGCCAGGGCTACATGCAATCGACCCCGCTGCAACTGGCCCAGGCCACGGCGCTGGTGGCCAACAAGGGCGTGTGGAACCGCCCGCACCTGGCCAAATCCCTCGAAGGCGTGAAACCGGTCGATGAGAATCCGATGCCGGACATCATACTGCGCGATCCGTCGGACTGGACCAAGGTCAACCATGGCATGCAACAGGTGATGCACGGTGCACGGGGTACGGCGCGTAAAGCGGCCATCGGCGCGCAATACCGGATCGCCGGCAAGTCCGGTACGGCGCAGGTCGTGGCGATCAAGCAAGGTGAAAAGTACGACCGCTCCAAGGTTCAGGAACGCCACCGCGACCACGCCTTGTTCGTCGGTTTCGCGCCGGCGGATGACCCGAAAATCGTGGTGTCGGTGATGGTCGAGAACGGTGAGTCCGGTTCCGGCGTCGCTGCACCGGTGGTGCGGCAGGTCATGGATGCCTGGCTGCTGGATCAGGACGGACGGTTGAAGGCCGAATACGCCAGCCCTATCAGTGCGGAGGCTACGGCCCGTGATGAATAATTTCGATCGCATGCTCTCCAGCGAGGATGTGATGCGTCGCCGGGCGACGCTGTTACAACGTTTGCATATCGACGGTCCGTTGCTGGTGCTGCTGCTGATTCTCGCGGCCGGCAGCCTGTTCGTGCTGTATTCGGCCAGCGGCAAGAGCTGGGATCTGCTGGCCAAACAGGCCACGTCGTTCGGCATCGGTCTGGTGTCGATGATTGTCATCGCCCAGTTCGAGCCAAGGTTCATGGCGCGCTGGGTGCCGCTCGGCTACGTGATCGGGGTGGTGCTGCTGCTGGTGGTGGACATCATGGGCCACAACGCCATGGGTGCCACCCGCTGGATCAACATTCCCGGGGTGATCCGCTTCCAGCCCTCGGAATTCATGAAGATCCTGATGCCGGCGACCATCGCCTGGTACCTGTCCAAACGCACGCTGCCGCCGCAGCTCAAGCATGTCGGCATCAGTCTGCTGTTGATCGGCGTGCCGTTCGCCCTGATCGTGCGTCAGCCGGATCTCGGCACTTCGCTGCTGATTCTGGCCGGCGGCGCCTTCGTACTGTTCATGGGCGGGCTGCGCTGGCGCTGGATTCTCAGCGTGCTGGCGGCGGCGATTCCGGTGTCGGTGGCGATGTGGTTCTTCATCATGCACGACTACCAGAAGCAGCGGATCCTGACGTTCCTCGACCCGGAAAGTGATCCACTCGGCACTGGCTGGAACATCATCCAGTCGAAAGCCGCCATCGGTTCCGGCGGCGTATTCGGCAAGGGCTGGCTGCTGGGCACCCAGTCGCACCTGGACTTCCTGCCGGAAAGCCACACCGACTTCATCATCGCCGTGCTCGGCGAAGAGTTCGGCCTGGTGGGCATCTGCGCACTGTTGCTGATCTATCTGTTGCTGATCGGTCGCGGCCTGGTGATTACCGCCCAGGCGCAGACGCTGTTCGGCAAATTGCTGGCCGGCGCTCTGACCATGACGTTTTTTGTTTACGTTTTCGTCAACATCGGTATGGTCAGTGGCCTGCTGCCGGTGGTGGGGGTGCCGTTGCCGTTCATTAGCTACGGCGGAACTTCGCTGGTGACGCTGCTGTCAGCGTTTGGGGTTTTGATGTCGATCCATACCCATCGCAAGTGGATCGCACAGGTTTGAATAAGGTGAAGAGTTCAATGCAAGTAATGCGTGACTGGGCGACACGATACGCACCGTGGCTCGGCCTGGTAGGCATCCTTGGCAGCGCGCAGGAAGCGTTGGCCGGCGATTACGAAGGCTCGCCCCAAGTGGCCGAATTCGTCGGTGAAATGACCCGCGACTACGGTTTTGCCGGCGAACAGCTGATGGCTGTGTTCCGCGAGGCCCAGCGCAAACAGGCGATTCTCGACGCCATTTCCAAACCGGCCGAACGGGTCAAGCAGTGGAAAGAATACCGGCCGATGTTCATCACCGACGCGCGCATCGCCCGCGGTGTGGACTTCTGGCGCCAGCATGAGGCGACCTTGGCCCGCGCCGAGCAGGAATACGGCGTTCCGGCCCAGGTGATCGTGTCGATCATCGGCGTTGAGACCTTTTTCGGACGTAATACCGGCAATTACCGGGTGATCGATGCCTTGTCCACGCTGGGTTTCGACTATCCTCCCCGTGCCGAATTTTTCCGCAAGGAGCTGCGTGAGTTCCTGCTGCTGGCGCGCGAAGAGCAGGTTGACCCGCTGACCCTCAAGGGTTCCTACGCCGGGGCGATGGGCTTGCCGCAGTTCATGCCGAGCAGTTTCCGTGCCTACGCGGTGGATTTCGACGGCGACGGCCACATCAATATCTGGAACAACCCGGATGATGCGATCGGCAGCGTTGCCAGCTATTTCAAGCGTCACGGCTGGGTCGCCGGTGAACCGGTGGTCAGTCGCGCGGATGTCCGTGGCGAGCAGGTGGATGAAGGCCTGACCACCGGCATCGAGCCGACGAAAACCGTCGGGGAGTTGCGAGCGCTGGGCTGGTCGAGTCATGATGCGCTGCGCGATGACATGCCGGTCACCGCATTCCGCCTCGAAGGCGACAATGGCCCGGAATACTGGATGGGCCTGAAGAATTTCTACGCGATCACGCGTTATAACCGCAGCGTGATGTACGCCATGGCCGTACATCAACTGTCTGAACAGCTGGTACAAGCACGGGGCGTCAAGTAATGCGGGCATTGCCTATCAATAAACCCCTGAAGCTGGTGGCTTTCGCTGCGTTGGCGGTGCTGGTCGCCAGTTGTTCGACCAGCCGTTCGCCGAGCCAGAAGCCGACCACCGCCGTTCGCTCGCAGCCGGGCCTGGACATCAACCGGGCCCACAAGGACGGCGCGCCGTGGTGGGACGTCGACGTATCGCGCATCCCGGATGCCACGCCGACCCTGCACACCGGCCCGTACAAGGCCAACCCGTACACCGTGCTGGGCAAGACCTACTTCCCGTTGCAGGAATCCAAGACGTACGTGGCTTCCGGCACCGCGTCCTGGTACGGCACCAAGTTCCACGGTCAGAACACCGCCAACGGCGAGGTCTACGACCTGTACGGCATGAGTGCCGCCCACAAGACATTACCGCTGCCGAGTTACGTTCGGGTGACCAACCTGGACAACAACAAGAGCGTGATCCTGCGGGTCAATGACCGCGGGCCGTTCTACTCGGATCGGATCATCGACCTGTCCTACGCCGCCGCCAAGAAGCTCGGTTATGCCGAAATCGGTACCGCGCGGGTCAAGGTCGAAGGCATCGACCCGCAACAATGGTGGGCCGCCAAGGGCCGCCCGGCGCCTTTGATGCTCAACGAGCCGCAAGTCGCGCAGAATAGCGCCCCGGTGATCACGGCGTCGGCCGGTACCGTCGAGCAATGGACTCCGCCGCCGCAGCAGCACGCCGCGGCCGTCGTGCCAGTCCAGCTCGATGCAAAAAAAAACGCTTCTGCACCAGCGTCTGGCCAGTATCTGCAGGTGGGCGCGTTCGCCAACCCGGACGCTGCAGAACTCCTGAGGTCGAAGCTCAGCGGGATGGTGAGCGCTCCGGTGTTCATCAGCTCGATCGTGCGCAATCAGCAGACCCTGCACCGGGTTCGCCTGGGACCGATCGGTTCGCCGGGTGAAATTGCCCAGGTACAGAACAGCGTGCGCCTGGCCAACCTGGGTTCGCCAAGTGTGGTCACCGAGTAAACGTAGGACTTGATTGACGGTTCACCAGCGATTGGGGGGTGAACCAGGTTGTTGGCTCGTCGAAGAACAAAAGCCCGGCAAGGGTGACTGGAGTGAGCAACTGAACACGCGATGGCCCGTTAGAAAGCCATCTGATTAATTTTGCCCGCAAGGGCAGTTTCCATTAGCGATTTCGAGAGACGGATGAACATCACCACCTTTGCCAAACGCCTGTGTCTGCTAGTCCCGCTGCTCCTCTCGCCTGCCGCGTTCGCGGCCGAGATGATGCCGTCGCCACCACAACTGGCCGCCAAATCCTACGTGCTCATGGATGCCAACAGCGGCAACGTGCTGGTGGAGAACAACGGTGACCAGCGCCTGCCACCGGCCAGCCTGACCAAGCTGATGACTGCGTACATTGCCACGCTGGAAATCCGTCGCGGCCAGATCGGTGAAAACGACCCGGTGACCGTCAGCGAAAACGCCTGGCGCACCGGCGGTTCGCGGATGTTCATCAAGGTCGGCTCACAAGTCACTGTCAGCGACCTGCTGCACGGCATCATCATCCAGTCCGGCAACGACGCCAGCGTCGCGGTGGCTGAACACATCGCCGGCAGCGAAGACGCGTTCGCCGACCTGATGAACAAGACCGTCGCCGATCTGGGCATGACCAATACCCACTTCATGAACCCGACCGGTCTGCCGAACCCTGAGCACTACTCGTCGGCTCACGACATGGCGATCCTGGCGCGCGCGATCATCCACGAAGACCCGGCTCACTACGCGATCTACTCGCAGAAAGAGTTCTTCTGGAACGGCATCAAACAGCCTAACCGCAACCTGCTGCTGTGGCGCGACAAGACCGTCGATGGTCTGAAAACCGGTCACACCGACGAAGCCGGTTACTGCATGGTGTCCTCGGCCGTACGTGACGGCATGCGCCTGATCGCCGTGGTGTTCGGCACCAACAGCGAAGTGGCCCGCGCCGCCGAGACCCAGAAGCTGCTGACCTACGGTTTCCGCTTCTTCGAAACCCAGACCTTCTACCAGAAGGGCACCGAACTGGCTCAGGCCCCGGTGTGGAAAGGCACCACCAGTCAAGTCAAGGCCGGCCTGGCACAAGACCTGACCATGACCCTGCCTAAAGGCCAGCTGAAGAAGCTCGCTGCCAGCATGACCATGAACCCGCAACTGACCGCGCCAATCGCCAAGGGCGACGTGATCGGTAAAGTCGAAGTGAAACTGGACGACAAGGTGGTGCACAGCGCCGACCTGATCGCCCTGGACGCTGTCGAGGAGGGTGGTATCTTCCGCCGCATGTGGGATAGCATCCGTCTATTCTTCTACGGCTTGTTCAACTGATTCGAGTTGACCTGCATGGCCCCGTTCCGGTCCGGAGCGGGGCCTTGTTCGTTACCGGGCTTACGCTTACGAGGCCGTTACGCCATGACCGATACCGAAGTAAAGGCGCCAAAGATCGAATTTCCCCAGGTTGATTATCCGGTTAAGGTGATCAGCGATACGGGCGTCGGCAACAAAGACAGGATCATCGACATCGTCAAGAAACACGCCAAGATCAACGATGAGCGTGTCGACGAGCGTCAAAGCAGCAACGGCAAGTACACCACCATCCAGTTGCACATCGTCGCGACCGACCAGGATCAGCTGTACAACATCAACAGCGAACTGCGGGCCACCGGTTTCGTGCACATGGTGCTGTGATGCCGGGCACGCTGGGCTTTCGCGAGCTTGGCCAGATGGCTTACGAGCCGGTCTGGCAGGCCATGCAACGTTTTACCAACGAGCGTGGCACCACGGCCCCGGACGAAATCTGGCTGGTGGAACACCCGCCGGTGTTCACCCAGGGCCAGGCCGGCAAGGCCGAGCACCTGTTGCTGCCGGGGGATATTCCGGTGGTGCAGGTCGACCGCGGCGGTCAGGTGACCTACCATGGCCCAGGCCAGTTGGTAGCCTATCTGCTGCTGGACGTGCGCCGACTCGGTTTCGGCGTGCGCGATCTGGTCAGCCGCATGGAGCGCTGCCTGATCGAACTGCTGGCCAGCTACGGCGTGACCGCCGTGGCCAAGCCGGATGCTCCCGGCGTCTACGTCGACGGAGCGAAGATCGCTTCTCTGGGTTTGCGGATTCGCCATGGTTGTTCCTTTCATGGCCTGGCCCTGAACGTGGACATGAACCTGGAGCCGTTTCGACGGATTAATCCCTGCGGCTATGCCGGGCTGGCGATGACCCAGCTGAGCGAGCACGCAGGATCGATTGAATTTGCCGAGGTAAGTGCCCGGCTGCGCGCGCAGCTCGTCAAACACCTCGACTATGCTGAGCAGACGACCCTGACGGGCGGAATCGACTGATATGACTACTGATGCAGTGCAAACCATGATCCCGACGCTCGACGTGACCGAGCGCCCGGCCCCGCGTCCCAAGGTTGAAGCCGGCGTCAAGCTGCGCGGCGCCGAGAAGGTTGCACGCATCCCGGTGAAGATCATTCCGACCACCGAACTGCCGAAGAAACCCGACTGGATCCGCGTGCGCATACCGGTTTCGCCGGAAGTCGACCGCATCAAGAGCCTGCTGCGCAAGCACAAGCTGCACAGCGTCTGCGAAGAGGCCTCCTGCCCGAACCTGGGCGAGTGCTTCTCCGGCGGCACCGCGACCTTCATGATCATGGGTGACATCTGCACCCGTCGTTGCCCGTTCTGTGACGTTGGCCACGGTCGTCCGAAGCCACTGGACGTCAACGAGCCGGAAAGCCTGGCCATCGCCATCGCCGACCTGAAACTCAAGTATGTGGTGATCACCTCGGTTGACCGCGACGACCTGCGTGACGGCGGTGCCCAGCACTTTGCCGACTGCATCCGCGAAATCCGCAAACTGTCGCCGAACGTGCAGCTCGAGACCCTGGTCCCGGACTACCGTGGCCGCATGGACATCGCCCTGGAAATCACCGCGGCCGAGCCGCCGGATGTGTTCAACCACAACCTGGAAACCGTACCGCGCCTGTACAAGGCTGCGCGTCCGGGTTCGGACTACCAGTGGTCGCTGACCCTGCTGCAACGCTTCAAGCAGATGATGCCGCACATCCCGACCAAATCCGGCCTGATGCTGGGTCTGGGCGAGACCGACGACGAAGTCATCGAAGTCATGAAGCGCATGCGCGAACACGACATCGACATGCTGACCCTGGGCCAGTACCTGCAACCGTCCCGCAGCCACTTGCCGGTGCAGCGTTTCGTGCACCCGGACACCTTCGCCTGGTTCGCCGAGGAAGGTTACAAGATGGGCTTCAAGAACGTCGCGTCCGGCCCGTTGGTGCGTTCTTCGTACCACGCCGACGAACAGGCGAAACTGGTCAAGGCCGAGCTGCTCGGTTCCTGATTCAGCGCTGAATAAAAAATGCCCGCCGGGGTTTATCGCCCGGCGGGCATTTTTTTGCCTGGCTTACACTCGTTACTGACCTTTCCTGCAATTTGCGGCGCGGCCGAGCCTCTTCTGTTTGTCGCCGTTCCTGACTACTGTATGAGCATGACTTCACACAGGGAGATCCATGGATGACCGTTCGACCGACCCACACCCTTTTTCCGCACAAGCCCGTGCCCGCGCTGCCGTCGGAAGGGCTGATAGGCGTCATTGCGCCCGCCGGCCCCGGCACGCTGGATACCGAAAAGGCCGTTCAGTGGATGCGCGCCCGGGGTTACGGTTTGCGGGTGTTCCCTGGCGTCTACGAGAAGGATGGCTATCTGGCCGGCAGCGACGAGGTGCGGCTCAACGATCTGCACGCGGCGTTCGCTGACGAGGAGGTGGATGCAATCATTTGCCTGCGCGGTGGTTACGGCACGCCAAGGTTGCTGGACCGGATCGACTACGACTTGCTGAGCCGCCATGCCAAGCCCTTCGTCGGTTACAGCGACATCACCGCACTGCATCTGGCCATCAGTCGCTACGCCGGGTTCGTGACCTTTCATGGGCCGTTATTGAATGCCGATCTGCTGGGTGACAAGGAACCGCCGACGGTGACGTCGTTCTTCGCCATGCTGCGCGGTCAGTTGAAGGCCGGCAGTGTGCTGAGTCATCCGGCGGCTTATCCATTGACCACCGTGGAGCCCGGCATTGCTCACGGGCGTTTGCAGGGTGGCAATCTGGCGATGATCGCCGCGACCCTGGGCACGCCTTACGAAATCGACGTCGAAGGGGTGATTCTGCTCATCGAGGACATCAACGAGCCGCTGTACCGGATCGACCGCTTGCTGACCCAGATGCGTCTGGCGGGCAAGTTGGCCAGATTGCGTGGCGTGCTGGTCGGGGATGTGGCGGGCGTGGATGTCGAGGCCTTGAACCGCTTGCTCAAACAGACCTTTGAACCACTGCGGATTCCGGTGCTGTCCGGCTGGCGCAGCGGACACTGCGATCCGAACCTGACGCTACCGCTGGGGGCGCTGGTTCGACTGGATGCGGGTAAGAAGGAATTGATGCTGGAGCAGGATGTGGTGATTCGCTGAGCGAGTCACAAAAGAAGACCGCCGCCTGAAGAGGCGGCGGTCTTTTTGTTTTTACTGGTTGCGCAGGCTTTCCAGCAGCTTGTGCGTCGGATAACCGTCCGCCGGCCAGCCGAATGACTGCTGCGCAGCGCGAATCGCCTTGCGCGTATTGGCACCGATGATGCCGTCGGCGGTGCCTGCGTCGTAGTTGCGCGCGGTCAGCAGGTTTTGCAGTTCGATCCGTTCGGTGCGGCTCAACGGCAGATCGTCTTTTGGCCAGCTGCCATTGATCAGGCCGGCACCGTTGAAGCGCTCGGACAACAGGCTGACGGCCAGTGCGTAGGACGACGAGTTGTTGTATTTGAGGATCGCCCGGAAGTTATCGAGGATCAGGAACGCCGGGCCGCGGTAGCCGGCCGGCAGCAGCAGGGCGGCGGACAGTTGCTCGGAGCCGGCCGGCACCTGGCCGCCGTTCGGCAGGATCACACCCAGTTGCCGCCATTCGGCGACGCTCTTGCGAATTGCGCCGTCGGCCAAGGTGTAGTTGAAACCGCTCGGCAGCTGCACTTCGAAGCCCCACGGCTGGCCACGCTGCCAGCCGGAGCTTTGCAGGTAATGCGCGGTGGAGGCCAATGCGTCAGCGGGGCTGCCCCAGATGTCGCGGCGACCGTCACCGTCGAAGTCCACGGCATGAGTGTTGTAGGTGGTCGGGATGAACTGGGTCTGGCCCATGGCGCCGGCCCAGGAGCCGAGCATTTTCTCCGGCGTGATGTCGCCCTGTTGCAGGATCTGCAGCGCCGCAATCAGCTGCGCATGGGCAAAGCCCGGGCGGCGGCCTTCATAGGCCAGGGTCGCCAGCGAGTTGATCACCGACTTGCTGCCCTGGAACTGGCCGAAGTTGCTTTCCATTCCCCACACCGACACCAGTGCCTGACGATCGACGCCGTAACGCTGTTCGATGCTTTGCAGAATATCGGCGTACTGGCTGATCAGCGCCTGGCCTTTGCGCACGCGCAAGGGCGAAAGGGCGCCGTCCAGGTATTCCCATACCGGCCGGGCGAACTCCGGCTGGCTGCGGTCGGCGCGAATCACGCTGGCATCGAAACTGACATTGGCGAACGCGCGGTCGAACAGGTCGGCACGAATGCCGGCAGCCAGAGCTTCCTTGCGGAAACCGGCCTGCCATTCGGCAAAGGTCTGGGTCGGTTGCAGGTCGAGGTTGTCACCGGACGGCACTACCGGCGGGATGACCGCTGGGGCTGTGGCAACGGGAACGGTCTGAAGCGGTTGAGCGTCGGCGGCGGTGGGTTTTTCCGCGCAGGCGACGAGCAGTACGAAGCTGGAGGCAGCGATCAGTTGGCGCAAGGGCCAACGACGGGAAAGACTGAGGGGCATGCACGGGTCCAGGGAATACGAATCAGGTGCAGACCTTAACATGAGGAAGGGGTGCTGCGCTTTAAGCGGCCAGAAAGTAAGAAGCCTCCCAGCTGTCAGACTGGAAGGCTTCGCGGCGGTAGCTGCCTTTACCCTTGGTTGGTCGTTCCTGGCGGCTGCGGAACAGGGGTTGGGCGACGATGGATTTGGCCTTGTTGTGGCCATGTTTCGCTGGCTTTTTACTCATGATGATTCTCTCGATTGAGTGAGGTTTTGCGCGGCAGATAATCTGCCGATCCAGAGCGTCTGTCTATAGGACCGACGGTGGGATGTTCTGTAGGAAATGGACTCGGTAAAAAAACGGGATCACAGCGCGCGATCCCGGATTTCATTCGGCAGGCAAGGTCAGACGCTGACCGGCCATCAGCAACGCCAGTCGGCTCAGACTCATCCACGGCGAGCCCGCCGCCTGGCCCTTGATCTGTGCATCGATGCGCTGGGCTTCGAGCAGCAACTGCGCCCAGCGTTGCGCCGAGTAGCGTTGCAGGGCCTTGCTCATCAGCGGTTTACGCTTGTCCCAGACCGGCGGCTTGGCCTGACTGAAGCACTTGTCCAGCGGTGTGCCCTGACTGTATTGCAACGAGATGTTGGCCAGCAGGCGCAACTCACGGGCCAGGGCCCAGAGAATCACCGGCGGCTCGACCCCTTCACCGCGCAGCCCTTCGAGCATGCGCAGGGCGTGGGCTGGTTCGCCGTTGAGCACCGCGTCGGTCAGGCCGAACACGTCGAAGCGCGCACTATCGGCCACGGCCGCCTGCACGGTTTCGACGGTAATCTGCCCGCCCTCGGCCATCAGCTTGAGCTTTTCGATCTCTTGCGCAGCGGCCAGCAGGTTGCCTTCGACCCGCGCGGCAATCAGCTCGACCGCGTCCTGGCTGGCTGACAGGCCGGCCTGGGACAGGCGCTGACGAATCCAGCTCGGCAACTGGTTGGCGTCCACCGGCCAGATCTGCACGAACTGGGTCTGCTGACCTTCGACCAGCGCCTTGCCCCACTTGGTTTTCTGCGCGCTACCGTCCAGCTTCGGCAGGCTGATCAACAGCACCGTGTCTTCTGCCGGGCGCGAGCAGTATTCGATGAGGGCGGCCGCGCCCTTGTCACCGGGCTTGCCCGAAGGCAGGCGCAGTTCCAGCAGGCGTTTTTCGGCGAACAGCGACATGCTGGCGCCAGCCTGCAGCAACGTGCCCCAATCGAAATTGGCGTCGGCGGCAAAGACCTGGCGTTCGTCGAATCCTTGCTGACGGGCGGCAGAGCGAATGGCGTCGGCAGCTTCCTGGCACAGCAGCGGGTCATCGCCGCTGATGATGTAGACCGGCGCGAGAGCGCCTTGCAGGTGTTTGCCGAGTTGGGCGGGAGCGAGCTTCATAAGAGAGGGCGAACGGGGCGCCTGAGCGCCCCGAACGTCTTACTGCTGCGGCAGTTCGAGCGGCGACTGGCGCGGGGTTTCCGCTTCAGCCTTCTGTGCCGCTTCGAGGGCGTCGGCTTCTGCCTTGGCCCGTGCATTGGCGGTTTGCTGCAGAGCGTCAAGCTGTGCCGGCGTCAGTTGTTGCAGACGCAGCATCATGCGCTGTACCAGCTCGCGGCGGGTTTCACGGCGGGCATCGTTGGCTTCCTGGTCGGAACCCACCAGGTTGTTGCCGTCGTGGATGAACACTTTCTGCACTTCAAGCTTGTCGCTTTTCAGCAGCAGATCTTTTTCGCCACGGATATCGTAGGTAAGGACGGTGCTGACCTGGTACTCGCCGGTACGACCGGCGCCGGCGTAGCTGAGAATCCGCTGGGATTCCTGCTCATCGGCCAGATACAGCTTGTACGGTGCACCGGTAACGACCTTGACGCCGCTGGACTCCAGCACCTGACGCAGTTGCGTCACGGTTTCGCCGTAGGCGTTGCGGGCGCTCAGGTCGAGCTCCTTGATCGATAGCTCATTGGTGCCGGTGCCACGCAGCTGGAAACCGCAGGCGCTCAACAGGACGGCGAGGCCCATCACCAGCAGATTGCGTTTGATCATTGTGTTGCTCCCCTTGAAACCATGTGGGCCGACTCTGTGGCCCGAAAGGTTTTACTGGGCGTCAGGCACACCTGACGCCCGATCCAATTAGCTGGCGACGATATTGACCAGTTTCCCGGGCACTACGATCACTTTGCGAATCGTCAGGCCGTCAACGAAACGCAGCACGTTTTCGTTGGCGCGCGCTGCCGCTTCGACTTCTTCACGGGTGGCGGCGGCCGGCATTTCGATCTGGCCACGCAGCTTGCCGTTGACCTGGATCACCAGGGTCAGGCTGTCCTGGACCAGCGCGCTTTCGTCCAGCACCGGCCAGCCGGCGTCGATCACCGGATCGGCGTGGCCCAGACGGTTCCACAGCTCGTGGCTGATGTGCGGCGTGATCGGTGCGAGCAGCAGCGTCACGGTTTCCAGACCTTCCTGAACCAGTGCGCGATCCTGTTCGGTCGCTTGCGCGGCTTTTTCCAGCACGTTCATCAGCGTCATCACCTGGGCGATGGCGGTGTTGAATTTGTGGTTCTGGCCGACGTCGTGGCTGGCCTGCTTGATCGCCTGGTGGATCGCACGACGAATGACTTTCTGTTCGTCATTCAGTGCGGCGATGTCCAGTTTGCCCGGCAGACCCTGAGTGACATGGGCCTGAGCCAGACGCCAGACGCGCTTGAGGAAGCGGTGCGAGCCTTCCACGCCGGAGTCCGACCATTCAGCGCTCATGTCAGGTGGCGAGGCGAACATCATGAACAGACGGCAGGTGTCGGCGCCGAACTGGTCGATCATCGACTGAGGGTCGACGCCGTTGTTCTTCGACTTGGCCATCTTCTCGGTGCCGCCGATTTCCACCGGCAGGCCGTCGGCGATCAGCTTGGCGCTGATGACCTTGGCCTTGCTGTCGCGCTCGAGTTCCACGTCCGCCGGGTTGAACCAGGTGTAGGCACCGTTGGCTTCACGACGATAGTAAGTCTCGGCGACCACCATGCCCTGGGTCAGCAGATTCTTGAACGGCTCGTTGGAGCTCACCAGGCCTTCGTCACGCATCAGCTTGTGGAAGAAGCGCGCGTAGAGCAGGTGAAGAATGGCGTGTTCGATACCGCCGATGTACTGATCCACCGGCAACCAGTGGTCGGCCGCGGACTTTTCCACCAGGCCGCCTTCGAAGTGCGGCGAGGCGTAACGGGCGTAGTACCAGGACGACTCGACAAAGGTGTCCATGGTGTCGGTTTCACGCTTGGCAGGCTGACCGCATTTCGGGCAGGCGCACTCGTAGAACTCGGGCATGCGCGCCAGCGGCGAACCGGCGCCGTCCGGCACCACGTCTTCCGGCAGGACGACAGGCAGTTGATCTTCCGGCACCGGCACGTCACCGCAGGCATCGCAGTGGATGATCGGGATCGGGCAACCCCAGTAGCGCTGGCGGCTGATGCCCCAGTCGCGCAGGCGGAACTGGGTGCGCGAGGCGCCGAGGTTTTTCTTGATCAGGGCGACTTCCATGGCGTCGAACGCGCCAGCGAAGTCCAGACCGTCGAACTCGCCGGAGTTGATCAGCGTGCCGTGCTCGCCGTAGGCGTCCTGCCATGGCGCCGGGTTGGTGTCACCGGAGCTGGTGCGCACCACGGATTTGACCGGCAGGTTGTACTTGTGGGCGAATTCGAAATCGCGCTCGTCGTGCGCCGGCACCGCCATGACCGCGCCGTCGCCGTAGTGCATCAGCACGTAGTTGGCGACCCACACCGGCAGTTTTTCGCCGGTCAGCGGGTGCTCGACGAACAGGCCGGTCGGCAGGCCTTTCTTCTCTTGAGTGGCGACGTCGGCTTCGGCGACGCTGCCGCCCTTGCATTCGGCGATGAACGCTTGCAGCTCAGGGTTGTTCTTGGCGGCGAGAGCAGCCAGGTGGTGCTCGGCAGCCACGGCGACATAAGTCGCGCCCATCAGGGTGTCCGGGCGGGTGGTGAAGACTTTCAGGGTGCCGCTTTCGCCGATCGAATCGACGTTGTACGGGAACTGCACCTCCATCCCGCGCGACTTGCCGATCCAGTTGCGCTGCATGGTCTTGACTTGCTCGGGCCAGCCGGTCAGTTCGTCGAGGCTCTCCAGCAGCTCATCCGCGTAAGCGGTGATCTTGAAGTAGTACATCGGGATTTCGCGCTTTTCGATCAGCGCGCCGGAACGCCAGCCGCGACCGTCGATCACCTGTTCGTTGGCCAGAACGGTCTGGTCGATCGGGTCCCAGTTCACGGTGCCGTTCTTGCGGTAGATCACGCCTTTTTCGAACAGGCGAGTGAACAGCCATTGTTCCCAGCGGTAGTAATCCGGTTTGCAGGTGGTGACTTCGCGCGACCAGTCCACCGCCAGGCCCAGGCTGCGCAGCTGGGATTTCATGTAGGCGATGTTTTCGTAGGTCCACTTGGCCGGAGCCACGTTGTTCTTCATCGCGGCGTTTTCCGCCGGCATGCCGAAGGCGTCCCAACCCATCGGTTGCAGAACGTTCTTGCCGAGCATGCGCTGGTAGCGGGAGATCACGTCGCCGATGGTGTAGTTGCGCACGTGCCCCATGTGTAGCTTGCCGCTGGGGTAAGGGAACATCGACAGGCAGTAGTAAGTCTCCTTGCCTGGCTGTTCACTGACTTCAAAGGACTTTTGCTCGTCCCAGAAGGACTGGGCGGCGGCTTCGATTTCACGGGGCTGATATTGTTCGTGCATGGCTACTTTTGTACTGGATAGGGGTGGCCTAATCCTCTTCAATGCGACGTTCGGGACGTGCCGGACGAGCTGGAAGTGGAGTTACAGGAAGCGCCGTAGCATACATGACCGCGCTCGGCCTAGGGAAACCCTGATTGCAGCCGTTTGACCGGCTGAAATTGCGGCGAGGGCCGTTGGTCGCGGCGTGCAGCCGGTTTGTGCAGCGAAGCTAAGCTCTAACTGGGGAGTGAGTCTTATCTTCAATGAGGTGAGGGATGGTGGAGTCACAGCAAAAAAACGTTACCAAACCCGAGTTGTACGAGCGGTTGATCGATCGTCTGGGTATGGCCCTGGACGCGGCAAAAACCGCTGGAAGGCTGCGCGACGAGCGCCCCCTGGAGCTGGAATTGCGTGGCTTGAGTCCCGCCGAGTTCAAACTGGTCAAGGCCTATCTGGATCGCAGTGAGCGTGAAACCCACGGATACCTGTCACAAGCAGTGAAACAGCTCGATGCTGCCCATTCGGCGAAGGTCATCTGGCTCAAGGACAAGGCACCCGGCAGAGATACCGTCAAAGTGCGGACTCTGCAGGCCAAGTAAACGCATGGCAGGTCAAAAAGCGGATCTTTTTCAACGGGATCCGACCCTACTGGTTGTCGCGCTGCATCAACCCACTTAGGCTTCGGGCATCTTTGGAGATGCTCGATGCCTTTTCGTTATTTCATTAAACAACTTCTGTTGCCGCCCGGCCTTCTTTTGCTGCTGTTGCTGGCGGCCTGGTGGCTGCGTCGCTCGCGGCCACGGCTGGCGGGGCTGTGTTTTGCCCTGGGGTTTGGCGGCTTTTGGCTGATGAGTCTGCCGGTGGTCGTGCAATGGGGCGCCAAGGCTCTGGAGCGCGAACCGCCGCTGGCCCGGGAAGCATGGACAAGTCTGGCGCAGCGCGCGGATGCGATTGTGGTGCTGGGCTCCGGTCGCGAACGCGGCGATGTGGCCTGGGGCGAAGATCAGCCGACTGGTGTCGGGCTTGAACGGCAGCGTTACGCGGCGCGACTGGCCAAGGCGTCGGGGTTGCCGATTCTGACCAGCGGTGGCCTGCATTACGGTACACCGCCGACCGAAGCCAAATTGATGGCCGATTCGCTACGCGATGATTTCGGTGTGACGGTGCGTTGGCAGGAAGGGGAGAGCCGCACCACGTGGGAAAACGCCGAATTCAGCGCCAAAGTGTTGTTGCCGGAAGGCGTCAAACGCATCGTGCTGGTGACCCAGGCCTGGCACATGCCGCGAGCGGTGTGGAGTTATCAACAGGCTGGATTTGAAGTGGTGCCGGCGCCGGTTGGTTTTCTCGGCACGGACAATGCCCGGCCGTTTGGCGGCTGGCTGCCGGAGTTCAAATCGATCTGGCAGAGCGGGCAGTTGATGAACGAAGCGGTGGGGCAGATCGGTTATTCGATGTTCTATCGAGGGGGTGACAGCGCCGATTGACGGGGGTGTCGTTGGTGGCGCCTTCGCGAGCAAGCTCGCTCCCACAGCGGTCATCTGTGGGAGCGGGCGATATCTCAGAGTGTCTTGGACATCCGGTTGGTCATCAGCGCCCAGCCGAACAGCACCACGCACAGGATGATCAGCGGCCACGAGCGCCATTGCAGATACGGCGTCAGGTTGTGCATCGGCACCACTTCGCCGTACAGCACGCCCTGTTCGAACTGCGGAATGCGCTCGGTGATCTGGCCAAACGGGTTGATCAGTCCGGTCACGCCGTTGTTGGTCGCACGAATCATCCAGCGTCCGGCTTCAAGCGCGCGCATCTGCGCCATTTGCAGGTGTTGCAACGGGCCGATGGACGTACCGAACCAAGTGTCGTTGCTGATCGTCAGCAGCAGATCGCTGCGTGCCGCCAGGCCTGCGGCGAACTCCGGATACACCACTTCGTAGCAGATGAACGGCGCGATCTGATATCCCTTGGCCTGCAACAAGGCCTGATCGGCAGGGCCGCGGGCGAAGTCGGACATCGGCAGGTCGAAGAATGCGATCAGCCCGCGCAGGATGTCCTGCAACGGTACGTACTCGCCGAACGGCACCAGTTTTTGCTTGAGATAGGTGCCATCGCCTTCGCCAACCACGGTGATGCCGTTGTAGAAGCGTCTCTCGTGGTGAACCATTTCGCGGATCGGTACGCCGGTGATCAGCGCCGATTTACGCTCGGCGGCGAAGTTGCCCATCATGGTCAGGTAGCCCTCGGCGGACTCCTTGAGCACCGGGACGGCGGTTTCCGGCCAGATCAGCAGGTCCACCGGTTTGGAGCGGAAACTCAGGTCGCGGTACAGCGCCAGTTGCGCATTGAGTTCGGCCGGGTCCCATTTCATGCTTTGCGCGACGTTGCCCTGAATCGCGGCAACGGTCAGCGGCGCGCCCGCCGGGCTGGTCCAGGCATGGCCCTTGAGCGCAATGCCCGCCGCCCATGGCCCGATCAGCAATACCAGGCCGGCAGCGATGAAGGCTTTGCGGCGGGTTTGCAACAGGCGCGGTGCGTTGTAGATCAGTGCAGCGGTCAGTGCCAGGACGAACGACACCAGCCACATGCCGCCTACTGGCGCGAGCCCGGCCAGCGGGCCGTCGAGCTGGCTGTAACCGGAATACAGCCACGGGAAACCGGTGAGGAACCAGCCACGGAAAGCTTCCTGACCCACCCACAGCGCCGCGAACGCCAGGGCGTCGGCCACCGGCGCTTCATTACGCCGCAACCAGCGCGCCCAGAGCCACGCAGGCAGAGCGAAGAACCAGGCAATGGCCGCCGTGAAGATCAGCATCAGGAACCCGGCCAGCAGCACCGACGCGCCGCCGAAGTGGTGGATGCTGTAATAGATCCAGCTGGTGCCGGCGCCGAACAGGCCGAAACCGAAGCACCAGCCACGGCCCAGGGCTTGTCGCGGGCTCAGCTCGCGCAGGCCGGCATAGAACAGGCCGACCGCCAGCAAGGCCAGCGGCCAGAGATCGAACGGTGCCAGAGCGAAGGTGGTGATTGCACCGGCCGCCACGGCCAGCAGGTTACCGGGCCAGCCGGGGCGGGTTGTCCAGCGCATTTCAATCCTTAGATTTTTTACCGGGCGATTGGGGTCAGTCGCAGCAAATGAATCCGACGGCTGTCGGCATTCAGGATGCGGAAACGATAGGCGCCGATTTCAGTGATTTCGTTGCGCTTTGGCAAGTGCCCGAACGCGCTCATCACCAGCCCGCCGACGGTGTCGAACTCGTCGTCGGAGAATTCGCTGTCGAAGAACTCGTTGAAGTTCTCGATCGGCGTCAGGGCCTTGATCAGGAAATCACCGCTGGGCAGCGGCTTGATGTAGCTGTCTTCTTCGACGTCGTGCTCGTCTTCAATGTCGCCGACGATTTGTTCAAGCACGTCTTCGATGGTCACCAGACCGGCCACGCCGCCGTATTCGTCGATCACGATGGCCATGTGGTTGTGGTTGGCGCGGAATTCACGCAGCAACACGTTCAGACGCTTGGACTCCGGCACGAACGTGGCCGGGCGCAGCAGGTCCTTGATGTTGAAGCTGTCGCCGTTCTCCTTGAGGATCAGTGGCAGCAGATCCTTGGCCAGCAGCACGCCCATCACGTCGTCATGGCTTTCGCCGATGACCGGGTAGCGCGAGTGGGCCGAGTCGACCACGGCAGGGAGGAATTCGCGGGGTGTCTGGGTCGCCTTGATGCTGATCATCTGCGAGCGCGGCACCATGATGTCGCGAACCTGCAGGTCAGCCACCTGGATGGCGCCTTCGACGATGGCCAGCGCTTCGCTGTCCAGCAGTTTGTTCTGATGTGCATCGCGCAGCAGCTCAAGCAGCTCCTGGCGGTTCTTCGGCTCGTGGGCAAAAGCCTGGGTCAGTTTGCCCAGCCATGACTTTTGCCCGTTGCTCGATCGATCTTCGCTCATAGCGATTACTCTGAATCCTTTGTTGTAACAGTAGGGGATGTTTCGGTTTCGTCGTCCGCGTACGGATCGGGATAACCCAATTCGGCAAGCAACTCGCGTTCCAGTGCTTCCATTTCCTCGGCTTCCTCGTCATCTATATGGTCGTAACCCAGCAGATGCAAGCAGCCGTGAATGACCAGATGTGCCCAGTGGGCCTTTAGTTCCTTGCCCTGTTCGGCGGCTTCGCGCTCGACCACCGCCACGCAGATCACCAGATCGCCCAGCAGCGGGATGTCTAGGAACTCGTCGGGCACTTCGGCGGGAAAGGACAGGACGTTGGTCGCGTAATCCTTGTGGCGCCAGGTGTGATTCAGTTCGCGGCCTTCTTCCTCGTCGACCAGACGAATGGTCATTTCCGAGTCAGCGGTGCGCTGGCGCAGGGCCAGTTCGCACCATTGGCGGAACTCGGCTTCGGTCGGCGCAGACGCTTCGGTCGCGATTTGCAGGTCAAGCTCAAGCATCGTGGCGGGTGTCCTTTGGCGCTTCATCAGCAACACGCGTCTCGAAGCGCTCGTAGGCTTCGACGATGCGTTGCACCAACGGGTGGCGCACCACGTCTTTGGGCTGGAAGTGGGTGAAGCTGATACCCGGCACATCCTTCAGGACTTCGATGACGTGATGAAGTCCGGATTTGGTGCCGCGCGGCAGGTCGACCTGGGTGATGTCGCCGGTGATCACGGCCGTGGAGCCGAATCCAATCCGGGTCAGGAACATCTTCATCTGCTCGACGGTGGTGTTCTGACTTTCGTCGAGAATGATGAAGCTGTTGTTCAGCGTGCGACCGCGCATGTAGGCCAGCGGCGCGACTTCGATCACCTGACGCTCGATCAGCTTGGCCACGTATTCGAAACCGAGCATCTCGTAGAGCGCGTCGTAGAGCGGGCGCAGGTACGGGTCGATCTTCTGCGACAGATCGCCGGGCAGGAAGCCGAGTTTCTCACCCGCTTCGACCGCCGGACGCACCAGCAGGATGCGACGGATCTGTTCACGCTCCAGCGCATCGACGGCGCAGGCGACAGCTAGATACGTCTTGCCGGTACCGGCCGGGCCGATGCCGAAGTTGATGTCGTTGCCGAGAATTTCCTTCACGTAGCGCAGCTGATTCAAGCCGCGTGGGCGAATCATGCCTTTCTTGGTGCGCAGGGCGACGGAGGCTTCAGCGGGGGCGTGGTTGTCCAGCTGCTCAACGGCCGATTCCTGAAGGAACAGGTGAACCGTATCCGGCGACAGCTCTGAACCCTTGGTTTCCCGGTACAGGCGGCGAATCAGGTTTTCCGCGGAAGTGGTGTGCTTGGGTTCGCCGATCAGCTCGAACTGATTGCCGCGGTTGCGGATCTCGATGGCCAGGCGCTGTTCGATCAGGCGCAGGTGCTCGTCGAACTGCCCGCACAGATTGGCGAAGCGGCGAGCCTCAAAGGGCTCGAGGATGAAACGATGTGGTTCGATGGGTGCGTTCAAGGTCGTATTTAGCCGCCCTGGGGCAATTAGGATGAAATCAAGGATAACGCCAGCGGCGTGGGTGCGAAAGCTCTTAAATTGATGCCGTTCCTGTGGGAGCGAGCCTGCTCGCGATGGGCATGAATGCGGTTCATCTGAAAAACCGCGTCATCGTTCATCGCGAGCAGGCTCGCTCCCACAGTTGAACAAAGGGTTTTACTGGATCAGCGAGCCGCGCAGCGAGTGCGGTTGCGCCGCGTCGATGTGGACGTCGGCGAACTGGCCGATCAGGGTCGGATTATCGCAGCGGAAGTTGACGATACGGTTATTCTCGGTGCGCCCTTGCAGCTCGCCCGGGTCTTTCTTCGAATAATCGGTCACCAGAATGCGCTGGACCGAACCGACCATTTGTCGGCTGATCTCGAACCCTTGCTGATTCAAACGGTGCTGCAAGGCGTTCAGGCGTTCTTTCTTCAGTTCTTCCGGGGTGTCGTCGGCCAGATCGGCGGCTGGAGTGCCTGGGCGCTGGCTGTAGACGAACGAGTAGGAAAAATCGAAACCGACATCGGCAATCAGCTTCATGGTCTGTTCAAAATCTTTCTCGGTTTCCCCCGGGAAGCCGACGATGAAGTCCGAGCTGATGCAGATGCCCGGTACGGCGGCGCGCAGTTTGCGCAGCTTGGATTTGTACTCCAGCGCCGTGTGGTTGCGCTTCATCGCGGCCAGGATCCGGTCCGAACCCGACTGCACCGGCAAGTGCAGGTGCTTGACCAGTTCCGGCACTTCGGCGTGGGCCTGGATCAGGCTGTCGGAAAATTCCAGCGGGTGCGAGGTGGTGTAGCGGATGCGGTCGATGCCGTCGACCGCCGCGACAACGCGGATCAGTTCGGCCAGATCCGCCAGACGACCGTCGTGGGTCAGCCCGCGATAGCCGTTGACGTTCTGCCCCAGCAGGGTCACTTCGCGCACGCCGTGTTCAGCCAGGTGAATGATCTCGGCGATCACGTCGTCGAACGGCCGGCTGACTTCTTCGCCGCGGGTGTAGGGCACCACGCAGAACGTGCAGTACTTGCTGCAGCCTTCCATCACCGACACGTAGGCGCTCGGGCCGTCGATGCGCGGCTCTGGCAGGTGGTCGAATTTTTCGATTTCCGGGAACGAGACGTCGACTTGCGGCAGCTTGCTGATGCGCGCGGCGTCGATCATTTCCGGCAGGCGGTGCAGGGTCTGCGGGCCGAACACCACGTCGACGTACGGGGCGCGATCACGGATCGCCGCGCCTTCCTGGCTGGCCACGCAACCGCCGACGGCGATCACCATGTCCGGGTTGGCCAGTTTCAGTTCGCGCCAGCGGCCGAGCTGGGAATACACCCGGTCCTGGGCGCGTTCGCGGATCGAGCAGGTGTTGAGCAGGATCACGTCGGCATCTTCGGCGCGCGCCGTGACTTCCAGGGCCTGGTGTTCGCCCAGCAGATCGACCATGCGCGAGCTGTCGTACTCGTTCATCTGGCAACCGTGGGTTTCGATGTAAAGCTTCTTGGCCATGGAATAGGGTCGTCACGTGGTTCAAAGAACCGCGCATTATAGGGAACATGTCCCCAGGTTCCTACCGCTGCGCGTCCGGTGGCTATGCTATAGTTCGCGCCCTCATTTTTACCCCGATGTCGTCCGCCCGCCATGACCAAACGCGAAGCTCCAATCTACAAGGTGATTTTCCTCAACCAGGGCCAGGTGTTCGAAATGTACGCCAAGCAGATCTATCAAAGTGATCTGTGGGGTTTCCTGGAAGTGGAAGAGTTCGTCTTTGGCGAGCGCACGCAAGTGGTCGTCGACCCGAGCGAAGAAAAGCTCAAGGCGCAGTTCGAAGGCGTGGTGCGCAGCTTTGTGCCGATGCACTCGATCGTGCGCATCGATGAAGTCGAGCGACTGGGGACGCCAAAGATCAGCGAAGCCCGTGGCGGTGTTGGCAATGTGATGCCGTTTCCGGTGCCGATGCCCGAGAAGTAAAACCGGGTTTTATGGAAGTGATCGTTCCCATGCTCTGCGTGGGAATGCCGCCTTCGACGTTCCGCGTCGGTGACGAAAAGCGCGGGAACTATCGTTAGTCAGGGCAGGGGCGAGAACGGCGTACGCCCGTCGGCGCTCTGCAGTTCCATCAGGTATTTACGGAAAATTTGCCCGAGCACCTGGGTCGCGGTTTCCAGGTCTTCGCGGGACATCTTTTCAGACACTTCGTCGGCGGTGTCGAGCGCGTCTTCGGCGCCGTTGACCGCGGCCATCTTCAGCACGATATAAGCCTGAATGTTGTTGGCCTGCACGCCTTCACCGTGGAAGAACATGGTGCCGAGCTTGAATTGCGCCTGGGCGTGACCTTGCAGCGAGGCCTTTTCGAAATAGCTCAGGGCTTGATTGAGGTCGCGCGGCGCATTCTTGCCGTCGTAGTAGAACTCACCCAACTCGTATTGCGCTTGCGCATCCCCCTCATCCGCTGCCTTTTGGCAGGCGGCGAGTGCCTGCGTGACATCTTGCGGCTGAGTATTGAGGGTGCAGCGACCCATCGCCGGGATCAACAACGAGTTGCCGCCTGCTTGTGCATGTGCGAGCAGCGGCTGAAGGAGCAACAGGCAGCCCAAGGCAAGGGTGCGGCCGGTGCGGTTCATGGGAATCGACTTACCTCTGAAGGGCGCGCGGACCCGTCGAGGGATCCAATAAGCGCGCATTATGAAATAAGCAGGGCCATCCTTACAAAGTCTTTACTCGATTTTCTGCTGCGCGGGAAATATATCGCCCACTTTATGGGAGATTTTTGGCAGGCGTGTCGGAAAAGGCGTGCGGATGTAGGAGAACGCTGACGCTGGCAATGGCCAACGTCAGCGGCGGGGCGTTTTACTTCAACTTGGCGAAGGCGCGTTCGGCGGCGTCGAGGGTCAGTTTCAGCTCGGCTTCGCCATGGGCGATCGAGGTGAAACCGGCTTCGAAGGCGCTCGGTGCCAGGTACACGCCACCTTCCAGCATCAGGTGGAAGAAGCGGCCGAACAGCGCTGCATCGCTGGCCATCACGTCTTCAAAAGTAACAATGTCGTCGGCACCGCTGAAGTACAGACCGAACATGCCGCCCGCCTGGGTGGTCACGAACGGAATGCCGGCGGCATCGGCGCGCTGTTGCAGGCCGTCGAGCAGGCGCGTGGTGTAATCGGTCAGTTCGGCGTGGAAACCCGGACGGCTGATCAGGCGCAGGGTGGTCAGGCCGGCGGCCATCGCCAGTGGGTTACCCGACAAGGTGCCTGCCTGATAGACCGGGCCCAGCGGCGCGATGCGCTCCATGATCGAGCGCTTGCCGCCGAAGCAGCCGACCGGCATGCCGCCGCCGATGATCTTGCCGAAGGTGGTCAGGTCCGGGGTTACGCCGTAGTAAGCCTGGGCACCGCCGAGGGCGACGCGGAAACCGGTCATCACTTCGTCGAAAATCAGCACCACGCCGTGCTTGTCGCACAGGCTGCGCAGGCCTTCGAGAAAACCCGGCGCCGGCGGTACGCAGTTCATGTTGCCGGCCACTGGCTCGACGATGATGCACGCCACGTCCTGACCGACTTCGGCGAGCATTTTTTCAACCGCGTCGATGTCGTTGAACGGCAGGGTCAGGGTGTGTTTGGCGAATGCCGCCGGTACGCCGGCCGAGCTTGGTACGCCCTGGGTCAGTGCGCCGGAACCGGCCTTGACCAGCAGACTGTCGGAGTGGCCGTGGTAGCAGCCTTCGAACTTGATGATGCTGTCACGGCCGGTGAAACCACGGGCCAGACGGATCGCGCTCATGGTCGCTTCGGTGCCGGAGCTGACCATGCGTACCATTTCCATCGACGGCACCAGCGAGCAGACCAGGTCGGCCATCTCGGTTTCCATCGCGGTCGGCGCGCCGTAGGACAGGCCGTGCTGCAACTGGTTGCGCACCGCATCCAGCACTTCCGGGTGGCTGTGGCCGAGGATCATCGGGCCCCAGGAGCCGACGTAATCCACATAACGCTTGTCGTCTTCGTCAGTGACGTAGGCGCCTTCGGCGTGCTTGAAGAACAGCGGCGTGCCGCCAACGCTCTTGAACGCGCGCACCGGCGAGTTCACGCCACCGGGAATGTGTTTCTGGGCGTTGGCAAACAGGGTTTCGGAACGAGACATGATCGGGCTCTCAGACTTTTAGTAATTCATTGAAGGCGCGGGCGCGGCGGGTCACTTCGGCGCTGCTGTCGGCGCCGAACAGGCCATGGACCACGGCCAGCAGATCGACACCGTGGGCCACCAGTGGCGCAGCGTTGTCGAGGGTGATGCCGCCGATCGCGCAGATCGGCAGGTGCAGGGTGCGTTTGGCCTCGTCGAGCAGATCGAGGCTGCAACTCGGTGCACCGGGTTTGGTACTGGAATTGAAGAAGCGACCGAAGGCGACGTAACTCGCGCCCTCTTTGGCGGCCTGTTCGGCCAGTTCCAACTGCGCGTGGCAGGTCGAACCGATGATCGCCTTGGAGCCGAGCAGGGCGCGGGTCGGCGACAGCGGGCCGTCGGTCTGGCCAAGGTGCACGCCGACGTTCAGGCGCGCGGCCAGTTCGGCATCATCGTTGATGATCAGTTGCGTCTTGTAGCGCTCGCACAGATCGCGCAGGGCTTCGGCCTCACGCAGACGGCGGGCCTCATCGCTGCTCTTGTCGCGGTATTGCAGCAGGGTGACGCCGCCTTCCAGCGCCGCCTCCACGTAGGACAGAAACTTGCCGGCCAGCAACTGGCTGTCGGTGATGGCATACAGGCCACGTAGTTTCATCGCGCAGACCTCAGGCTCGAAACATCAGGAACAGAAATCCAGCGGCAGACGACGCGGCACGAACTGGCCTTTGCCCAGTTGTTCGGCATCGCGCAGGGTGCGCCAGGTGTAATCCAGCGCGGTACGCACGGCGCTGGCAAGGTTTTCGCCCAGTGCCAGGCGGCCGGCGAGGGTGCTGGCCAGAGTGCAGCCGGAACCGTGATAGCTGCCCGGCAGGCGCTGGCACTTGAAGGTTTCGCGCAGGCCGTCGCGGCTGTACAGGCGATTGTGGATTTCGGTTTCGTCGCCGTGACCGCCGGTGATCAGCAGGTTCTTGATGAACGGCAGGAGTTTTTCAGCGCACTCGTCCGCGGTGCCTTCCGGCAGTTCGGCAAGGATCCGGGCTTCGGGAAGGTTGGGGGTGGCGATGATCGACAGCGGCAGCAGGCGTTCGCGCATGGCGTAGCCGACTTCGTCCTTGCCCAGGCGTCCGCCGCCGCCGGCACGCAGCACCGGGTCGCAGACCACTGGCAAGTGCGGATGCGCCTGGAGCAGTTCGACGACGGTGTCGACCATTTCCAGGGAACCGAGCATGCCCAGTTTCACCGCCGCGACTTCGGAGTCGTTGAGCACGGCATTGGCCTGGGCCAGTACCCACTCACGGTCGAGGACGCGAAAGTCAGTGACGTTGACCGTGTCTTGCACGGTCAGGGCTGTGACGGCCGGAGCCGCATGGCAACCCTGAGCGAGCAGGGCTTCGATATCTGCCTGCAGGCCGGCGCCACCACTGGGGTCGTGGCCGGAGAGACAGAGGACAACGGGGCGTGAGCTGTAGATATTCATGGTGCGCGAGCTTACCACCAAACCTGTTTTCCGGGTGTTGTGGCGCAGTGCGCGGCCGATAACACGGGTAGCGAGATCCACAGCGCTTGTCACAATCTGACCGAGCCAACAGCTCTAGTCCGGTGTTTTGCTCTGGAACGCCCGTTCTAGAGCCTTTGTAGGAAAAATTTCCATGGTGCTCAATGGCCATCAACGGCTATGCTAGAGTGGATCCAAACCAATAACAGGTAATACCGGTTTTACGTCATCTCAAAGGGAATGGGGGGCTTCCTGACACAACCGGCCAAGCCACGCTGGGGCTTCAATGCGCTATTTGTTGATGATGTTGTTCTGTTTGCCCCTCCTGGCAAACGCCGTCGAATTCGACGAGTTCACCCAGAGCCTCCCGCTGGGTCGATCCCTGCAAGTGTTCGAAGACCCGAGCGGTCAGGCGAGCATTGCCGACGTCCGCGCGCAAGCCGCCGCCGGAAACTTCAAACCCCATGACAAAGCCACGCTCAATGCCGGTTATTCGCGCTCGGCGTTCTGGCTGAAGATCGACCTGCATTACCGCCCGACCAACCCGTCGGCGCAACGCAGCTGGCTGCTGGAACTGGCGTATCCGCCGCTCGATCATCTCGATCTGTATCTGCCCGATGCGGCCGGTGACTACCGTCTGGTGCGGCAGACCGGGGACGCCTTGCCGTTCGCCAGTCGCGAGATCCGTCAGAACAATTACCTGTTCGACCTGGCGTTCAAGCCGGATCAGCAACGAACCGTTTACCTGCGGTTGTCCAGCGAGGGCTCGATCCAGGCGCCGGTAACGTTGTGGTCGAGCACCGCGTACCTTGAAGACCAGCCGGTGCGCCTGTACGTGCTGGGGGTCATTTATGGCGTGCTGCTGGGGATGCTGGTCTACAACCTGTTCATCTACCTCAGCGTGCGCGACACCAGTTACCTCTATTACATCTTCTATATCGCTTCGTTCGGCCTCTATCAGCTGTCGGTCAATGGCGCGGCGGTCGAGTATTTCTGGCCGGACAACCCATGGTGGGCCAACGCCGCCACGCCGTTCTTCATCGGTTGCGCGGGGCTGTTCGGCAGCCAGTTCGCCCGCAGTTTCCTGCAGACGAAGAACCACAGCCGTTGGCTCGATCGTCTGTTGATCGCCCTGATTGTTTTTGGCGCCGTGGTGATCGGTCTGTCGTTGATGACCAGTTATGGCCTGGCCCTGCGTCTGGCGACGACCCTGGCACTGACCTTCACCGTGGTGATCTTCGCCGCCGGGATCCTCGCTTGGTGGCGCGGCCTGCGGGTGGCGCGCTATTTCATCATTGCCTGGTCGGCGTTCCTGATCGGCGGCATCGTCAACACCATGATGGTGCTGGGCCTGCTGCCGAATGTGTTCCTGACCATGTACGCCAGCCAGATCGGCTCGGCCATCGAAGTGGCGCTGCTGTCGCTGGCCCTGGCCGACCGCATCAACGCGATGCGCGAACAACAGGCGCAGACCCTGTTCGACGCCGGCCAGAAACTTGAAGTGCTGAACCAGCAACTGGCCCACAGCAACAAGCTCAAGGACGAATTCCTCGCGACCCTGACCCACGAACTGCGCACGCCCATGAACGGGGTGATCGGTTCGCTCGAGTTGATGCAGACCGTCGAACTCGATCCGGAACTGGAGCAATACCAGCAGACTGCCGCCGGTTCGGCGCGGGACATGATGCGCATGGTCAACGGCATCCTGACCCTGACCGAATTGCAGGCCGGCAAGCTCAAGGCGACGCCGGGCAGTTTCAGCCTGCGCGGGGTGGTCGAGGCGTTGCGGATGCAGTTCGATGGCAATGCTTCGAGCAAGTCGCTGGACTTCAAGGTCGACGTGCTGCCGACCCTGCCGGATCGCCTGCATGGCGACAGCGCCAAACTCGCGCAATGCCTGGAGTGCCTGCTGGACAATGCGATCAAGTTCACCCGCGTCGGCGGTCTGGCATTGCGGGTGACGGGCAAACCGTCGACGGACAATCGGCTGGCGCTGTCCTTTGCGGTGATCGACACCGGCATCGGTTTTACCGATCTGGGCGAGGCGACGATGTATCAGCGCTTCTTCCAGCTCGACGGTTCGATGACCCGCGAATACGGCGGGCTGGGCGTCGGTCTGGCGATCTGCCGTCAATTGGTGGAGTTGCTCGGTGGCAAGCTCACACACCGCTCCGAACCGGGGAGTGGCAGCCGCTTTCAACTGGATGTCGAGTTTGAGTTGCCGGAAGTGGAAACCGTGCCCGCGTTCAGCCGCGACACCGTGCGTGCGCCGCAGGATTGCACCGTGCTGCTGGTGGACGACAACAGCGTCAACCAACTGGTGATGCGCGGCATGTTGCTCAAGCTCGGTTTCCGCGTGCGCACCGCCGACCACGGCGCGGCGGCGCTCGACTGTTTGCAGCGCGAGCGCTTCGATGCCGTGCTGATCGACTGCCAGTTGCCGCCGCTCGATGGGGCATCGCTGTGTTGCCAGATTCGTGACCTGCCGGGATGCGCCCATCTGCCGGTGTTCATGATCGCGCTGGGGGCGGATCGCGAGCATTGCGCGTCGGGTGGCTCGATCGATTATCTGAGCAAACCGGTGAAATTCGAGGATCTGCAGGTTGCGATGCAGCGGCGGGTGTTGAGTTGCTGATAGGGTGAAAGCGCCGGTATTTAGGCCGATATGACACTTTGATCGGTTCGGGGGCGGTGCTTAACTGAAGCTCTGGCCGATCAAGGAGCCCCGTCATGAACCTGCATCAGTTCGCCGAAACTCACGAAGTCACCAACCAGCCACCGTCGCTGGACGGCACCAATCTATACCGCATCGACCTGCCGTTGCAGGAGTGGTCGCGGCGGTTCGGTGCCGGCTGGGCCGAGTCGCGGATCGACGCCTACGGCGCGCTGGCCGGCGGGCCGCTGATGGAGGCCGGGTTCCTCGCCAACCAGAACAAACCGGTGTTCGCCAGTCATGACCGCTATGGACATCGCATCGACCTGGTGGAGTTTCATCCGGCGTATCACGAGCTGATGCGCATCGCCATTGAACATGGCTTGACGTCGTTGCCCTGGGCTCATCCACAGGACGGCGCCCATGTCGCCCGCGCTTCCATGTCCTATCTGCACAGTCAGGCCGAAGCCGGCAGTGGTTGCCCGCTGACCATGACCTTCGCCAGTGTCCCCGCGATGCGTTTGCAGCCGAATCTGGCTGAGCAATGGCTGCCGAAAATCCTCGCCACCGAATACGACCCGCGCAATGTCGGCATGGCCCACAAGGCGGGCGTCACCATTGGCATGGCGATGACCGAGAAACAGGGCGGCACCGACGTGCGTGCCAACACCACCAAAGCTTATCCGGTCGGCGCCAGCGGCCCGGGCCAGGCCTATGAACTGGTGGGGCACAAGTGGTTCTGTTCGGCGCCGATGTGCGATGCGTTCCTGACGCTGGCGCAAACCGACAAGGGCTTGAGCTGCTTCCTGCTGCCGCGCCATCGCCCGGACGACACGCGCAATCAGTTCTACATCCAGCGCCTGAAAAACAAGCTCGGCAACCAGTCCAACGCTTCCAGCGAAGTGGAATTCCGAGGCGCGCTGGCATGGATGGTCGGCGAAGAAGGGCGCGGCGTGCCGACCATCATCGAGATGGTGGCGATGACCCGTTTCGATTGCATGGTCGGCTCCAGCTCGCTGATGCGTCAGGCGCTGACTCAGGCCAGCCATCACTGCGCCCATCGCAAGGTCGGCGGCAAACTGCTCAGTGAACAGCCACTGATGCAGAACGTGCTGGCCGATCTGGCGCTGGAAAGCGAAGCCGCGCTGGCGCTGAGCCTTCGCATGGGCAAGGCGCTGGATCATCTGGACGATCGCCATGAAGCGCAGTTCGCCCGATTGGTGACGGCGGTGGGTAAATACTGGATCTGCAAACGTGCGCCGGGGATGATCAACGAAGCCGCCGAGTGCATGGGCGGTGCTGGCTATGTCGAGGAGAGCATCCTGCCGCGGCTTTACCGCGAAGCGCCGGTGAACTCGACGTGGGAAGGCTCCGGCAACGTGCAATGCCTCGACGTGCTGCGGGCGTTGTCGAAAGAGCCGGGCGTGCTTGATGTGTTGTTCAGCGAGTTGGGCGACGGTCATGGCGACAAGCGACTGGCTGCGCACATTCAGCAATTGCAGGCACAGTTCAAGGACACCAGCGACATTCAGTACCGCGCTCGGCAACTTACTGAAGACATTGCTCTGGGACTGCAAGCGAAGTTGCTGCTGGAGGCCGGGAATTCGGCGGTCAGCGATGCGTTCATCGCCAGTCGTCTGAACGGAGGCGGGCGGGCCTACGGCGCGTTGCCGCGCGGGCTGGATGTCGAAGCCATCGTCGCCCGCTCTACGCCGCAAGGTTTCTGAAGGGGGATCGCGACAAAGCCACAACGCCACTGTTTCCGTGACGCCACGATGCAGGCAAGATGAAGCTCTGCAAGTCAGAACACAGGAAGCTGATCGTGACCGAAGCGTTTATTGTCGTTCAAACCGCCGAACAGGCCGTGGATCGTCTCGCCGAGCTGCATGAGCGGGCCACCACGGCGCTGAACTCGGCGCTCAAGCGTTATCTCAAGGATCGCGTCGAGCCCGACGCCGAGCAACGTGCCCTGTTCCGTTATCCCGAACTGCGTCTGACCTACCACTGCCAGGGCGAAGTCCCGCAGACCACCCGCGCCTACGCCAAGGTGCAGTTGCCGGGCACCTACAGCGTGACCGTTACTCACCCGGCGGCGTTTCGCAAATACCTGCTGGAACAGCTCACGCCGCTGATGCACGACTTCACCGTGACCGTCGAAGTCGGGGTCAGCGAGCAGAACATTCCCTATCCGTACGTGGTCGAGCAGGGCGATGAACTGGCCGGCTCCGGCGTCACCGCTGCGGTGCTGGCACGGGTGTTCCCGAGTACCGACCTGTCCGCCGCCACCGATGGCATCGCCGACGGTCTCTACGACTGGGAAAACACCGATCCGCTGCCGCTGGCGCTGTTTGACGCCGCGCGCGTCGACTTCTCGCTGCGTCGTCTGGTGCACTACACCGGCAGCGACTGGCGCCATGTGCAGCCGTGGATTCTGCTGACCAACTACCACCGTTATGTCGACCAGTTCATCGTCCATGGCCTGGAACAACTGCGCCGCGACCCGCGTTTCGTACGCATGGTCTTGCCGGGCAACGTGATCATCGAAAAGGGCATGGATCACGGCGAAGCCTCGGCGATTGCGGCCGGTGTGGTCTGGCACCGCTACCAGATGCCGGCCTATCACCTGATCGCCAGCGATGGCCACGGCGTGACCCTGGTCAACATCGGCGTCGGCCCGTCCAACGCAAAGAACATCACCGACCACCTGGCTGTGCTGCGTCCGCATTGCTGGCTGATGATCGGTCACTGCGGCGGCCTGCGTCAGTCGCAGACCATCGGCGACTACGTGCTGGCTCACGCCTACATGCGTCGCGACGGGATTCTCGACCGCGTGGTGCCGCCGAACATTCCGATCCCGGCCCTGGCCGAAGTGCAACTGGCGCTACAACAAGCGGCAGCCAACATCACCGGCGAAAAAGGCGAAGAGCTGAAGAAGCGCCTGCGCACCGGCACTGTGCTGACCTACGATGACCGTAACTGGGAATTGCGCTGGGCTCAGGAACGACCGCTGATCAACCTGTCCCGCGCCGTGGCCGTGGACATGGAAAGCGGCACCATCGCCGCCCAGGGTTATCGCCTGCGGGTGCCGTACGGCACGTTGCTGTGTGTATCGGACAAGCCGCTGCACAGCGAAATCAAGCTGCCGGGTTCGGCCAACGCGTTCTACGAGCGTGCGGTCAGCCAGCACTTGAAGATCGGCATTGAAGCGGTGGATCTGCTGCGCACCGAACTCAATTCGCTGCACTCGCGCAAACTGCGCAGCTTCGACGAGCCGCCGTTCCGCTAACGGTTTGTCGTGGTCATTTGGCGGTCGGGGCACTAGCATTGTCAGCCCTGATCGCTAAATGTCTGCTCTCTTATGTCCCGTCCTCAACGTCCACCTTCCCGCCGCCACGGCGCGAAGCCAGCTTCTTCAGCCCCGCGCCGGGTCGCCAAGGCACCACCGGCCGAACCGAAGCTGATCCTGTTCAACAAACCGTTCGATGTGCTGACCCAATTCAGCGACGGCGAAGGGCGGGCGACGCTCAAGGATTACATCGACATTCCGGGCATTTATCCGGCCGGACGGCTGGATCGCGACAGCGAAGGTTTGCTGCTGCTGACCAACGACGGCCAGTTGCAGGCGCGGATCGCCGACCCCAAGCACAAACTGGCGAAAACCTATTGGGTGCAGGTCGAAGGCGTGCCGACAGCCGAGCAGTTGCAGCGCCTGCGTGACGGCGTCGAGTTGAATGACGGCATGACCTTGCCCGCCGAAGCGCGGCAACTGGATGAGCCCGAGCTGTGGCCGCGCAAGCCACCGGTGCGCTTTCGCGCAACGATTCCGACAACTTGGCTGGAACTGGTGATTCGCGAAGGACGCAACCGCCAGGTGCGGCGGATGACGGCGGCGGTCGGGCTGCCGACGTTGCGGCTGGTGCGGGTCAGGATTGGTGACTGGACGATCGAAGGGCTCGATCAGGGACAGTGGAAAGAAGTGCCGGCGCGCTTATAAGGCGCCGGACTCGATCAGGCCGATCACCACGCTCTTGATGATGAATGCGGCCACGCCCAGGCCCAGCACGAAAAACAGAATGAACGAGCCAAAGCGCCCGGCCTTGGACTTCTTCGCCAGATCCCAGACGATGAAACCCATGAAAATGATCAGGATGCTGACCAGACCGGTCATCATCCACTCTTCAAATACTGCTGGATCCATCGGGTTCTCCGGCACGCACGGGGCTAAAAGGGCGCGGCGAGTATACGCCAAGGGGGGCGGGGTGGCATTGATCTGGGTCTGATCCGACGACTGGCCCTCACCCTAACCCTCTCCCGGGGGGAGAGGGGACTGACCGAGGTGTCTGGCGTCATACATCGACCTGAAATTTCCAGTCGATTATGGATTCACAGCAGGGCGTTCAGGTCGGCGTACTTCTCGAGCACCCCACCGTCGGCCCCCCTCTCCCTACGGGAGAGGGCTGGGCGGGCGGCGTTCCGATGAGGGCAGCTCTTGATCAGCTACGCAGATGCGTGAGAGGCAATTCGGTGCTATTGAGCACCTGATTCAGCACAAAGCTCGAGCGCACACTGGTTACGCCTTCGATCCGGGTCAGATGCCCCAGCAGCAGCTTCTGATAGTGATCCATGTCCGGCACCACCACTTTCAGCTGATAGTCGGCATCCACCCCGGTCACCAGACTGCATTCCAGCACTTGCGGCAAGGTGCGGATCGCCGCTTCGAAGTTCTCGAAACGCTCCGGCGTGTGCCGGTCCATGCCGATCAGCACGTAGGCGGTCAGGCTCAGGCCGAGCATCTTGCGATCAAGTAGGGCGACCTGACGCGAGATATAGCCGTCGTCCTCCAGCTGCTTGACCCGGCGCGAGCACGGGGAGGGCGACAGACCGATGCGCTCGGCCAGTTCCTGGTTGGAGATGCGGGCGTCGCGCTGCAATTCCGCCAAAATACTGAGGTCGTAACGGTCGAGTTTGCTCATCAAACGGTCCTTTGTCTTAACTATTGCGGCGGATTATCTATCCAGGGTTAAAAATTGCGCAAGTGATGTTTATTTGAGCAATCTTCGCAATCATCTGTCGCGGCGCCGGGCCTATTCTTATCACCAGAATCACTGCTCGGTAACACAGTCCACGCGGCCCGCCCAATCCGGCCTGCCGCGGCCGCCACCCCCACCGGGGTTGTGCCGGCCCCCGAGCTGCACACTGTCCAGAAGACGGCGTGAGGTGAGCCGATGTCAAAAGCGTCGAGCCAGGACGAAGTTCTCTAGAAGGGAGGCCGACGGGTCTCCCTTTTTTCTTGCCCGCGATTTGACTCTTCTCGCTCAATAAATAAATGACGTGACTGATAACCTGTAGCAGAACCCGGTGTGCCCATCCCCGGTCTTAGCTACACGCCCTCTTAATTTCAGGCTCTAGTCCGCAGTGAGGAATTTCATGAAGTCGCGCATCTGGCGTCTGGCCAGTGTTGGTTTGCTGTGTGTGAGTGTCGGTGCGCAAGCGCTGGCGGATGAGCCGCAGAATCGCGGCCCGGACGGCGGTGGACGCGGGCCTGAGCATCAGGGCAACAATCAGGGCCATGGCGGCGGCAATCAGCAGCACGGCCAGAACAATCCGCAGCGGCAGAACAACGACATCATTCGTGGCGACAATAGCCGGCAGTTCGAGCACAACGGCCAGCAGAATCGCGGCCAACCGAACAACAGCCAGTGGCAGAACCAGAACCAGCCACGTCCGGCCTACAACCCCAACCCGGTGCGCCAGCCGCCACCGCCGCCGCAACTGCCGGCCAATGACCTGCCGATCCAGCCGCGCCCCGACACCGTGCGCCAGACCCAGGAACCCCGTCAGGGTTACTACCGCGACGAGCGCCCGCAGAACGGCTATCACCAGAACTGGCAGACCGGCAACCGCCCCAACGACAATCGCTGGCCGGGTCGCCCGGACGGGCATGGCAACGGCTGGGGCCCGGGCCCGCAATACCGGCCGGGCCATGTGATCGACCGTTTCCCGGATCGCGATTACCGTGTGCCGTATCGCGGCCAGGACTATTTCTACTCCGGCGGCTACTGGTATCGCCCACAAGGCCCGCGCTATATCGTGGTTCAGCCGCCGCGCGGGATCCGCATCCAATATCTGCCTGATTACGCCCGTGAAGTGTGGATCGGCGGTTCGCTGCTGTTCCTCGCCGCCGGCTCGTACTACGCCTATCAGGAGGCGACCCAGGATTACGTGGTAGTCGAGCCGCCGTCGCAGCAGCCACCGCAGCCGACCGGCAATGGTTATGACGTGGAAGCGTATCCGGCCAACGGTCAGTCACCGGAGCAGGTTCAGCGCGACGGCTATGAGTGCTATCAGTACGCGGTGCAGCAGAGCGGCTTCAATCCGCGCACCGCGACTTATCAACCGGCGCCCGAAGTGGTGCAGGCCTACCGTCAGGCCCAGGGCAATTGCCTGAGCAGTCGCGGTTATCAGGTCAACTACTGAGCCCGAGCGGCTTTGACCACTTCCTGCGGGTCGGCGTGCACCAGCACTTCGGCCCGTGGGTAGGCTTTGTGAATGGCATCCGCCGCCTGATCGCTGATGCCATGGGCGACTGACAGCGTCAGCTCCCCCGGCAATTCCAGGTGCAACTGCACGAACCAGTGATTGCCGGAAATCCGTGTGCGCAGATCGTGTGCGCCCAATACTCCCGGCACGCCGCACGCCAGTTCGAGCATGTGCTGACTGACATCCGTCGGCAGCTCTTCATCCATCAGCACCGAAAAACTTTCCCGGGCGATCTGAATCGCGCTCCACAAAATGTACGCCGCAATTCCCAGACCGAACCACGCATCCAGCTGATCGAACCCCAATCCGGCCAACACCAGCGCAATCAGAATGCTGCCGTTGAGTAACAGGTCCGAACGGTAATGCAGTGAATCCGCCCGCACGGCGTTGGAGCCGGTCTGCTTGATCACCCGATGCTGCAGCATCAACAGCGCCGCCGTCAGCAACAGGGAAAACACGATCACCCCGATGCTCAGCCAAGGCGCGCCGAGCGGCTCCGGATTTTTCAGGCGCTCATAAGCCTGAAACGCGATCAGCACCGCACTGCCGCCAATGAACAGCGCCTGCGCCATGCCCGCCAGGGATTCGGCTTTGCCGTGACCATAACGGTGATCGTCATCCGCCGGGCGCAGCGCGTAATGCACCGCCAGCAGATTGAGCAACGAAGTGACGCCATCGAGGGCCGAGTCGGTGAGGCCGGCGAGCATGCTCACCGAACCGCTCAGCCACCAGGCGATGGCTTTGGCGATGATCAGCGTACAGGCCACCGCCACCGAGGCGCGGGTCGCCAGCCGCAGCAGGCGGGCGTGTTCGGTGCTTGTGGTCATGGGTGCGTCTATTCCTTAAGCGGCAGGTTGCAGGCCGAACATCGCCAGTTGCTGGGTGCTGCCCTTGTGCTGGATCAGGCGCGGGTCGTCCAGCGGCAGATTGCGGCCCAGCTCCGTTTCGAGAATAGCCTGCAACTTCAAGTTATCGACCTGACCGTCCGGGCCGATGGCTTGCTTGAGCTTGGCCGGATCGACCTGCGCCGTGTGGCCCGGTTCGAAGTAGATCGCGCCGGTGGCGAAGTCCACGGCAAACGCGATCACGCCGGGAAGGATATAGAACAACAGGCCCACGGCATCGAGCACGGCAATCGCCGGGTCGATCTTGCCGTCGATCTGGCCGCGCCGGTCTGGGTAGAAAATCGAACCGCACGCGGTGATCTGAGTGAGCAGGGTGGCAACCAGTACACCGCCGATCAGGCGAAAAGGTAAGCGCATGGGAATCTCCTGAGTCATCTGTTAACGAAGCGTCATCGTGTGAAGTTAAGACCCTGACGAACGCGTGGCAGTTCGCCGTTATACTCGCCGCTCTGTTTGGGAGCCAGCATGATTTCTTTGCCGATCGACGAAGTTTTACCCGCCCTGCGTGAAGCGTTGGCGACACGCCACGAAGCCGTGCTCGAAGCACCGCCCGGCGCCGGTAAAACCACCCGCGTGCCCTTGGCCCTGCTCAATGAAGCGTGGCTGAACGGGCAGACCATCCTCATGCTCGAACCGCGTCGACTGGCGGCGCGTGCAGCGGCGGAGCGGCTGGCCAGCGAGCTGGGCGAGAAGGTCGGTGAAACCGTCGGTTACCGCATCCGCCTCGACAGCAAGGTCGGCCCCAACACACGCATCGAAGTCGTCACCGAAGGCATCCTCACCCGGCGCTTGCAGGACGACCCGGCACTGGAAGGCGTGGGCCTGCTGATCTTCGACGAATTTCACGAACGCAGTCTCGACGCCGATCTGGCGCTGGCCCTCAGTCTGAACGGTCGCGAGCTGTTTCGAGCTGAACAACCGCTGAAGATTCTGCTGATGTCCGCCACCCTTGAAGGCGAACGTCTGGCCGGGTTGCTCGACGACGCGCCGATCCTGCGCAGCGAAGGCCGGATGTTCCCGGTGACGATGCGCTGGGGCCGGCCGTTCCAGCCCGGCGAATACATCGATCAACGCGTCACGCAAACGGTGCTCGAAGCCCTGCACGATGAAACCGGCAGCCTGTTGGTGTTCCTGCCGGGGCAGGCGGAAATCCGACGTGTCCATCAACAATTGGCGGACGCCATCGGTGAGCGCAGCGACGTGTTGCTCTGCCCGTTGCACGGCGAACTCGACCTGAATGCCCAGCGTGCCGCCATCGACCCGGCGCCGGCAGGTCAACGCAAAGTGGTGCTGGCCACCAACATCGCTGAGACCAGTCTGACCATCAACGGTGTACGCGTGGTGATCGACGCCGGGCTGGCGCGAGTGCCGCGTTTCGATCCGGGCAGCGGCATGACCCGCCTCGACACTCAGCGCATCTCCAAAGCCAGTGCCACCCAGCGTGCCGGCCGGGCCGGGCGGCTGGAACCGGGCGTGTGTTATCGCCTGTGGTCGCAGGATCAGCACGAACAACTGGCGGCTTATGGCAGTGCGGAAATCCTCTCGGCGGATCTGGCTGGCCTGGCTTTGCAACTCGGGCGCTGGGGCGTGGCGCCGAGTGATTTGATCTGGCTGGATGTGCCGCCAGCGGCCGCTTATGCACAGGCTCAGGATTTGTTGCAGCGCCTCGGTGCGCTGGACGGTGAAAGCCTGAATCGCCATGGACAGGCCATGGCCGAATTGCCGGCGCACCCGCGCGTCGCTCATTTGCTGTTGCGCGGTCAGGCACTGGGGCTGGCGAACATGGCGTGCGACGTCGCTGCATTGCTCGGCGAACGGGATATTTTGCGCGGTGCGGGGGCTGATCTGCACAGTCGTCTGGTGCTGCTGTCCGGTGAAGAACGCGCGGCGCGCGGTGCCCAGGGCGGCGTGCAGCGCGCCCGGCAACTGGCGCGGCAATATCGCGGCTATCTGCGCGGCAAGGCCAGCGAACCAGTTGCCGATCCGGATCACCCGCGCTGGCTCGGCGCCTTGCTGGCGCTGGCCTACCCGGACCGCGTCGCTCAGCAGCGGCGTGCCGGTGGTGCCGAATATCGTCTGGCCAACGGCCGTGCGGCGCTGTTCGCCGAAGCCGACAGCCTGATGAAGGAACCGTGGATCGTCATCGCCGACCTTGGCAGCCGTCAGGGCCAGCGTGAGGAACGGATTTATCTGGCGGCAGATTTCGATCCGGCGCTGTTCGATTCGGTGCTGGCCGAACAAGTGCACAACGTCGATCAACTGGACTGGGACGAACGCGAAGGCGTGCTGCGCGCCGAGCGCCAACGCAAGGTCGGCGAACTGATCCTCAGCCGCGAACCGCTGACCGGTCTCGACGAAAACGCCCGCAGCCAGGCGCTGGTCAATCTGGTACGGCGCAAAGGTCTGGAACTGCTGCCGTGGACTCCGGAACTGCGCCAGTGGCAGGCGCGAGTCGCCTTGCTGCGCCAGCTCGACCTTGACGCCAAGGGCGACAGCCAATGGCCGGATGTCAGCGACGCCACCCTGCTGAAAACCCTCGAAGACTGGCTGATGCCGTACCTGGGCAAGGTCTCGCGCCTCAGTCATTTCGCCAACCTCGACCTGTCGAGCATCGTGCGCAATCTGCTGCCATGGCCACTGCCGCAACAGCTCGATGAACAGGCACCGCATCACCTGAGCGTGCCGTCGGGCTCGTCGATTCGACTCGACTACAGCGAACAGCCACCGATTCTCGCCGTGCGCTTGCAGGAGCTGTTCGGCCTCGCCGACACGCCGCGCATCGCCGGCGGCCGGCAGGTGGTCAAGCTGCACCTGCTGTCGCCCGCACGGCGTCCGGTGCAGGTGACGCAGGATCTGGCCAACTTCTGGCGCAGCACCTATGCCGAGGTGAAGAAGGATCTGAAGGGGCGGTATCCGAAGCACTATTGGCCGGATGATCCGCTGGTGGCTGAAGCTACCGCACGAGCCAAACCGCGCGGTACGTGAAACTCAGCGGCTGGCCTTCGCGGTCAGCTGCTCCCGGCAATAATCGGCAAACAACTGCGCCGGTTTGGTCAGTTGTCCGCGTTTGAGCCACGCGGCCACGAGGCCTGAGCCGGTGACGTCTTCGACGATGTCGACGCACACGACTTTCTTGCCGTCGTAGGTGCATTCCGAGTGCGGGCGGGTCACCAGGATCGAGAAGCCGAAACCCTGGCCGACCATGCCGCGCACCATTTCGATCGACGGCGAGCTGAAATCGATGCGTGGCGACAGCCCGAGTTCTTCGAACAGGCTGACGAAGTAGGTGCGGCTCGGTTGCACGTCGAGCAGGATCATCGGTTCCAGGCACAAGTCCCGCAGCGAAACCTGCTTGAGCTGGGCGAAGCGGTGATCTGCCGGGAGCAGGGCGTAAGGCCGTTGGGCCGGCATCAGGGGTTCGGTTTCGATGGTGGCGTCGAGGTCGTGTTTGTAGAGGATTGCCAGGTCGAAGGTGCCCGAGGTCAGGCCTTGCACCAGTTCCTGTTGTTCGCCGTCGCGGATGCGGATCTTCACCCCCGGATACAGCGCCGAGAAGCCGGCAATCAGTTGCGGCAGGTACAGCGGCGCCACCGTTTCAAAACAGCCGATATCGATCTGCCCGGCCACCACGTCGTTGTCGGCGAGGGCGTTCTGTTCGAACTCCTTGGCCATGCGCAGCAGTTCCTGGGCCTTGCGGAAGAACCGCGCGCCGCTAGGCGTTAGCGACACGCCTTGGGCGTGATGGCGGATCAGCAGTTGAACGCCGAAGCTGTCTTCCAGCCCCTTGATCGCCGTGGAAATCGCCGGTTGCGCGATGTACAGCTTGCGCGACGCTTCGGCGACGCTGCCGCATTCGACGGTGGTGATGAAGTATTTCAACTGACGCAGGTTGTAAGCGGCCACGGTGAACCTCAAAGCGAACGGATTCCACATCCAAGCAATTTGTAAGCCGCCGGCCTCCGTTCTGTCGGCGGTTTTTTTGTCTCTGAACAATAGCCCCATACGCGCGCGAAGGGGCCATCGGCTGGTTACCTTTTTTATTGTCTGCGAAGACATTTTTACTGGTTTTAGCTCGCACAAGCCTGAGCGACTATCGACTGCGCAGTGTTCGCAAAAGAATAAAAGTCCAAGGAGCAACCACCGTGTTCGAGCTTGCAGACTGGCAGCGCAAGGCCGCTGAATTGAGCTATCCGTACCAGGCCGTGATCAACGGCAAACTGCGTGCGGCGCAGTCGGGGCAGACCTTTGCCGCGATCAACCCGGCCACCGGCCAGCTGCTGGCAAACGTCGCCGCGTGCGGTGAAGAAGACGTCGATGCGGCGGTGCAGAATGCGCGACAGGTGTTCGAGGCCGGCACCTGGGCCGGGCGTTCACCGACCGAACGCAAGCAAGTGCTGCTGCGGCTGGCGGATCTGATTCTGGCCCATCGCGAAGAGCTGGCGCTGCTCGATTCGCTGAACATGGGCAAGCCGGTGATGGACGCTTACAACATCGACGTCCCGGGCGCCGCCGGGGTGTTTCGCTGGTACGCCGAAAGTCTCGACAAACTCTACGATCAGGTCGCGCCGAGCGCCTCGAATGTACTGGCGACCATCACCCGCGAAGCGCTGGGCGTGGTCGCTGCGGTGGTGCCTTGGAATTTCCCGCTGGACATGGCCGCGTGGAAACTCGCACCGGCGCTGGCCGCGGGCAACTCGGTGATTCTCAAACCCGCCGAGCAATCACCGTTCTCCGCATTGCGTTTGGCCGAGCTGGCGCTGGAAGCCGGGCTGCCGGCCGGTGTTTTGAACGTGCTGCCGGGGTTCGGCGAAAAGGCTGGCAAAGCCCTCGGCCTGCACCCGGATGTCGATTGCCTGGTGTTCACCGGCTCGACCCAGGTCGGCAAATATTTCATGCAGTACTCCGCGCAGTCGAACCTCAAGCAGGTGTGGCTGGAGTGCGGCGGCAAGAGCGCCAATCTGGTGTTCGCCGACTGCAAGGATCTGGATCTGGCGGCGCAGAAAGCCGCGTTCGGGATCTTCTTCAATCAGGGCGAAGTCTGCTCGGCCAACTCGCGGTTGCTGGTGGAGCGCTCGATTCATGACGAGTTCGTCGAGCGACTGAAGGCTCAGGCCGAACGCTGGCAGCCGGGCGATCCGCTGGACCCGGCGAGTGCGGCAGGGGCAATCGTCGATACTCGTCAGACCGAAAGCATTCTGCGCTTCATCAACCAGGCCGAACGCGAAGGCGCGACCCGCGTCTGCGGCGGGCGGCAGCTGAGTTTCAACGGTTCGGACAATTTCATTCAGCCGACGATTTTCACCGACGTGCAGCCGCACATGACCCTGTTTCGTGAAGAAGTGTTCGGCCCGGTGCTGGCGGTGATGCCGTTCGATGACGAGGCCCACGCCTTGCGACTGGCCAACGACAGCGTCTACGGTCTGGCGGCGTCGCTGTGGACCGATGATCTGCACCGCGCCCATCGGGTGGCGCGGCAATTGCGAGCCGGTACGGTGTCGGTCAACAGCGTCGATGCGCTGGACGTGACCGTGCCGTTCGGCGGCGGCAGGCAATCCGGTTTCGGCCGCGATCTGTCGCTGCACTCGTTCGACAAATACACCCAGTTGAAAACCACCTGGTTTCAACTGCGCTCATGACAGCCGCTCACAACAAGAAAGGAGATCCGGCGATGACCACCTCACGTGAAACCCGCGACTACCAGGCCGCCGATGCAGCGCACCACATTCATGCGTTCGTCGACCAGAAGGCCCTCAACGACGAAGGCCCACGGGTGATGGTGCGCGGTGACCGCCTGCATCTGTGGGACAACGATGGTCGGCGTTACCTCGACGGCATGTCCGGGCTGTGGTGCACCAACCTCGGCTACGGGCGCAAGGATCTGAACGCCGCGGCGAGCCGGCAACTGGAGCAGTTGCCGTACTACAACATGTTTTTCCACACCACCCACCCGCAGGTGATCGAGCTCTCCGAGTTGCTGTTCAGCCTGCTGCCTGGGCACTACAGCCACGCGATCTACACCAACTCCGGCTCCGAGGCCAACGAGGTGCTGATCCGTACCGTGCGCCGTTACTGGCAGGTGCTGGGCAAGCCCGAGAAGAAAATCATGATCGGCCGCTGGAACGGCTATCACGGTTCGACCCTGGCCGCGACGGCCCTCGGTGGCATGAAATTCATGCACGAAATGGGCGGGATGATTCCCGACATCGCGCACATCGACGAGCCGTACTTCTTCGCCCACGAAGGCAACCTGACCCCGGCTGAATTCGGCCTGCGGGCGGCACAGCAACTGGAAGCGAAGATCCTCGAGCTGGGTGCCGACAAGGTCGCCGGGTTCATCGCCGAACCGTTCCAGGGCGCGGGCGGGATGATCTTCCCGCCGGAAAGCTACTGGCCGGAAATCCAGCGCATCTGTCGCAAGTACGATGTGCTGTTGTGCGCCGATGAAGTGATCGGCGGCTTCGGTCGCACCGGTGAGTGGTTCGCTCACGAGTACTTCGGTTTCGAGCCGGACACTCTGTCCATCGCCAAGGGCCTGACCTCCGGATACATCCCGATGGGCGGCCTGATCCTGTCGAAGAAAATGGCCGACGTGCTGGTGGAGCAGGGCGGTGTGTTCGCCCACGGCCTGACCTATTCCGGGCACCCGGTGGCGGCGGCGGTGGCGATTGCCAACCTCAAGGCCTTGCGCGATGAAGGCGTGGTGACGCGGGTCAAGGATGACATCGGCCCGTACCTGCAACAGTGCCTGCGCGAGGTGTTCGGCAATCACCCGCTGGTGGGCGATATCCAGGGCACGGGCATGGTCGCGGCGTTGCAACTGGCCGAAGACAAGGCCACGCGCAAGCGCTTCGCCAATGAGAACGACATCGCCTGGCGCTGCCGCACGATCGGTTTTGAAGAGGGGGTGATCATTCGCTCGACCCTGGGGCGGATGATCATGGCGCCGGCGTTGATTGCCAGTCGTGAAGAGATTGACGAGCTGGTGGGTAAGACCCTGAAAGCGGTTGATCGTACGGCGCAGGAATACGGCCGGCTCTAACTCCCCCGATCGCTCGTTCCGTGTCCTGATCGTTCCCACGCTCTGCGTGGGAACGATCTCCGCCAGACTTTTTCCCAATCTGCACCCACCTCGGGCACCCCCGCTCGACGCGCCCTTTCGCGGTGCGCACTACCCAGTTTTTTCATCGTTCGCGTCTAACTATTTCCTCGTTTTCCTGACGCCAAGCCTGGGTCAACATCGATTTCGCCAGCCAAGGCATTGCCCGCCAGAGTCCAGCAGAGACCGCAGCGTGCAATCGCGACACCACGGCTGGCCGTACTGCCCATGACAACTAAATCAACAGCGTTGGGAGTGCTCCATGAACAAGTCCTTGTTTACCCGTCTTGCATGTCCTCTGGCGATTTCCGCCCTTTCAGTCACCGCCGCTCAGGCTGGCACCTTGTCGATCGGCCATACCACGTGGGTCGGTTACGGCACCCTGTATCTGGCCCAGGATCTGGGCTACTTCAAGGAAAACGGCCTGACCGTCGAATTGCCGGTGGTCGAAGAAGCGTCGATGTACATGGCCGCCCAGGCGTCCGGGCAATTGTCCGGCTCGGCCTCGACCATCGACGAAGTGCTGAAGTACCGCCCGCAGTTCTGCTTCAAGGCTGTGGCCGCGCTGGATGACAGCCATGGCGGCGACGGCGTGCTGGTCGGCAAGAACGTGAAGAGCCTGCAGGAACTCAAGGGCCAGGCCGTGGCCGTCAACGAAGGTTCGACCTCGCAGTTCTGGCTCTCGTACCTGCTGAAAAAGAACGGCATGAGCATGAGCGACATCACCGTGCAGAACATGACCGCCGACGATGCCGCCACCGCGTTCATCGCCGGTCGCGTGCCGGCCGCCGTAACGTGGGAGCCGCATCTGTCGATGGTGCGCGACAAGCAGCAGGGCAAGGTGCTGATCGACAGCAGCAGTACGCCGGGGGTGATCGTCGATGTGGTGGCGCTCAACTGTACGGTGATCGAGAAGCAGCCGGAGGACGTCAAGGCGCTGGTCGCCGGCCTCTACAAAGCCGTGCAATACACCAAGGACCATCCACAGAAAGCCTACGAAATCATGGCCAAGGGCGTCGGCGGTTACCTGTCCGATCCGAAGGAACTGGCCGTCGCCGCGCAGGGCGTGCGTTTCTACGATCAGGCCATGAGCGAAAAACTCCTTGGCTCGCCGGGCAAGCCGGGTGACAGCGCACCGCTGATCAAACTGGCCAACGAAACCGCCAGCGAATTGCAGGGCAAGCCCTACAACGTCAGCAACGACGATCTGGTGGATAACCGTTTCGTCAGCCCGCTCTAGGAGACTGGTCATGTTCAAGCGCAATTCATGGCTGAGCCGCTGCATCACGCCGAAGACCGGATTGCCGGTGCCGGTGGTGTGGAGCGCCAGCGGTCTGGCCTGGGTGTTGCTGGTCGGCCTGTGGGCCGGGTTGTCCTACGGCGGCATCGTGCCGGGGATGTTCCTGCCGACGCCCGGCGCGGTGGTCGAAGCGGCGGTGCGCCTGAGCCGCGACGGCACCCTTGGCCAGCATGTCTGGGCCAGTGTCGAAGTGGTGATGGTCGGTTTCATTGTGTCGTCGCTGGTGGCGGTGCCGTTGGGCTTGCTGATGGGCAGCTTTCGCATCGTCCAGGCGTTCCTCGAACCGCTGGTCAACTTCATCCGCTATCTGCCGGTGACCTCGTTCGTGCCGCTGTTCATCCTGTGGATCGGCATCGGTCTGGAACAGCGAGTGTCGGTGATCATTTTCGGCGTGTTCTTCCAGCAACTGGTGATGATCGCCGACGTGTCCAAAGGCATCTCCAAGGATTTGATCAACGCCTCCTACACCCTCGGCTCCAACCGGCGTGACGCGGTGCTGCACGTGATCGCCCCGGCGTCGTTGCCCGGCGTGCTCGACACCTTGCGGGTGACCATGGGCTGGGCCTGGACGTATCTGGTGGTCGCCGAACTGGTCGCCGCATCGAGCGGCCTCGGTTACTTGAGCCTCAAGGCCATGCGCGGCTTTCAGGTCGACGTGATTTTTCTCGCCATCGCGATCATCGGCCTGCTCGGCCTGGTCACCGATCAACTGTTCCGCTTCTTGCGTTTGAGGATTGCCGCATGGGCTCAGTAACCGCTGCCAACCGTCGTTTCATCGAGCCGGTCGCCGCACCGGCCCACGCCGCGCCAAGGTTGCAGGTGGACAAGGTCAGCCTGCGCTACAGCAAACCCGGCGGCGGTACGTTTACCGCGCTGGAAGAAGTGTCGTTCGAGGTGCCGGACCAGCAGTTCGCGGTACTGGTCGGGCCGTCCGGTTGCGGCAAGTCGAGCCTGCTGTACCTTACCGCCGGGCTGGCCGAGCCGACCTCCGGCGATATCTACGTTGGCGGTCAGCAAGTGCAGGGCCCCGGCGCGGATCGCGGGATGGTGTTTCAGAGCTACACGCTGTTCCCGTGGCTGACCGTGCGGCAGAACGTCGAGTTCGGCCTCAAGCGCCGGGGCATGCCGGCGGCGCGGCGCAAGGAAATCGTCGATCACTATGTGCATGAAGTCGGCTTGTCCGGGTTTGCCGACAACTACGCCAAGCAGTTGTCCGGCGGCATGATGCAACGGGTGGCGATTGCCCGGGCGCTGGCCAACGATCCGCAGATCCTGCTGATGGACGAACCCTTCGGCGCCCTCGACAGCCAGACCCGCCTGCAAATGCAGCAGCTGTTATTGCGGGTGTGGGGCAACAGCAAGAAGACCGTGTTGTTCGTCACCCACGACATCGACGAAGCGATCCTGCTCGGCGATCGGGTGTATGTGATGGGCGCCAGGCCGGGGCGGATCAAGCAGATTCTCGATGTGCCGATCGAACGCCCGCGCACGCTGGACATGGTCATGGAGCGCTCGTTCATCGACATGAAGCGGCAGATCTTCGGGCTGTTGCACGATGATCTCGAAGGGTCCCATTGAGGTCAGTTGGGTGGCAGGAGGAACTTCGCAATCACCGGTAAATGATCGGAGATGCGCAAGGTGTCGTCCTGCCGCACCGTGGCTTCGACCCGTTTGATCTTCGGGCTGTAGAACAGGTAATCGACCGTGCGGTCCGGGCCGTTGAGGCCGGGGTCGTTGGGGTAATGGGTCAGCCATTTGGCGCGGTCGATGCCGCTGGCTTCGTTGTTGGTCGGGATCATCGGGTACTTGTCCCACAGCACATGCAGCGCACTGTCGGCGGAGTACGGCGTGCGCTGCTCGGTGGGCAGGCGCCGGTACTGGCCGAGCGGCAACAGGTTGAAGTCACCACCGATCAGCCACGGCGTGCCGTGGCTTTCGTGTTTGTCGAGGACCTTGGCCACCGCTGTCACCTGCGCTTGCAAGGTGTCGTCCGGTTGGGTGGCGCGATCCAGATGGGTGTTGAACACCACCAGTTGCCCGCCATCGCTGAGCGGCAAAGTGGTGGCGAGCAGCGCATCTTTCGGCTGGAACTGACGGCTGATGAGGTTCGCTGGCTGCACCGGTAATTGCAGGCGCTCGGCGTGTTCGATGCGGTAGCGGCTGAGGGTGGCGAGTTGCCGGCCGACGCTGCCGAAGATGTGCGGATCCGGGACGAAGTCGGCCTTCCAGTCAAAGGCGTGGGCGCTGCACGGGTAGAGGTCGGTGAGGCGTTCCTGCAACAGCTTGAGCTGGTTCTGATAGTCGCTGGCCTTGGCGCCGTCATCCAGTTCCTGCAACAGCACCACGTCGGGCTGTTCGTCGCGGATCACCCGCGCCACTTCATCGAGGCTGAACGCCATGTCTTCCGGGGTCGGGGCTTCGTCTTCGCCTTGCGCCAGGTCATTCCAGAACACGTAGCGCTTGCCGGCCAGGTATTGCACGTTCCAGGTCATGACTTTCAGGGCCTGGCCGGGCACCAGCGTCGGCGGTTGCCCGGTGCAACTGACCGGCAGGGTTTCCCGGGCATCGGGGCGCCAGGTCAGGCTGTAGATCAGCGTGCCGATCAGGGCGAGGGCGAGCAGTACGGGCAACAGGATGTAGCGCAGTAGACGGGTCATGGCTCGGCTTATAGCGATACGGAAGTGGTCCCGAGCATACCCGAGACCCATCGATCACCCCAAGCGCGGCGCAGTCAGACTATTCCGTCACGTTTGTCGGGCAATTCGCTGATCAACATGAATAGGCGGAACAGCACCACGCTGGTGAACAGTTGCAGGAAGCTGTGGCCGCTGTCGATCAGCACCGCGATCAACGGATTCTGTGGATCCGGATAAACCTGCAGGGTCAGGCCCTTGAGCAGCCACAGCGGCCCCATCACACACAGGATGCACGCCAGAATCCGCAGAAAATGCCCACGGCTCAGGCGCAGGCTTTCTTTCATCGCCTGCAACGGGCCGTAACCGCGCAGCACCAGCAGATACTCACCGAAGGCCAGAGTGACCATCAGCCACAGGCCTGGCAGGAAATACAGGGACAGACCGAGCAGGATCAGCAGCGTGTTCAGCGCAGTCAGCAGGGCAAAGCGCGGCCACAGGCGAGCGGCCATCGCCAGCAGATCGCGGGTTTGCGGGGATTCGCCGCGGGTGCGGGCGTCGAGAAACAAAATCAGCGCGGCGGTGTACAGCGGATACACCAGCAGGCCGACGATCACGCTGATGGCCGAGTAACCGTCCGGGTCGCTGGCATGGTCGACCACCTGTTGCAGCACGGCTTCGACAATCACCAGCGGCAGGCACAACTGGACGATCCGGCCCAGATTGCGTTTGAAAAAATACAGGGAGTCGCGCAGCACATCGAAGGCATTCATCAGTCGGTATCGCAGGTCAAAAACAGTGGCCCACTTTAACCGATGATCCGTTTCGCTGCGCAAACGTAAACGTTCGGTAAAGGTCATTGAAACATTCTGTTGCTGCCTCCATTACAGAGGTGCATCTTCTCCGACGTGGAGGAGGGCAACGTTATCCCCGGCAATCTACGAGGTCGCCATGAACAGCGAAGAACAAACCCTGATCGATGGACTGTTTTCCCGGCTGCAACAGGCCGAAACGGAGGCAGCCCCGCGCGACGCCCAGGCCGAGGCGCGGATCAAGGAACACCTGACGCGCCAGCCGGCCGCAGGTTATTTCATGACCCAGGCGATTCTGGTGCAGGAGGCTGCCCTCAAGAGCCTCGACGAACAGAACAAACAACTGACTCAACAGGTCAAGCAGTTGCAGGCCGAGCTGCAATCGGCCAAGGCCCAGAGCGCGCCACCGGCCTCCAGCGGCGGTGGCTTCCTGTCGAGCATCTTCGGTGGCAGCAGCTCGCGCCCGGCGCCGACCCAGAGCGCCCCGGCCTCCACCGGCGGCTGGCGTGAGCCGGCACCGCAGCAGAACTTCGGTGCCCCGGCGCCGCAACAGAACTTCGGCGCGCCACCACCGGGTTATGGCCAGCAACAAGCGGCCCCGGCAGCCGGCAGCAGCTTCCTCGGCGGCGCCCTGAAAACGGCGGCCGGTGTGGCCGGTGGCGTGATGCTGGCGCAAGGCATCAGCAGCCTGTTCCATCACAACCAGCAGCCGGAAGAAATCGTCGAAGTCATCAAGGAAGAGCCGGCTCAAGTCAACGACCAGAGCAACAACGGCTGGGGTGATGATCAGCGCATGGCCAACAACGACTCCTACGGTAATGACCAGGGTGGCTTTACCGACACCGACTACAGCGATGACAACTCATCGTTCTTCGATGACGACGATTCCTTCGTCTGACTCACCATTCGTCCGGGGCGCCTGATCGCCCCGGGCCGATTATTCGCGGAACCTTCCTTCGGGCTGGCATACTGAGCGCCTTTTTCGGGCCTGGTGCCTGATCCGGCTCATGCGCGTCAGCGCTCACAGGAACTCCGGTGAAAAAAATCGCAGTGTTCGCCGATGTGCAGAACCTCTACTACACCGTGCGTCAGGCCTATGGTTGCCACTTCAACTACGCGGCGCTGTGGGCGGATGTCAGCCAGCACGGGCAGATCGTCGAGGCCTACGCCTATGCGATCGACCGGGGCGACAGCAAACAGCAGCAGTTCCAGCAGATCCTGCGCAACCTCGGTTTCACCGTAAAACTCAAACCCTACATCCAGCGCAGCGATGGCTCGGCCAAGGGCGACTGGGACGTGGGCATCACCCTCGACATCATGGACGCCGCCGATCACGTCGACGAAATCGTCCTGGCCTCCGGTGACGGCGATTTCGACATGCTGCTCGAACGCATCATCAACAAACACGGCGTGCAAGCGGTGGCCTACGGCGTTCCCGGCCTTACGGCCAACTCGCTGATCCGCGCCTCCAGCCGTTACGTGCCGATCGAAGGCGCACTGCTGTTGAAAAATTGAGCGCAAGCTCAAGACTTGATTTGGACGGAGTACAACCCGGTTTGGAACGCATTGCAGTCATCGACTTTGAAACCACCGGCATCTCGCCGAGCAGCAGCTGCCGGGCCACGGAAATTGCCGTGGTCATGCTGGAAAACGGCCGCATCGTCGAGCGTTACCAGAGCCTGATGAACGCCGGCGTGCGCGTCCCGGCCTTCATCGAACAACTCACCGGCATCAGCAACGCCATGCTGCGCACCGCGCCGTCGGCCGAGCGGGTGATGAACGAAGTCAACGAATTCGTCGGCTGCACCCCCTTGCTGGCGCACAACGCCGCGTTCGACCAGAAGTTCTGGGACTTCGAACTGGGCCGGATCAAACGCACCCGCCTGCAGAACTTCGCCTGCTCGCTGCTGCTGGCGCGGCGCTTGATGCCTGCTGCGCCGAATCACAAGCTCGGTACGCTCACTACCTTCGCCCAACTGCCGCATACCGGCCAGGCGCACAGGGCGATGGCGGATGCGGAGATGGCGGCGAATTTGCTGGCGCATCTGGCGGATGAGTTGCGGCGCAAGCATGGGGTGCGGGAGCTATCGCACGACTTGCTGTGCAAATTGCAGAAAGTCCCGGCTGCAAAGGTCGGCGAGCACTTGCAGCGTTATCGCTGACTTAAGGTCTCAGGGACCGCAGCCTGAGACAGATCCTGGTTTGGCGACTATCACGTAAGAGCTGTCGAAAGGCTGCGAATTTTCTGCGTCAGGCCAGACTGGCAAATTGTTGACTGTCGACTTTGCTCACTGGCATGAACCCCGTTGTTTTCTTGAAGTTCATGGTATGCACAAAGTTCTTCATCGAGTCTGAAGGGTCGATGCTTTGCATGTTGATCTTGAACAGCGTGTCGCGAGAAATAGCGACACTGAGGATAGGTTGATCTTCCAGATGGCCAGTTGCGGAGTTAAGAAGTGAGTCAACGGCAGTCACGATCACCATGCGATCTGGAAGGATACTGAGCAACTCTTGGCCTACTCGCAGAACGCAGCTACACACATAGTCCTGCAGCAGTTCGTTGAACTTGCTGATCGGCATCTTTTTAACGGAGAGTTTCCCACTCTGCAGCAGTGACTTGATCTCTTGGGGAATCACTTTCTCACCGTGAACCGAAAGCGTGCATTCAAAGATGCCGGTTTCTCCAACCGAGAAAGTGATGGAGGTGCCGAGGTGTGAGATATCCGTGAAAGGGTTCACTTGCATGACGGCATCAATCCTGGATTGGCCGTCACCGGCGAGCACTCCCGTCGCAAGATCGTAGTCTTCCTGCCATTCGCGATGCTGCGCTTCCCACTCTTTCAATTCTTCAGCCAGTTTCTGCCTGTCTTTGGCCACTGCTGCGGGAATGGCTTCCTCAAGCTTTCTGCGCTTTCTGGCTTCCAGTTTCAAAGTGCGAACAATGAAGCCCGGTTTGTAGCTGGAGTGTTTCTCTCTGGCATGGATTTCATGCGTATTGAGCTCTACGGGTTTGATCGGTGCCGGTTGGCTTACGAACTCACCCCAGTTGATCTGTTCGCCACAATCCTTGTGCACTGAAAGCAGCAGTTCAATGTGGTTTTCGTAGACTTCAACTTCATGCGCAGCCTGCTCGCGAGCCTCCATTTTCGCGAACTCTTTCTGTCGTACTTCAAGTTCACGTTGGCGTCGTTTCGAATTTCGTTCGGCTCTGCGCGCTGACGCTTGCATCGCGCGTAGGGTTCCCTTCCAAGTCATCGCTGAGTTCCTCTCTTTTTTATTGAATTCTTGTTTTTGCGAGCGCCGAAGATCGACCTTTTGCAGGACATTATCGGTCGCATCTGGCGGTGTCCATAGGCCACAGAAATCTTGTGTACATAGGCTGTTTAGCGGTGTGTAGCGTTTGTCGAAGTGTCCTACCGAATGTTAGGGATAATCTGTCTTGAGCTCCAACAAACCCACCGATAACCTCTGCTCGTCGCTACCAATACAGCGACCGGGACTGCAAGCCCGCCGATAATTTGTTAGGCACTGACCGGTGCACCTATAATCGCGTCGCTCTTTTGGCGACCAACGATTTTATGGTGGCTGTGTGCGGGAGACCCTCGGGTCTGCCGAGGTTGCCTAACGACTCGGTCTTGCAGACCCGCGCACAGCTGCCACCCATCATCTGCAAGTGATGCTGGCGGCTCCAACTTTCGTTAGGTGATTTGCCATGATCAAAGTAATTCCCAACGCTCCAAAAAACGCCGGCTCGTCATTCAGCCGTGAGTCACTCGTAAAACCCCAAACCTTCATCCGCCATCACATCCAGCTGCAAGCCGCTCTGGTACATGGCGAAGCCTGGTTCTGCGCCCGAGGTATTGGTCGTCTGATGGGGTTGGAAATCAATGACCGGCAGGTGCTCAAGCTTGATTCGGATCAGCGACGTACGATTTGCCTTTCGGGACCTGATGACACTCAGGAAACCCTGATGCTCAGCGAGTCAGGTGTCTATGCAATGCTGGTTTATCACTACTCTCCGGAAAACCGCCATCTACGCCGTTGGCTGACTCATGAGGTAGTGCCCTTACTGCACGAGGATGTGTTGTCTTCTTTCAGTCCGCGCCCACATCTGCAGTTGATGCTATGTGAGGGGCAGACCTTGAAGCTGTTGCATTGGCGCAACGAGCCGTGGATTCGCTTGCGGGACATGCCAAGCCTCTTGAGCCAAGAAGGCTACAGCTACGGCTGATGGACCCTCGCGATGAACGTTCCCACGCAAAGCGTGGGAACGAGCGGGACGAGAAGGTTACTTGCCGTTCCCTTCGATATGCCCCAATGGCACCCGCTTCTCTATCGCACTCGACAACACGATCGACGTCTTGCTGAACCCGAATTTCGCCACCCGGTTGATCAAATCCTCCAGCTCGGTCATCGAACCCACCGCGGCCTTCATGATCACGCACGGATCGCCCGTCACTCGAAAGCACTCGGTCAGTTGCGGAATTTTCACCAGTTCGTCGTAGACCTTTTGACTGCCGTTCTGGTGGAGACGCAATTCGATCACGCACTGGATCGGCAAGCCGATTTTCGACAGGTCGATGTTCGCCTGATACCCGGTGATTACTCCGGCCGCCTCAAGTTTGGCCACGCGCTCGGCGACGGCGGGGGCGGAGAGGTTCACTTTGCGGGCGAGGTCGGCGTAGGACGCGCGACCGTTTTCGAGCAGGGCGCTGAGCAGCATGCGGTCGTATTTGTCCAAGGTCAGACTCCTGAAATTGCCAGACTTTCGAAATCGCGGTTTTGGCCGTCGATCTCCGTGTTTTCGAAAGTGTACCGGCGCTATAAACAGGTTTTGTAACTTATTTTTAGCGGTTGGCCTTTCTAGAATAATCAATCCCCTGAGTCTGACTTTCGAGCTGCCCATGTCTGCCTTGCGCCGTTTTTCCTTGCCCTTGATCGCCGCGTTTTTTGCGTTGTACGTGATTTGGGGATCGACCTATCTGGTGATCCGCATCGGCGTCGAGTACTGGCCGCCGCTGATGCTCGGCGGCGTGCGCTTCGTGATTGCCGGCACTCTGATGTACGCGTTCCTGCGCTGGCGCGGGGCACCGGCGCCGACCTGGGCGCAATGGAAAGCGGCGGGGATCATCGGGATTTTGTTGCTGAGCTTCGGCAACGGCGCGGTGACCTTGGCCGAGCACAGCGGCGTGGCGTCGGGTGTCGCGGCGCTGGCGGTGGCGACGGTGCCGCTGTTCACTTTGCTCTGCGGTTATCTCTGGGGGGCGCGCAACACCCGCTTGGAGTGGGCCGGGGTGGTGATGGGGATTATCGGCATCGCGATGCTCAACATGGGCTCCAACCTGCAATCGAGTCCGCTGGGCGCGGCGTTGCTGATTTTCGCGGCAGCGAGCTGGGCGTTCGGTTCGGTGTGGAGCAAACACCTGCCGCTGCCTCAGGGCGCAATGGCCAGTGCCGTGGAAATGCTGGTTGGTGGCGTGGTGCTGTTGATCGGCAGCGCGGCCAGCGGTGAACACCTGCAGGCTATGCCGCCGCTGGAAGGCTGGCTGGCGCTGGCGTACCTGATCTTCTTTGGCTCGATCATCGCTTTCAACGCTTACATGTATCTGTTGAAAAACGTTCGTCCGGCGGCAGCCACCAGTTATGCCTACGTCAACCCGGCGGTGGCGGTGTTGCTGGGGATCGTGTTTGTCGGCGAGACCATCGGCATCGAAGAAGCGCTGGCAATGCTGGTGATCATCGGCGCGGTGGTGCTGATCAGTCTGCCACAGTGGCGGCGTCCGGCGCGGTCGCCGGTGGTCAGCGAGCCGGCTGCCGCAGCGAAGGTCATAGCGACGGAGCAGCGTGCGAATTAGGGTAAACTGCGCGCCATCGCATACTCGTTTTGCACAATCTGCTCTGATTTTTCTTACGGTACTCCCATGACTTTCGCCACCCTTGGCCTGATCGAACCCTTGCTGCGCTCCCTCGAGAAGCTCGGCTACCAGACCCCGACGCCGGTGCAGGCGCAGGCCATTCCGGCCGTGCTGGCCGGTCGCGACCTGATGGCCGCGGCCCAGACCGGCACCGGCAAGACCGCCGGTTTTGCTTTGCCGCTGCTGCAACTGCTGGCGATGGAAGGGCCGAAAGTCACCGCCAACTCGGTGCGTGCGCTGATTCTGGTGCCGACCCGCGAGCTGGCCGAACAAGTCCACGAAGCCGTGCGCCAGTACGCTGAAAACCTGCCGCTGCGTACTTACGCGGTGTACGGCGGCGTCAGCATCAACCCGCAGATGATGAAGCTGCGTGGTGGCGTCGATCTGCTGGTCGCGACCCCGGGCCGTCTGCTCGATCTGTTCCGTCAGAACGCGCTGAAGTTCAACCAGCTGCAAACTCTGGTGCTGGACGAAGCAGACCGCATGCTCGACCTGGGCTTTTCCGAAGAGCTGGCGAACATTTACCGCGCGCTGCCGAAAAAACGTCAGACGCTGCTGTTCTCCGCGACCTTCTCCGATGACATCCGCCTGCTGGCCGGGCAGATGCTCAACGATCCGCAGAGCATCGAAGTCAGCCCGCGCAACGTGGCCGCCAACACCGTCAAGCAGTGGGTGGTGACGGTGGACAAGAAGCGCAAGCCGGAACTGTTCGTGCACCTGATGCGCAAGAACAAGTGGAAGCAGGTGCTGGTGTTCGCCAAGACCCGTAATGGTGTGGACGCGCTGGTCGAGAAACTTCAGGGCCTGGGCGTGAACGCCGACGGTATCCACGGCGACAAGCCGCAAGCGACCCGGCAGCGGGCGCTGGATCGGTTCAAGCTGAGCGAAGTGCAGATTCTGGTGGCCACTGATGTTGCTGCCCGTGGTCTGGATATCGAAGATTTGCCGCTGGTGGTCAACTTTGATCTGCCGATCGTGGCCGAGGATTACATTCACCGTATCGGCCGGACTGGCCGCGCGGGTTCGACCGGTGAGGCGATCTCGCTGGTGTGCGCTGATGAAGTGAACATGTTGTCGGCGATTGAAATGCTGACTCGCAGCACGTTGAAGCGTGAGGTTGAGCCGGACTTCGTGCCGGAGCACCGCGTGCCGGACACCGATGCCAGTGGCCAGGTGATCAAGAAGCCGAAGAAACCGAAGAAGCCGAAAGCTTCCGGTGGTGGCGGTGGCAAGCGCAATCTGGGCAAGTGGGTGGACAGCGGCGAGACTCAGGCGCCGGAGCCTTCGATCAAGCCTGTGCGCAAGGTGCCGGTGTTCAATACCGGGCCGCGTAAGCGTAAGCCTTAAGCGTCAGACAGGGTCGTTCCCGCGCAATGCGGGAACGATCAGTTACGCTGTTTCAACCAGTCCAGCATTCCAGCTCCGGCCGCCCGGCCACTGGCAAAACACGCCGTCAGCAAATACCCTCCAGTCGGCGCTTCCCAATCCAGCATCTCCCCCGCACAAAACACCCCCGGCAACGCCTTGAGCATCATCCGCTCATCCATCGCTTCAAACGTCACGCCACCGGCACTGCTGATCGCCTCATCCAGCGGTCGGGTTTTCACCAGCGTCAGCGGCAAAGCCTTGATCGCCCTGGCCAGCAACGCTGGATCGGCAAACGTCGCTGCATCAGTGAGTTCTCGCAACAGCGCCGCCTTCACGCCATCAATCCCGACCTGACTGTGCAGATGCTTGGCCATGGAGCGCGAACCCCGTGGTTTGCTCAATGCCGCCTGCAATTTATCCACAGGCCGGCCGGGCAGCAGGTCGATGTGAATGGTCGCGGCACCGTGCACATTGATCGCCTCACGAATCGGCGCTGACAGCGCGTAGATCAGGCTGCCCTCGATGCCGGTCGCGGTGATCACGCATTCACCCAAACGCGGAACATCGTCGTTCAAACCGATGGCGATGTTTTTCAACGGTGCTCCAGCGAATTTGCTGACCATCAACTCGCTCCAGGCCTGCACCTCGAAGCCGCAGTTACTCGGCTGCAACGGCGACAGTCCTACGCCGCGTTGCTCCAGCGGCAGCATCCACGCGCCGTCGGAACCCAGTCGCGACCAGCTGCCGCCGCCGAGGGCGAGCAGGGTGGCGTCGGGGGAAAAGGTTTTCTCGCCTTCCGGGCTGTCGATGCGCAGCGCGCCGTTTTCGTCCCAGCCGAGCCAGCGGTGGCGGGTGTGGATAACCACGCCGCTGTCGCGCAGGCGCTTGAGCCAGGCGCGCAGCAATGGCGCGGCTTTCATGTCGGTGGGGAACACCCGGCCGGAGCTGCCGATGAAGGTTTCGATGCCCAGTTCGTTGATCCAGCGGCACAGTGCGTCGGCGTCGAACGCGCGCAGCAGCGGGGCGATGTTCGGGGCGCGTTCGGCGTAGCGCGAGAGGAATGCCGGGTAGGCTTCGGAGTGGGTGATGTTCATGCCGCCGACCCCGGCCAGCAGGAACTTGCGGCCCACCGAGGGCATGCCGTCGTACAGATCGACGCGGACTCCGGCCTGGCTCAGCACTTCGGCGGCCATCAGGCCGGCGGGGCCACCGCCGATGATGGCGACGTGAGCGGGAAGGGCGGCAGAAGTCTGGGTCATGGCAGCGGCAATAGCGTGGCGGAATAAGCCGCGCATTCTAGCAGCAGCGACCATCGTCAGGCCTGATCAAAAAACAACCAGCGCGCTGCAAGCCATGTTCAGCGTGGGCTGTAGTCCCTTTCGCTCAGGTTATCCACAGGCCGTTCCACAGCCACTGTGGGTAACGCAGCACAACTCAATGACAACCCGATGACTGCCAGACGCGCTGCGCACTGTGATGCAAGATGCCGTGGCGGCGGGCGAGGGCCTGGCGATCCTTGCTGTATCCGCCGCCGATCACGCCGACCACCGGGATGTCGCGGCCCAGGCAGTGGCGCATCACGCTTTCGTCGCGGGCGGCGACGCCTTCGTCAGTCAGTTGCAGATAACCGAGGGCGTCGTCCTTGTGCACGTCGACGCCGGCGTCGTACAGCACCAGATCAGGCTGATACAGCGGCAGCAGATAGTTGAGCGCGTCGTCGACCACTTTCAGGTAATCGGCATCGCCCATGCCGTTGGGCAGCGGAATGTCCCAGTCGCTTTCGGCCTTGCGTGCAGGAAAGTTCTTTTCGCAGTGCAGGGAAACGGTGATTGCTTCCGGGGTGTTGTGCAGAATCCGTGCAGTGCCGTCGCCCTGATGCACGTCGCAGTCGAAGATCAGCACCCGGTTCACCCGGCCGCTTTGCAGCAAATAGTGACTGATGATCGCCAGGTCATTGAAGATGCAGAAGCCGGCGGGGTAATCGTAGTGGGCGTGATGGGTGCCACCGGCGAGGTGACAGGCCAGGCCATGTTCCAGGGCTTTCTCTGCCGCGAGAATCGAACCGCCGACCGCCCGCACCGTGCGTCGGGCCAGGGCTTCGTTCCACGGCAGACCGAGGCGCCGCTGGTCTTCGCGGGACAACTCGCCACTCATGTAGCGTTCGATATAACCGCGGTCATGGGCCAGGGCGAGAATGTCGGCGGGGCACAGTTCAGGGCGCAGCAGGTCTTCGTCGCGGGTCAGGCCGCTGTCCACCAGGTGATCGCGCAGCAGGCGGAACTTGTCCATGGGGAAGCGGTGTTCCGCCGGGAATTCCGGGCTGTAGTCTTCGTGGTAGATCAGCGGCAACGGCATGGTGGACTATTCATAAAGGCTGCAGGAAAGAGTGCAAAGCCTAACAGCGATGTAGACTGACGGCATCAAGCGGAGGGGCGGGATGGAACCGATACTGGAGCTGGAAAGCGCAAGGCTGCTGATGCGCCAATGGCAGGACGAGGATTTGCCGGCGTTCGCGGCAATGTGCGCCGACCCGCAGGTGATGCGCTACTTCCCCGCGCCCTTGAGCCGGCTGGAAAGCGCCGCGTTGATCGGCCGGGTGCGCGGGCATTTTGCCGAGCACGGTTATGGCCTGTGGGCGCTGGAGCGCAAGGACAGCGGCGAGTTCATCGGTTTTACCGGGCTCGGCGTGGTCGGCTTCGATGCGCCGTTCACCCCGGCGGTGGAAATCGGCTGGCGGCTGGCCAAGGAACACTGGGGCCTCGGTTATGCCAGCGAGGCGGCGTGGACCGCGCTGCGCTGCGGTTTTGACCGGTTGGCCCTGAAGGAAATCGTGTCCTTCACTGCGCAGAGCAATCTGCCGTCGGAAAAAGTCATGCAGGCGATCGGCATGCATCACGATCCAGCCGACGATTTTGATCACCCGAAACTGGCGGTCGACCATCCGTTGCGTCGACACGTGTTGTACCGCATCACCCGGGAGCAATGGCTGCAGACCCTGCATGGCTAAGCCGACACGGACGTTTACAATGGCGCGATCAGTGGCTCGCGCCAGAATCTGAATTGGCCGTCGCAGTCAGGACTGCGCGGCATAGCGTTGTGTGAGGAGAGTCTGAATGAGCCAAGTGTTGGAAGATCTGGTGGATCTGCTGACCCTCGAACCGATCGAGGAAAACCTGTTCCGTGGTCGCAGTCAGGATCTGGGCTTTCGCCAGTTGTTCGGCGGCCAGGTATTGGGCCAGTCGCTGTCGGCGGCCAGTCAGACCGTTGAAGAAGCGCGTCATGTGCATTCGATGCACGGTTATTTTCTGCGTCCGGGCGATGCCAAGTTGCCGGTGGTCTACTCGGTGGACCGCGTGCGGGACGGCGGCAGTTTCAGCACCCGCCGCGTGACCGCGATCCAGAAGGGCCACCCGATTTTCACTTGCAGCGCGTCGTTTCAGTACGACGAAGAAGGCTTCGAACACCAGAGCCAGATGCCGCAAGTGGTCGGCCCGGAAAACCTGCCGTCGGAGCTGGAACTGACCCAGCAACGCGCGCACCTGATCCCGGAACACATGCGCGAAAAGCTGCTGTGCCCGAAGCCGATCGAAGTGCGCCCGGTCACCGAAAAAGACCCGTACAACCCGCAACCGGCGGATCCGGTCAAGTACGTGTGGTTCCGCGCCGACGGCGCCTTGGCCGACATCCCGGCGCTGCACAAATACCTGCTGGCCTACGCCTCGGACTTCGGTCTGCTGACCACCTCGATGCTGCCCCACGGCAAATCGGTCTGGCAGAAAGACATGCAGGTCGCCAGCCTTGACCACGCCTTGTGGTTCCACAACGATCTGCGCGCCGATGACTGGTTGCTCTACGCCATGGACAGCCCGTGGGCCGGCAACTCGCGCGGGTTCTCCCGTGGCAGCGTGTTCAACCGCGCCGGACAACTGGTGGCGTCGGTGACTCAGGAAGGCCTGATCCGTCATCGCAAGGACTGGGCATGAGTCTGGCGGATGTGCGGCACTGGGTGTTCGACATGGACGGCACCCTGACCGTCGCCGTGCATGACTTCGCGGCGATTCGCGTGGCGCTGGCGATCCCGCCGGAGGACGACATCCTTACCCACCTCGCGGCATTACCTGCCGATGAAGCGGCGGCGAAACATGCGTGGCTGCTGGAACATGAGCGGGATCTGGCGCTCGGCTCGACCCCGGCGGTCGGCGCGGTGGAGCTGGTGCGCGACCTGCACGCCAAGGGTTATCGCCTGGGCATCCTGACCCGCAATGCGCGGGAGCTGGCCCATGTGACGCTGGAAGCCATCGGCCTGGCCGACTGCTTTGCGGTGGAGGATGTGCTGGGTCGCGAGGAAGCGCCGCCGAAACCGCATCCGGGCGGTTTGCTGAAACTGGCCGAAGCCTGGCAAGTGCCGGCGAGCGAGATGGTGATGGTCGGAGATTACCGCTTCGACCTCGACTGCGGTCGGGCAGCGGGTACGCACACGGTGCTGGTGAACCTGCCGGACAATCCGTGGCCGGAGCTGACCGATTGGCATGCGAAGGATTGTGTGGAGTTGCGGCGAATGTTGTTCGCTTGAAAAAAAACGGGGGCTTCGGCCCCCGTTTTTTATTGCTCGAACAGTGCTTTCTGGCCTTCCGGCGAGGTCAGCATGCCGTCGCCGTTATGACCGACCCCGGGCACTTCGATCAGGCGCTGATTGACCCCTTCAGGGTGACGACGCAGCAAGTAACCGAAAAACAGCTTGCCGCGCTCCAGTCGATAAGCCCCCTGGGCTTTGGCGGCGCAGCTCTTGTCCAGCGCCGGGTGCTGCGGGTCGGTGTCCTGCTGGCCCAGCAGATAAATCACCTCGCGTTTGACGTAACGGCCTTCAAGCTGCGCGGGCGTTTGCCCACCCGCGTAGATCGGCGGGTCCACCAGACCGTACTTCCAGCGGTTGAAACCCGGGCACTTCGCATGATCGAAGGCCACCGGGCGTTGCTCATTGAAGTAGGCGTAGGACGACGGGTTGGCCACCACATAACGCAAGCGAATGCCTTCGGTCTTGAGCGCCGGCTGTTCCTGGGCCAGCAGCGCATAACGCTGCACCACCTGGGCACCGCCGGAGTGACCGAAGATCACGATCTGCTTCACGTCCGGAAACTGCTTGCGATCGCTCAGCCTTCCGACGATTTCGTCCAGTGCGGCGTAGGAACTCAGCGGATTCGGCCCTGTGGATAACCCGCCGCCCATCCACTCGTTGCCTTGCCAGCGCAGCACGCTGGCGGGTAGCGAGTAGAGCGACACATCGCTTTCGTTGAGAAACTGCGGGGCGATCACCAGGGTGTTGGCGGTTTGCCCGGCCAGTTCCGCCGCGACTTCGCCGCTTTTGCGATAGGTCTCGGCGTTGCGCAGGCGGCCATGAATGACGATCAGCACGCGCTCGATTTTCGCCGGCGCCGGGCCGATGCCCACCGCCATTTCGCCGGCCTGCAATTGCAGGCGCCCGGGACTGATTGCGTCGACGCCGGCCGCTTGGGCGGTGCCGCCGATGAACAGTAAAGCCAACAGCCATTTATGCATTTACAGGTTTTTCGCCGCAAAGGTATCGCACTGGCCGACCTGGCCCTGGGCGAATCCGGTTTTGAACCAGCGCACCCTTTGCGCCGACGTACCGTGAGTAAACGAGTCCGGCACCACACGGCCCTGACCCTGTTGTTGCAGGCGATCATCACCGATGGCGTTCGCTGCGTTCAAGGCTTCTTCGATGTCGCCCGGTTCCAGCCAGTTCAGACGCTTCTGCGCGTTGTAGGCCCAGACCCCGGCCAGGCAATCGGCTTGCAGTTCCTGACGCACCAGCAGACCGCCGTCACCTTCCATCTGCCGGCCTTGCTGGCGGGCTGTCTGAATTTTCGCCGAGACGCCGAGCAGCGTCTGCACATGATGTCCGACTTCGTGAGCGATTACGTAGGCCTGGGCGAAGTCGCCGGCAGCCTTGAAGCGCTGGGCCATTTCCTGGAAGAACGCCATGTCCAGATAGACTTTCTGGTCTGCCGGGCAGTAGAACGGGCCGGTGGCCGAGGTCGCCAGACCGCAGGCGGAATTGACCCGGTTGCTGAACAGCACCAGGGTCGGATCCTTATATTGCCGGCCGGCCTGCTGGAAGATCGCGCCCCAGGTGTCTTCGGTGTCGCCGAGGATCGAGCGCACGAATTCGGCCTGTTCATCGTTGGCCGGCGGTGCCTGACGGGTCTGCGAAGTAGGGGCCGATTGTTCGGTCATCTGCCCGGTGAGCTGGCCGAGGATCTGCAGCGGGTCCTGGCCGGTGATCCAGCCGATGCCGACGATCAGCAGGATCGCTCCGAGGCTCAGGCCCTTGCCGCCGCCGAAGCGCATACCGCCACCACCGCCCATGTCATCGCCACGGGCATCGACGACGTTGTCACTGCGTCGGCCTTTTTTCCATAGCATGTGGGAATCCTCTGTCTGATCGTGGTGATGAGTGTTGCTGGTGTGTGAGTGTGGCGCCAGTCCGATCGTCCGTCTATTCGTACACACGCACAAAGGCCCGGCCTCGGGGTGACGAGGTCGGGCCTGTTATTGACGAGCGCGAGCGCCGGGAATTCAATCCGCCGGCGGTTTTCTTTCGCCGGGTCAGATTTCAGCGGTCGAAGGCATCCCATACCGGCGCGAAGTCCGGGCTGACCTGACGTTCGCGCTTGGACAACGCAGCGATCAGCGCCCGGTCGTCGTCATCCAGTTTGACATTCAGCGAGGCCAGGTTGGCCAGTTGATTGGTCTTGCTGCTGGCCTTGGGAATCGCCGCCACGTTGTCCTGATCCAGCAGCCACTTCAGCGCCACTTGAGTCGGCAGCACGCCGTGTTTTTCGGCGATCTGCTGAATCTGTGGAATCTCCGAGACCTTGTTACGCGCCAGTGGCGTGTAGGCCGTGAGCGCCAGATCATGTTGACGGGCGTAGTCGAGCAGGGCGTTTTGTCCGAGCAGGACGTGGTACTCGACCTGAATGGCTGACAGAGGGATGCCGTATTCCTCGACGACTTTGCGCAGCAGCGGCAGCGGAAAATTCGCCACACCGATGTTGCGAGCCAAACCTTGCTCCTTGAACGACGCGAGGGTCTCAAGGGTGCGCGGCAGGTCCCAGTCGGTGGTCGGCCAATGAATCATGAACAGGTCGACGTACTCGCTGCGCAAGGCCTTGAGGCTGCGATCCAGCGAATGACGCATGGCATCCGGTTGCAACTGGTCCCACCAGACCTTGGTGGTGACGTGAATCTGCTCGCGGGGTGTCGGCGTATTCGCCAGGGCCTGTCCGACTGCATCTTCGTTGTTGTAGGCCGCTGCCGTGTCGATGTGCCGGTAACCGAGTTCCAGCGCTTGCTCCACGGCGCGGGTGCATTCGTCGCCGAGCATCGGCCAGGTGCCGAGGCCGAGTTTTGGCAGGTTCAGTCCTTGTCTGTTAACGATGTGCTGCATGGTCGATCTCCTGTTCGAAAGCCGTGACGCCCGCCATGTGCCGGGCTGCGATGTAACCGAAAGTCAGGGCCGGGCCGAGGTTGATCCCGCCCGCCGGATAATGCCCGCCCATGATGCTGGCCATGTCGCCACCGGCGGCGTAGAGACCGGCGATGGGCCAGTCTTCGGCGTCGAGCACTTGCGCATGCGGGTTGACCTTGAGCCCGGCGAAGGTGCCGAAGCAGCCCGGCTGCACCTTCACCGCGTAGAACGGGCCGTGTTCGATAGGAGCGACGCACGGATTGGGCTGTTGCGCCGGATCACCCTGTTTGCGGTTGTACGGGGTCGAGCCGCGACCGAACAGCGGGTCTTCGCCGTGCCGGGCATGGTGGTTGTAATCATCGACGGTGGCGCGTAAACCCTTCGCGTCGATGCCGCATGCGCTGGCCAATTCCTCCAGGGTATCGCCGGTTTTCAGATAGCCGCTGCGGATAAAACCTGACACCGGCACCGGAAACGGCCGAGACATGCCGAGCCCGTAACGGCGCTGGAACGCGCGGGTGCAGATCAGCCAGGACGCGACCTCTTCGCCCTCGGGGGCGGCGGCGACCATGGCGCTGACGTAGTCGTAATAGCCGTTGGCTTCGTTGACGAAGCGCTGGCCGTTGCGCAGCACGCCGATGACGCCCGGTTTGCCGCGTTCGATGATGTGTGGGAAATGGCCGATGCTGCCGTCGGAATGTGGCACCTGCGAGACCGGTGCCCACGCCACAGGAGAGGCCACATCGGTGTTGACCCGGCCCCCGGCGGTTTCGCCCAGTCGCAGGCCATCGCCATTGACTGCCAGCGGAGGCAGCGCCCAATGTTCATGACCGGTGGGCGTGCGAGGGAACAAGGCTTTGCGCCGCTCGATGTCGTTGGCAAATCCGCCAGCGGCGAGCACCACGGCTTTGCGGGCATGGACATTGACCGGGCCTTTTGTGGTGTTCACGCGAGCGCCGGTGATGCGTGAATCGTCGCGCAACAGTTCCGTCACTGGCGCCGATTCCCACAGCAGTACGCCGAGGTCTTCGGCGGACTTCGCCAGCCGCGCCACCAGCGCCACGCCGTTGACCAGTTGCATCGCCCGGCCGTGCAGCGCCAGGTTCAACAGGTGGCGAGTGAAACGCCGGGTCACGTGCCAGGCCGCCGACAACGAGCGGGTCAGATTGAGAAACGCCGACAGGTCCGCACCGGCCATGATCGGCATGCCCATGAACGATGTTTCGCGCATGGTTGTGCGAAGACGCTTGAGCAGGCGCCCGACCTTTCGTCCGTCATAGGGGGCGGCAATCACCGAGCGTCCGCCGGTGCCGGCGCCCGGTGTTTCACCGTGGATGTCGGCGATGGCGTTGCCGTCGGCAAATTGCAGGGCGGTGTGTTGTTCGAAGAACGCCACCATGCGCGGGCCGGCTTCAAGGAAGGCGTCGATCATGGCCGGGTCGTAGTGCTCGCCGAGTTCGTGGCGCAGATAGGTGCGCGGCAGTTCCACGTCTTCCACGATCCCGGCGCGCCGGGCCAGCGGATTGCACGGCACCCACGCCCAGCCGCCGGACCACGCGGTGGCGCCGCCGAACACCTGATCCTTTTCCACCACGATGACCTTCAAGCCATGCCAGGCGGCGGTGACGGCGGCCGACAAACCAGCGGCGCCGGAGCCGACCACCAGAACGTCGCAGTCGATATCGGGAAGGGCAGGCATCAGCAAGGGCTCCAGCAGTCAGTTGTTTTTAGAATCATGTTCCAGAAAATAACCAGTGCGGGCGAAGCAGATCAACCGACTGACGCGCAAAGTGGGCGGTTATCGGACGCCGGGTTCCAGATTTCGCATTCCTCGGGATGTCTTCTAGAATCGGCGAAATTTCACCGAGAGCGCATCATGGCCGGCAGTCAAATCGAACGGGTTTTCAGCGTGCTGGAAAGCCTCACCAGTGATCCGCGCGGGCTGCCGATGCAGACCCTGGCCGAGCAACTGGACATTCCAAAGAGCGCGACGCACCGCCTGCTCGCCGAGCTGATCCGCCTGGGTTACGTGCGGCAGAATCCGGAGACGTTGCGTTATCACCTGTCGACCAAACTGGTTGCGATGGGCTTTCAGTACCTGTCGAGCAGCGGGGCCGACATCGTGCAGCCGGTGCTGGATCGCCTGGCCCAGGAAACCGGTGAGCTGGTGCGCCTTGGGGTGATTGACGGCGAGCGCCAGACCTGGATTGCGAAGGCCCAGGGCGCCCGCACCGGTCTGCGTTACGACCCGGACATGGGCCGCGATGCGCCGCTGTTCTACACCGCATCGGGCCATGCGTGGCTGGCGTGCATGAGCGACGCCGAGGCGTTGTCGCTGGTCGAACGCCAGGGCGCGGGGGTGCCGGCGGATATCGGGCCCAACGCGCCGCGCTCCAATATTGAACTGCTCGAACGCCTGCGCGTGGCCCGTGAACAGGGTTATGCCTGTGTGGAAGAAAGCTCGGCGGTGGGCACTTCGGCGATTGCTGCCGTGGTGAAACATCCCGCCGATGGCCGGGTGATCGGCGTGCTCAGCATCGCCGGCCCAAGCGCCCGGATGCCGGGGGCGCGATTGCATGAACTGGCGCCGCTGTTGCTGACGTTCACCGAGGAGCTGTCGGCGGCCAGCCTGGCCTCGGAATTGTTCGTTTAAGCAAAGCTGTGCGCTGTTCGCCCACTTTTCAGTCGGGCGGGTGTGAGAATATGGAACCGGGTTCTAAATTGTTGATTGAGTGAATTTTCCCACAACAATCACAAGAGGATCGCACCTTGAACCCGCCCCTTCGAATCGCCCTGATCGGCGCCGGTAACATGGGCCAGCAACATTACCGGCACCTGAAACATCTCACTGAGGCCACGGTATGCGCCGTGGCCGATCCCGGCCCTCAGGCACCGGCCCTGGCGGCGGAGTGGGGTGTGGCGCATTTTCCCGATTACCGTCAGATGCTGGAGCAGAACCGGCCAGACGCCGTGATCGTCGCCAATCCGAATAGTCAGCACGTCAGCACTGCGCTGGATTGTCTCGCCGCTGGTGTTCCGGTGTTGCTGGAAAAACCGGTGGGCGTAAACCTGGATGAGGCGCGGGAACTGGTGGCGGCGGTGAAACGCAGTGGTGTGCCGGTGCTGGTTGGCCATCATCGGCGGCACAATCCGTTGATCGTGCGAGCCCATGAACTGGTCAAGGGCGGAGCATTGGGACGGCTGACTCTGGTGACTGCGTTGTTCCAACTGCGCAAGCCTGACCAGTATTTCGAAACCGCGTGGCGGCGCGAAGAGGGCGCGGGCATGCTGTTGACCAATCTGATTCACGACCTCGATCTGCTGCGTCATCTGTGCGGCGAAGTGCGTTCGGTGCAGGCGATCACCGACCGTGCGTTGCGTGGTTTTGCCAATGAAGACAGCGCGGCGATCCTGCTGCAGTTCGACGGCGGAGCGCTGGGTACGCTGACCGGTTCCGATGCGGTGGCGGCGCCGTGGAGCTGGGAGTTGAACTCCGGGGAAAACCCGGCCTATCCGCGCCAGGCCGATCAGCCGTGTTATTTACTGGCGGGAACGGCAGGAGCCTTGAGCATTCCGCAGCTCAAACACTGGCATTACCGCGCCGATCAGGTGGACGCAGGTTGGCATGAGCCGTTGCTGTCCGTCGACGAACCGTTCACGCCTGACGAAGCCCTGCGATTGCAGTTGCAGCATTTCGTCCGCGTTGCACGCCGGGAAGTCGAACCGCTTGTAAGTGCCGCCGATGCCGCCCGCACGTTGGCGCTGGTCGAGGCCATCCGTGAAGCAGCGGCCAGCGGTCGCGCCACCGAACCTGCGCAGATCGAGGCCTGAACATGAACGAACGAATTCTGTCCCTCGCCAGCCTGACCGTGCTGGAGTTGTCGCCACCCGAGATGGTCGAGGTCGCGGCCCGTGCCGGTTACAGCCATGTCGGCCTGCGTCTGGAGCCGGCGACGCCCGAGGAATATCACTTTCCATTGGTAGCCGATGGCGATTTGCGGCGTCAGACACTGGCGCGTTTGCGTGACACCGGAATCGGCGTGCTCGACGTGGAAATCCTGCGTTTGAAACCGCAGACGGTGGTTGCGGATTTCGAACAACTGCTTAGCGTCGGCGCGGAGTTCGGTGCCAGTGAATTGCTGGTCGCCGGCAACGATCCTGACGAACAGCGGCTCACCGATAATTTCGCGGCACTCTGCGATCTGGCGGCGCCCTACGGTTTGCATCCGCATCTGGAGTTCATGCCATGGACCGATGCGCGCAATCTCGAACAGGCGTTGCGCATCGTCGACAAGGCCGGGCGCGAAAACGGGGCGGTACTGGTCGATGCGTTTCACTTCGACCGTTCCGGATCGCGGCTGGAGGATCTGGACGGTGTGCCGCCCTCGCGGCTGCGCTATGCACAGTTGTGCGATGTTGCCGGGCCGAGGCCGACGGACATGGCCGAGATCTTGCGTCAGGCTCGCAATGAACGACGGTTTCCCGGCGAGGGCGATTGTGACTTGATCGGTTTGTTGCGCAGTCTTCCGGCTAACCTTCCCCTGAGTCTGGAAATTCCCACGGTCAAATTGCTGGAGCAAGGCGTGAGTGGTTTGCAGCGGGCGCAAATGGCGATCGACCGGACACGGGAATTGTTGGCCCGGCTTTAAGTCTGCTTCAAGGGGCGAGGGCGCCTGCGTCCTCGTCACCGTTTATTTTTCATTCAGAGAGAGCCAATGACCGTCAGCACTCCGCTTTCCGGCGTCAACCAACCCTTCAAGGGGATCTTGCTGATTGTCGTGGCAACCTTCCTGTTCTCCAGTCACGACGCGCTGTCGAAATACCTTTCGGGTTTTTATCCGATCGTGATGGTGGTGTGGGCGCGGTATCTGGTGCACACGCTGCTGATGGCGGGAATTTTCCTGCCGCAGTCCGGGCTGCGCGTGCTGCGCACCAAACGTCCGTTGTGGCAGTTGGCGCGGGCGTTGTGCCTGTTGGGCACCAGCCTGTTTTTCACCACAGCGTTGCTGTACATCCCGCTGGCCGAGGCCACGGCGGTCAACTTTCTTGCTCCGGTGCTGGTGACGGCGCTGTCGGTGCCGCTGCTCAAGGAACGGGTGACGCGCGGTCAGTGGATCGCGGTGGTGTGCGGGTTCATCGGTGTGCTGATCATCGTCCATCCGGGCGGTGACTTGTTCACCCCGGCGATTCTGTTGCCGTTCTGTTCGGCGCTGTTTTTCTGCTTCTATCAGTTGCTCACCCGCAAGCTCGCGGAAGTCGACAGCCCGACCACCAGCAACTTTTTCGCCGGGTTGTGCAACACGTTGGTGATGAGTGCGCTGGTGCCGTTCTTCTGGCAAGTGCCGAGTTTGGGGCATGCGTTGTTGATGCTGGCGCTGGGCAGTTGCGGAATGACCGCGCACCTGTTTCTGACCCAGGCGTTCCGCCATGCTGCACCAGCGTTGCTGGCGCCGTTCGGTTACTGCCAGATCGTGTTTGCGGGATTGTTGGGCTGGTTGCTGTTTGCTCACACGCCGACCCTGATGACGGTGATCGGGATTGCGGTGATCTGTTGCAGCGGACTGGCGGCAGCGTGGCAGCAGAGCCGGCGCTGAAGACGTGACCGGCCTGAAATCAGGCCGGTCAGTGCAGGAAGGCTTCTAAGTATTGAAGGGCTACTCGGTAACGGTAGGAATCTTGCGCGGTGCCATGAAGTACATCCAGGTCAGGGCGATGAAGTACATCGCCGGGATCAGGGTGAACAGCACGGTGTAGTTGTTATTGGTGACGGTCAGGATGTGGCCGACGATCTGGGTCATGAACATCCCGCCGATCGCCGCGCACATGCCGCCGAAACCGAACACCGTGCTCATCATGTGCTTGGGCGTGTAGTCCATCACCAGGCTCCAGATGTTGGCGGTCCAGGCCTGATGCGCGCCGATGGCCAGAGAGATGGCGGCAACCGCGATCCACAGGTTGGCGGAGCCGGCGGCCATCACCACACCGATGATGCAGCAGGCGAACAGGAACATCGACAGCAGCCGCGCCTTGATCGAGTTCATGCCGCGACCGATCAGGAACGAAGACAGAATCCCGCCGCCCACGCTGCCGAAGTCGGCGGTGACGTAGATGATGATCAGCGGAATGCCCATCTGGGTAACATTGATGCCCAGGTTGTATTGCTGATTGAGAAACGGCGGCAGCCAGTACAGGTAGAACCAGAACACCGGCGCGGTCAGCGAGTAAGCGAGGGCGAAGGCCCAGGTGCCGCGCATGCGCAGGATTTTCGAGAACGGCACGCGGGCCTGTTCCGGTTCGACTTCTTTCTGGATGTATTCCAGCTCCGACTGCTTAACGTTTGGGTGATCTTCCGGGTTGAAATACTTCAGGCCCCAGAACAGCAGCCAGATCCCCCCCAGCGCCGACATGCACAGGAACGCAGCCTGCCAGCCCCACACGTGAAGGATCAGCGGCAGCAGCATCGGGGTGAACATCGCACCGACGTTGGTGCCGGCGTTGAAGATGCCGGTGGCCACGGCGCGCTCGCCGGCCGGGAACCACAGGCGCGTGGTCTTCACACAAGCCGGGTAGTTCGCCGCTTCAGTCAGGCCGAGGATGAACCGGCAGACCATGAAGCCCACCGCCGAGGTCGCCAGGCCGTGGGCGCCGGTGGCCAGGCTCCAGAGCAGCACTGCGCAGAAGAACACGCGTTTGACGCCGACCCGGTCGATCAGCCGTCCTTGCAGCACGAAGCCGATCGCGTAGCCGACCTGAAACCAGAAGTTGATGTTGGCGTAGTCCATCGCCGTCCAGCTCATTTCCTTGGCGAGGATCGGCTGCATGACGCCGAGGGCGGCGCGGTCGATGTAGTTCAGGGTGGTGGCGAAAAACACCAGCGCCAGCATGCCCCAACGGGTCTTGCCGACGGCCATGGCGCCGCGGATCTTGTCGCCGATGCCACCCGTGGCAGTGCTCATGGCCGGAGCCATGCGGGAAGTCTGTGAAGGAATCATGTGTTCCACCCGTTTTTGGATTTGTTATTTGGTGTGCTTTTCTTGTGCACGCTGCGACCGGTGGTTCAGTTCCGGACTCAAGGTGAGATGGATGTTGGGCAGTGGACGAAAAATCGTCAATTCGCCAAACCGGCATTGTGTTCGATAATCGCACGCAAAACTAACCGGGTAGTACACTTTAAATTGCTCAATGAAAAACCGGGACCAATAATTCGCTCACCCTATAAAAGCGGCGCAATTTCCGTAGCCGACGTCTCCACCGGGAGTTGAAACATGCAGCGATCCATTGCCACCGTCTCCTTGAGCGGAACCCTGCCGGAAAAACTCGAAGCCATTGCCGCCGCCGGGTTCGACGGGGTGGAGATTTTCGAGAACGATCTTCTGTATTACGACGGCAGCCCCCGGGAAATCCGGCAGATGTGCGCCGACCTCGGGATTGCCATCACGCTGTTTCAACCGTTCCGCGATTTCGAAGGCTGCCGCCGCGATCGCCTGGACCGCAACCTGGAGCGGGCCGAGCGCAAGTTCGACCTGATGCAGGAGCTGGGCACCGACCTGGTGCTGGTCTGCAGCAATGCCTCCCCCGACAGTCTCGGCGAGCAACAGATCCTCATCGACGACCTGCGCCTGCTGGCCGAGCGCGCCGGCGCCCGTGGCCTGCGTATCGGTTATGAAGCGCTGGCCTGGGGCCGTCACGTCAATACTTATCAACAGGTCTGGGACATCGTGCGTCAGGCCGATCACCCGGCCCTCGGCGTGTTGCTCGACAGCTTCCACACCTTGTCGCTCAAGGGCGATCCACGGGCGATTGCCGAGATTCCCGGCGACAAGATTTTCTTCGTACAGATGGCCGACGCGCCGATCCTGGCGATGGACGTGCTGGAGTGGAGCCGGCATTTCCGCTGCTTCCCGGGGCAGGGTGAATTCGATCTTCCGGGCTTCCTAGCGCCGATCATCCAGAGCGGCTACACCGGGCCGCTGTCGCTGGAAATCTTCAACGACGGCTTCCGCGCCGCACCGCCTCGGGCCAATGCGGCCGACGGTCTGCGTTCGCTGCTGTACCTGGAGGAGAAAACCCGCCAGCGTCTGGAGCAGGACATCCGTCCTGTGGATAACCGCGAAATCCTCTTCGAAACGCCGAAGGCCAGCGAGTACAACGGCATCGAGTTTCTTGAGTTCGCCGTGGATGAAAGCCTCGGGGCCAAGCTGTCGAACTGGCTGGAGCGGCTGGGTTTCGTCAAGGCCGGTCAGCATCGTTCCAAGAGCGTCAGCCTGTTGCGTCAGGGCGATATCAACCTGATCCTCAACTCGGAACCCTATTCGTTCGGCCACAGCTTTTTCGAGGCCCACGGCCCGTCGCTGTGCGCCACCGCCGTGCGGGTCAAGGACAGCGCCAGCGCGCTGGCCCGGGCGGTCGCCTATAAAGGTCAGCCGTATCGCGGACTGGTCGGCCCCAACGAGCTGGAACTGGCGGCGGTGCGTGCGCCGGACGGCAGCCTGATTTATCTGGTGGATCAGGACGCGGATGTTTACGGCACCGACTTCAATCTGCTGCCGGATGCTGTTGCGCGGGGCGGCCTCAAGCGCATCGACCACATGGCCATGGCGCTGCCGGCAGACAGCCTCGACAGCTGGGTGCTGTTCTACAAGAGCCTGCTGGATTTCGAGGCCGATGACGAAGTGGTGCTGCCCGATCCGTATGGCTTGGTGAAGAGTCGCGCGCTGCGTAGCCGCGACAGTTCGATCCGTCTGCCGCTGAACATTTCCGAGACCCGCAACACCGCGATCTCACACGCGCTGTCGAGTTATCGCGGCTCCGGGGTGCATCACATCGCCTTCGATTGCGACGATATCTTCGCCGAAGTCAGCCGGGCGAAAGAGGCGGGCGTGCCGCTGCTGGATATCCCCCTCAACTATTACGACGACCTGGCGGCGCGCTTCGATTTCGATGACGAATTCCTCAGCGAACTGGCGTACTACAACGTGCTGTACGACGGCGATGCGCAGGGTGGCGAGTTGTTTCACGTCTATACCGAGCCGTTCGAAGGGCGTTTCTTCTTCGAGATCATCCAGCGCAAGAACGGTTACGCCGGTTATGGCGCGGCCAACGTCGCGGTGCGGCTGGCGGCGATGGCCAAATCACGCAGTGGCGCGATTCGCCAGGCGAAGTTGTAGGAAATTCGTAAACGCGGGATTAAACACGGGTCGCGCGGCTTCCTTCACTGGGGCGCGCGGCCCATAATCGCCAGCCTGTGCAGTGATGGCCGTGAGCCCGCAATGACGATGACTTCAGAACTTTCCGCAGCCTCCGATCTACCCGCGGTAGAGCCGCGCAAAAGTCGCAAGAACAACCCGGAAAAGACCCGCGAGAATATCCTGCAGGAGGCGATCGTCGAGTTCGTCCAGCAGGGTCTGTCCGGCGCTCGCGTCGACGCGATCGCCGAGCGCATCCACACCTCCAAGCGCATGATCTATTACTACTTCGGCAGCAAGGAGCAGTTGTACGTCGAGGTGCTGGAGAAGCTCTACGGCGATATCCGCAACACCGAGAACCGTCTGCACCTGGCCGAACTGCCGCCGGTGGAAGCGATCCGGCGTCTGGTGGAGTTCACCTTCGATCACCACGATCGCAACGTCGATTTCGTGCGGATCGTCAGCATCGAAAACATCCACAACGCCGAGTACGTGAAGCGTTCCGACGCGATCAAGGCGATGAACAACACCATCCTCGATTCCCTGGGCGAGATTCTGCGTCGTGGTGCTGAAGAAGGCGTGTTCCGCGCCGGGCTCGACGCGCTGGACGTGCATCTGCTGATCAGTTCGTTCTGCTTCTATCGTGTGTCGAACCGCCACACGTTCGGTGAGATCTTTCAGATCGACCTGCCGGACGAAAGCATCAAGCAGCGTCATCGCGAGATGATTTGCGAGTCGGTGCTGCGCTACCTGCAGGCGTGACCAAAGTCGAGGGGGCGTCGCCCCCTCACGGTTTTATCCATTCATGCTTTGAAAATGCGCGAGCATTCGCTGCGCATCCGGCACTCTGCCGCTGAACAGTTCAAACGCTTTCACCGCCTGAAACACCGCCATGTTGCCGCCGTCCAGGGTTCGGCAGCCCAAGGCGCGAGCGTTGCGCAGCAGTTCGGTTTCCAGTGGGAAATACACGATCTCCGCCACCCACAACTCGGGTCGCAGCAACGCCGCCGGCACGGGCATGCCCGGTAATTTGGCCATGCCCATCGGCGTGGTGTTTACCAGGCCATTCGCCTGACTCAGTGTGCTCGCCAGATCATGCCCGGCAACCGCCCGGCCAGCGCCGAAATGCTGGTTGAGGTTGTTGGCCAGGCTTTCGGCGCGCTCCACGTCCACATCAAAAATGCTCAGTTGCTGTACGCCTTCGCTCAACAAGGCGTGGGCGACTGCCGCACCGGCGCCGCCAGCGCCCATCTGGACCACACGTTCGCGGGCGACGTCTGGCAGGCCGCGACGAAAACCTTCGGCAAAACCCAGGCAATCGGTGTTGTGGCCGACGCGTTTGCCGTCCTTCAGCACCACTGTGTTCACGGCTCCGATGCCTCGGGCTTCCGGAGACAATTCATCGAGCAGCGGGATGATTGCCTGCTTGCACGGGAAGGTGATGTTCAGCCCGGTGTAATTCATCCGTTCGGCGGCCAGCAGCAGGTCGGGCAGGGCGTTCCTGTCCAGTTGCAGTTGATCGAGATCGATCAGCCGGTAAAGGTAACGCAGACCCTGTTCGTCGCCTTCGTGCTCGTGCAGCGCCGGGGTGCGGGAGGCCTGGATGCCGGCGCCGATCAGCCCGGCGAGTATCACGTTGTTGCGGTTCATGCGGATCGCCCCTTCAGCCGCTGGCTGAAATGTTCCAGGGCCAGGCGATAACCGTGGCTGCCGAAGCCGCACATCACGGCCGTGGCGATGGCCGAGACGAACGAGTGATGACGGAACGGCTCGCGGGCATGGACGTTGGACAGGTGCACTTCGATCACCGGCAATTCGCTGGCGACCAGAGCGTCGCGGATCGCGACCGAGGTGTGAGTCCAGGCGGCCGGGTTGATGACGATGCCGGCGCAGCGCTGGCGGGCGCCGTGAATCCAGTCGAGCAGTTCGCCTTCGTGGTTGGTCTGGCGAAACTCCACGGCCAGGCCGAACTCTTCGGCGGCGCGCCCGCACAGGGCAGAAATGTCGGCCAGGGTTTCGTGACCGTAGGTCGCCGGTTCACGGGTGCCGAGCAGGTTCAGGTTCGGGCCGTTGAGCACCAGAACGATAGGGGGCATGGGGGCAAACTCCACTTATTGTTTTTGGCTTGGGCCGAGGGTTTCGACCTGTGGAGTTAAATTGTACTAGATGGTTACTTTAATCAATTGCTCTGCATCGACAGCCCGGTTTTGTGTGCGGTGATCGCACACTGGTGCAATTCAGTGCGGCAACTGCTCGACCAGAAAATCGATGAAAGCCCTGACCCGCAGCGGCATGTGGCGATTCTGCGGGTACAGCAGCGTGAACGGCCGGGAGCGTCCGCTGTAGGGTTTGAGCACTTCTATCAGCGAGCCGTCGGCCAGTTCTTTTTCGACGATGAAGCGATAAGTCTGGAACAACCCGGCACCGTGCCTGGCCAGGGTCACGCCACCGAGCACATCGTCCGAGCAGCAGAAATTGCCCTCGGCGAGGATTTCCCGTGGCGCGTCTTCGTCGTAAAACAGCCAGGTGATCCGCCGCCCACTGCTGGGTAATTCGTACTGAATGCACTCGTGCTGTTCGAGGTCTTCGAGGGTCTGCGGCGTGCCGGCGCGTTTGAGGTAGTCGGGGCTGGCGACCATCACCAACGCCGCATCTTCCAGATGGCGGGCGATCAGGCCGGAATCGGGAATCGCCCGCACGCGGATCGCCATGTCGTAGCCCTCGCCGACGAAGTCGATGTTGCGGTTGCTGATGTGCATGTCAACTTTCACCTGCGGGAAGCGCGCACGAAAGGCCGGCAGCAGCGGCAGGATCCGATGATGGGCGTAGGTCGTAGGAATACTGATACGCAAGGTGCCGGACGGTTCCTGCTGCTGGCCCATGACTTCCCGCTGCGCCTCGACCAGTTGCGCCAGCGCCTGACGGCATTCTTCGTAGTAGCGCCGGCCGCTGTCGGTCAGTTTCACGCTGCGGGTGGTGCGTGCAAACAGCCGCACGCCCAGGCGTTCTTCCATGCGTGATACCGAGCGGCTCACCGCTGCCGGCGTCACCGAAGCCGCCTGCGCCGCGCCGGTGAAACTGCCGCACTCGGCGGCCAGGCAAAACAACTCGATGCTGCCCAGCTGAAGATCGTCGAAGTGTCGCTGCATGATTGATTACGCCGGGGAATGAGTCTTCGTATGTAGCAAATGCGCGGCCACTGCGAAAGAACTGCTTACCATTTTGCGCGGGGCTTTTTCGGCTCCCGCACTAGGCTCGAAAGGTAACGGCCACAGCAGGCGTTGGCGCCGATGGTCGGATTTGCCAGGGAATGGCAAGTGTTGAAACGTTTAAACCTAACGGATGGGTTAGCATGAAGGTATGCAGTTACAAAGGACTGTCAGTGGTGATCATGTTGCGTGACGAACATTGTCCGCCCCACGCACATGTAGATGCAGGCGCCTGGAGCGCCCGCTTCAAATTCAGTTTCTGGCACAACGGCGTCGAACTGTGGGATGTGGTGCCGTTGTCGCATCGACCGCCGGTCAGTCTGCTTGAAGGGCTGCGCCAGTCGCTGCGCGAAACCGATCATCTGCGGCGGGCCCGCTGGATCTGGTGGACTCGATTGCGCACCGCTTGTCTCGACAATCAGTGGTGGGACGGACAGTCGAATCAGGTGGCGGTGCTGCGGGAGGTCACCAGCACGAGTTTCAGGATCGGATCTGCGTATTACGAGCCAGAGGTCAACAAAACCCTGTTGGCCCTGGTCGGCGCTCACGAAGGAGTGGAAATAGAACTATGAAAACAGTCAAAGCCGCCTTGCACGCGGATCGGCCCGTCACGGAAAAACGTCTGGACGAAGCCGTCGACCGTGGCGGCGTGCGCCGACGCAGCAGCCTGCAAGCCGTGTCGGTGGCCTTTCAGAAACCATGCCTGGTGATTCACTTCGAGGACAACAGCGGCGTGTTGCTGCCAGTGAATCTCTACCGGGAATTCGATGATTTCGAACCGGAAGACTTCAGCGGATTGAACGTCGGCTTTGCCGGCACCGCGCTGTGCCATGATGGCAAGGATCTGCAGGTTTCCATCGCCGGCATGATCTCGGCCAGTCAACCATTGATGGCCATGGCCGCCTCGGTGATCGCTTCGCGCAATGGCCGCCAGAGCAGCACCGCGAAAGCCGAAGCTGCCCGGGCCAACGGCAGGAAGGGCGGGCGCCCGCGCAAGATCGATCCCGTGCCATGAACAGGCACAAAAAAGCCGTCGGTGAGGACGGCTTTCTTGTTTCTGGCACTTGCGATCAACGTCGGGTCAGCAGCACGCCGGATTCCATGTGGTGAGTCCACGGGAACTGGTCGAACAGCGCACAGCGCGTGATGCGGTGCGTGTCGTGCAGCTGGGCGATGTTGGCCGCCAGGGTCTCCGGGTTGCAGGAGATGTACAGGATGTTGTCGAAGCGACGGGTCAGTTCGCAGGTGTCCGGGTCCATGCCGGCCCGTGGCGGGTCGACGAACACGCTGCCGAACTCGTAGCTTTTCAGGTCGATGCCGTGCAGGCGACGGAACGGGCGAACTTCGTTCAGGGCTTCGGTCAGCTCTTCGGCGGACAGGCGCACCAGCGTGACGTTATCCACAGCGTTTTCGGCGAGGTTGCTCAACGCGGCGTTGACCGAGGTCTTGCTGATTTCGGTGGCCAGCACTTTGCGCACGCGGGTTGCCAGCGGCAGGGTGAAGTTACCGTTGCCGCAGTACAGCTCCAGCAGATCGTCGCTGCGATCGCCCAGCGCTTCGTATGCCCAGTTGAGCATCTTCTGGTTCACGGTGCCGTTGGGTTGGGTGAACGCGCCTTCCGGTTGGCGATAGCTGAATGTGCGACCGCCAACTTCGAGTTTCTCGACCACGTAATCGAGGCCGAGCACTTCGCGCTTGCCCTTGGAGCGACCGATGATGCTGACGCCCAGATCCGCCGCCAGTTTGGTCGCCGCCGCATGCCAGTGCTCGTCCAGCGGACGGTGATAGCACAGGGTGATCATCGCGTCGCCGGCCAAGGTGGTCAGAAACTCCACCTGAAACAGCTTGTGGCTCAGCGCCGCGCTGGCCTGCCAGGCAGCCTTCAATTGCGGCATCAACTGGTTGATGCGCAGGCTGGCGATCGGGAATTCCTCGATCAGGATCGGCGTACGCTTGTCGTCCTGAGAAAACATCGCGTAGTGCCGCTCACCGCCCTCGCGCCACAGGCGGAATTCGGCGCGCAGACGGAAGTTCTGCAGCGGCGAGTCGAACACTGTTGGCTCCGGTGCATCGAACGGGGCCAGCAGATCACGCAAGCGCGTGACCTTGTCTTCGAGTTGTGCGGCGTAGGCCTGGGAATCAAAAGTCATGCGTTGAACCAACCCAGCTTGATCACGAACAGAATCGACAGGATCACCAGCGCCGGGTTCAGCTCACGGGCGCGGCCGGACAGCAGTTTGATCGCAGTCCAGGCGATGAAGCCGAAGGCGATGCCGTTGGCGATGGAATAGGTGAAAGGCATCGCCAGGGCGGTGACCACGACCGGCGCGGCGACGGTGATGTCGTCCCAGTCTATTTCCGCCAGACCGGAAGTCATCAGCACGGCGACGAACAGCAGCGCTGGTGCGGTGGCGAACGCCGGTACGCTGGAGGCCAGTGGCGAGAAGAACAGCGCCAGCAGGAACAGGATTGCGACGACGATGGCGGTCAGGCCGGTGCGGCCGCCGGCACTCACGCCCGCAGCGGATTCGATGTAGCTGGTGGTGGTCGAGGTGCCCAGCAGCGAACCGGCCATCGCCGCCGTACTGTCGGCGATCAGTGCACGGCCCATTTTCGGCATGTGGCCGTCCTTGCCCATCAGGCCGGCGCGCTTGGCGACGCCGATCAGGGTGCCGGAGTTGTCGAACAGGTCAACGAACAGGAAGGCGAAGATCACGCTGACCAGGCCGATGTCCAGCGCGCCCTTGATGTCCAGTTGCAGGAAGGTCGGGGCCAGCGAAGGTGGCATCGAGGTCACGCCGCCGAACGGGGTGAAGCCCATCACGATGGAAACGATGGTCACCGCGAGAATGCCGATCAGCACTGCGCCGCGCACTTTCAGGGCTTCAAGGGCAACGATCAGGGCGAAACCGAGAGTGGCGAGGATCGGGGCCGGTTGTTTCAGGTCGCCGAGGCCAACCATGGTCGCCGGGTTACTGACCACGATGCCGGCGTTGTGCAGGGCGATCAGCGCCAGGAACAGGCCGATACCGGCGGCAATTGCCGAGCGCAGCGGCAGCGGGATGCTGTTGATGATCCATTCACGGATGCGGAAGATCGACAGCAGGAAGAAGCACACGGCGGAAATGAACACCGCGCCCAGCGCCACTTGCCAGGTGTGGCCCATGTGCAGCACGACGGTGTAGGTAAAGAAGGCGTTCAGACCCATGCCCGGTGCGAGAGCGATCGGGTAGTTGGCGATCAGGCCCATGACCGTGGAGCCGATGGCGGCTGCCAGGCACGTGGCGACGAACACCGCGCCTTTGTCCATGCCGGTCTCGCCGAGGATGCTCGGGTTGACGAACAGAATGTAGGCCATGGCCAGGAAGGTCGTGACGCCCGCGAGAATCTCGGTCCGCACGTTGGTGTTGTGTGCCTTGAGTTGAAACAGCCTTTCCAGCATGTCTGCTCCCCGTGGCGCGCGTGGCGCCGTGAATGTATCGACCTCAACAGCAAAGCACAGACCGTCGCAAGCGCCTGGAAAATTGTGGTGGGCCGGAAAAAGCCGCGCATCATACCAGCAGCGTGAGGAAGATGGCGGATGTTGGTGTCGATCGTCGGCGAAGTTTTGCACCACGGCCAACTACGCCATACTGCGCGCTGTTTTTTCGGGGATGGATCGCATGAACAAGGGTTGGATGAAGACCGCTGGACTGATGGCCTTGTGGCTGGCCGGTACACCGATGGTACTCGCGGCGTCGGCACCGCCATTGAGCGAGGTGAAAGTCATCAAGGTTCAGTCGTCGTCCTGCGGGCTCGAAGACATTACCGATGGCCAGGTGCAGACCCGTTGCGATCACAGCGCGCCGGGCATCAAGGTCTATGTGCTGGAAATCGGCTACGGCCAGAGCCAGCCTCAGGCTGCACTGGACGGCTTTGAAGTGAACGGCACCCGGAGTCCGGTCTGTGCCTTCGATAACGGCAACCTGACCGAATGCACGCCGGGCGCGAAAACCGTCGGTTCGCTGTACACCTTCGATCTGGCGACTCGTCAGGAAGGCACCTTTACCTTCAGCAACACCTCGATCAACGCCCCGCGCAACACGATGTCGACCCAGCTTTACATCAAGTAACGGCTGTCGCCGAACAGGGCAGGGCAAAGCTGACTACGCTTTAAAGATCACCCAGCGGATGGCGCCCATGACCTTTAGAGCCCTGATTACCCTCGCCGAGGGCATCGATGATCTGCAATGCGTGACCCTGATCGACGTGCTGCGCCGCGCCGGCATCGAAGTGGTGGCGGCCAGCATCGAGGGCCGGCGCATGCTGACCTGCGCCCGAGGCACGCGACTGACCGCCGACGGCATGCTCATTGATGTGCTGGCCCAGACCTTCGACCTGATTGTCTTGCCCGGCGGTGCGGTCGGCGCACAACACCTTGCCGCGCACCAGCCTCTTCAACAACTGCTAAAGGATCAGGCCAGTGCCGGACGACTGTTCGCCGCCATCGCCGAAGCCCCGGCCGTCGCTCTGCAAAGCTTCGGTGTATTACGTCAACGCCGGATGACCTGCCTGCCCGTCAGCAGTCATAACCTTTCCGGTTGCACATTTGTTGATCAACCGGTGGTGGTCGACGGTAATTGCATCACCGCCCAGGGCTCCGGCGCCGCGCTTGCGTTTGCGCTGACACTGGTCGAGCAACTGGCGGGCAAGGCCGCCAGAGCAAAGGTGGCGGGGGAGTTGCTGGCCTGAGAAGGTCAGGCGTGAGCAGCGATTGGTCGAATGGCTGGCTGCTCACGGTGCTCGGCTTGCCAAAGGTCGTAATCGGTTTGAACGCCTAGCCACATGCGAGCCTTGCCAATCCCCGCGCGTTCCAGTCGCACGGCCAGATCCGGGCTGATCGGCGCATGTCCGTGCAAAACGCGAGATAGATGAGGACGAGCGAATCCCAGATGCCGAGCCAATTCGGTAACGCTGATGCCAAGTTCCGGCAATACGTCCATCAGCAGTGTTTCACCGGGGTGTGGCGGGTTGTGCATGGGCATGAGCCTGCCTCCTGTCAGTGGTAATCCAGATAGTCGATCAGTTCGATATCCGAACCTGCAAATCGAAAGATAACCCGCCAGTTCCCGGACACACTGAGTGACCAGTACTCGCAAAGCTCCCCTTTCAGTGGATGCAGACGCCAACCGGGAAGGTCCAGATCCCCGGGAGCCGCTGCGCGATCCATGAACTGCAGCATGCGCGACAGCCGTTTAGCGTGATCGGCACGAATCCCGCGAGTCGAACCGGTTTCATAGAAGCCGCGAAGGCCTTTGTGCTGAAAGGATTTGATCATGCGGCGAGTGTAAGGCGATACATTACACTCAATGCGGTATCTATGTACCGCATCTTTTCGAGCTATTTGTGCTTGGGGGATGGCCCCGCTGGTGGAGCCGGTGTAGCTAGGCTTTCATCTCTTCCACCGGCACATGCATCCGGTCGCGGTTGGCCAGGGTCGGGAACAATTTGATCCAGGTCCCGGTCACCACCAGCGTGCCGATGCCGCCCATCACCACCGCCGGCACGGTGCCGAACCAGTGCGCGGTCAGGCCGGATTCGAATTCGCCCAACTGGTTCGAGGCGCCGATGAACAGGCCGTTCACCGCGCTGACCCGGCCGCGCATTTCGTCCGGGGTTTCCAGTTGCACGAAGGAGGCGCGGATCACCATGCTGATCATGTCCGCCGCGCCGAGCACCACCAGCACCGCCAGCGAGAACCAGAACGAGGTCGACAGACCGAAGGCGATTGTGGCCACGCCGAACACGCCGACGGCAGTGAACATCACCCGACCGACGTTTCGCTCAACGGCAAACCGCGCCAGGAACAGCGACATCATCAACGCCCCGACAGCCGGCGCCGAGCGCAGCAGCCCCAGCCCCCACGGCCCGGTCAGCAGGATGTCCTTGGCGAACACCGGCAACAGCGCCGTGGCGCCGCCGAGCAGCACGGCGAACAGATCCAGCGAAATCGCCCCGAGAATGTCCGGGCGGCTGCGAATGAAACGAATCCCCGCCAGCAACGAATCCAGCGTCGCCTTGCCTTTGTTCAGCGGAGTTTGTCGCGCGGGCAGGTTGAGCATCAGCGTGCAGGCGATGACATACAGAATGACCGTCGGCCCGTAGACCCACACGCTGCCGAAGGCATAAAGCAGACCTCCGAGCGCCGGGGCGACGATGGTGGCCGATTGCTGTGCAGATTGTGCGGCGGCGACGGCACGCGGGAACAGTGCGCTGGGCACGATGCTCGGCAGCAGTGCCTGGGTGGTCGGCATTTCGAAGGAGCGCGCGGCGCCGAGCAGGAACGCCAGGATAAAGACCATTTCCCGGGTGACATGGTCGGTGGCGCTGCCGATGGCCAGTGCCAGGGCAATCAGGGCCTGCAACGACTGGCAGATCGCCGCGACCTTGCGCCGGTCGTAGCGATCGGCAACGTGGCCGGTGTGCAGCATGAACAATACGCGTGGCGCGAATTCCACCAGTCCGACCAGACCCAGGTCGAGCACGTTGCCGGTCAGTTGATAGAGATTCCAGCCGATCGCCACGGTGAGCATCTGAAAACCGCTGGCGGTGAAGATCCGGGCCAACCAGAACGCAAGAAAGGGACGGTGGTGACGTAACAGCAAGGGCTCTTGGCTGGGCATTTGCGGGCCGGTCTTGATCGAGGGGAACCGCGAGATTATCACCAGTCTGTAACAGGAAGTTGCTATGACAGAAAATTTAGTTAGCCAGACATCGATTTTTCCCCGCCCGGACACCGATCCCGGCCAGGGATGTATTTCAGGGCGTTGCCATGACTGTGAGGCAACTTGTCACGCGGCAAAAGACCACGCGGTTCCCCGTCGGAAATGGGACTACTCTTTTAACGTTGATTGATCCAGATCAAGACCCATTGCGGAACTGATCCGTGACCCGTTGGCAGACTCCCTGCGTCGCGATGCCTGTAAAAAGAAGAACGAATCCGAGTTCGCCGCACTCCATACCCGTGGGGGCAGTGGTCCAAGGCCGCCAGTCTTGGAACCGTTATCTGATAGAGGAAAGCTTATGTTCGGTTTAGAGGCCCTGGATCTCGCCCGAATTCAGTTCGCGTTCACCATCTCGTTCCACATCCTGTTCCCGGCGATCACCATCGGTCTTGCGAGCTATCTCGCGGTGCTGGAAGGCCTGTGGCTGAAAACCGGCAACGACACCTACCGTGACCTCTACCATTTCTGGTCGAAGATCTTTGCCGTCAACTTCGGCATGGGCGTGGTCTCGGGACTGGTCATGGCCTACCAGTTCGGCACCAACTGGAGTCGCTTCTCGGACTTCGCCGGTTCCGTCACCGGCCCGTTGCTGACGTATGAAGTGCTTACGGCGTTCTTCCTCGAAGCCGGTTTCCTTGGCGTGATGCTGTTCGGCTGGAACAAGGTCGGGCGCAAGCTGCACTTTTTCTCCACGGTAATGGTGGCCATTGGCACGCTGATTTCGACCTTCTGGATTCTCGCCTCCAACAGCTGGATGCAGACGCCGCAGGGCTTTGAAATCGTCAACGGTCAGGTCATTCCAACCGACTGGCTGGCAATCATCTTCAACCCGTCGTTCCCGTATCGCCTGATGCACATGGCGACGGCGGCGTTCGTCGCGACGGCTTTCTTCGTCGGCTCGTCGGCGGCCTGGCACTTGCTGCGCGGCAAGGACAATCCGGCGATTCGCACCATGCTGTCGATGGCGATGTGGATGGCGCTGATCGTTGCGCCGATTCAGGCAGTCATCGGTGACTTCCACGGCCTCAACACCCTCAAGCATCAGCCGGCGAAAATCGCCGCGATCGAAGGCCACTGGGAAAACCATGGCAACGAAGCGACGCCGCTGATCCTGTTCGGCTGGCCGGACATGAAGGAAGAGAAAACCAAGTATGCGGTCGAGATCCCGTACCTCGGCAGCCTGATCCTGACGCACTCGCTGGACAAGCAAGTCCCGGCGCTCAAGGAATTCCCACCGGAAGACCGGCCGAATTCGACCATCGTGTTCTGGTCGTTCCGGATCATGGTCGGCCTCGGCTTCCTGATGATCTTCACCGGCCTCTGGAGCCTGTGGCTGCGCAAGCGCGACACGCTCTACACCTCGCGGCCGTTCCTGTACCTGGCGCTGTGGATGGGGCCGTCCGGTCTGATCGCGATCCTGGCGGGCTGGTTCACCACTGAAATCGGTCGTCAGCCATGGGTGGTCTACGGGCTGATGCGCACGGCGGATGCATCGTCCAACCACAGTTTCATGCAGATGAGCATCACGCTGATCATGTTCGTGGTGGTGTATTTCGCGCTGTTCGGTGCGGGTCTGGGCTACATGATGCGTCTGGTGCGCAAAGGGCCGAAGACCGACGAAGGCAAGGAAACCAACGACGGTGGTCCTGGCCAGAAACGCACGCCGGCCCGTCCGTTGTCCGCTGCCGACGACGATGGCGCCGAACACGACCGCAGCCTGACCAAGGAGATTTGAGTCATGGGTATTGATCTTCCGCTGATCTGGGCCGTGATCATCATCTTCGGGATCATGATGTACGTGGTCATGGACGGTTTCGACCTGGGGATCGGGATTCTCTTCCCGTTCATCCCAGGCAAAGTCGACCGTGACGTGATGATGAACACCGTCGCCCCGGTATGGGACGGCAATGAAACCTGGCTGGTACTGGGCGGCGCTGCGTTGTTCGGTGCGTTCCCGCTGGCCTATTCGGTGGTGTTGTCGGCGCTGTACCTGCCGTTGATCTTCATGCTGATCGGGCTGATTTTCCGCGGCGTGGCGTTCGAGTTCCGCTTCAAGGCCAAGGACGACAAGCGTCACCTGTGGGACAAGGCGTTCATCGGTGGTTCGGTGGCCGCGACGTTCTTCCAGGGTGTGGCACTTGGTGCGTTCATCGACGGCTTGCCCGTGGTCAACCGGCAATACGCCGGCGGCTCACTGGACTGGCTGACGCCGTTCACGCTGTTCTGCGGCGCCGCGCTGGTGGTGGCGTATGCCTTGCTCGGCTGTACCTGGCTGATCATGAAGACCGAAGGCAAGCTTCAGGAACAGATGCATGACCTGGCGCGTCCTCTGGCCTTCGTGCTGTTGGCGGTGATCGGTGTCGTCAGTCTGTGGACGCCGCTGGCCCATCCGGAAATTGCGACGCGCTGGTTCAGCATGCCGAATCTGTTCTGGTTCATGCCGGTGCCGATTCTGGTGCTGGTGACGATGTACGGTCTGATTCGCGCGGTGGCACGTAATGCCAATTACATGCCGTTCCTGCTGACCCTGGTGCTGATCTTCCTCGGCTACAGCGGTCTGGGCATCAGCCTGTGGCCGAACATCGTGCCGCCGTCGATCTCGATCTGGGACGCCGCCGCACCGCCGCAAAGCCAGGGCTTCATGCTGGTGGGCACGCTGTTCATCATCCCGTTCATCCTGGGTTACACCTTCTGGAGCTACTACGTGTTCCGCGGCAAGGTGACCCACGAAGACGGTTATCACTAATGGTGATCACGATGGCGTCGACCGCGGCGCCATCTCCCTCAACCGGAGGATGCAAGCATGACCGGCAAACATTCCCTGCACGACATTGAAGAAGCCGAAAAAAAGCCGCTGTGGCAGCGGCTCGGCTGGTTGGCCATGATCTGGGTCGGCAGCGTCGGTGCTTTGTTCATCGTCGCCAGCCTGATGCGTATGTTCATGAACGCCGCAGGTCTGACCACGCACTGAGACTTCCCATCCCGCTGCCTTGCGGCACGGATTTTTGACCCTCCGACCGGAGGGTTTTTTTTTGCCCGGATTATTTGCGCGCCTTGAGGATCACGAACTTCGGCGTAGCCGCGACTTGCTCGACACCGCGGAACAGTCGCGCCAGTTTGCTGTGATAGCCCAGGTGACGGTTGCCGACGATGTACAGCGCGCCACCTACCACCAGCGCTTCGCGGGCCTGCTGGAACATGCGCCAGGCAAGGAAATCGCCGACCACCTGTTGCTGGTGGAATGGCGGGTTGCACAAGACTACGTCCAGCGATTGCGCTTCCTGGCCGGCCAGACCGTCGCCGGCGCGTACGATCACTTCACGTTCGCCCAGCGCCGCGCGCCAGTTTTCGGCCGCCGATTGCACGGCCATGAACGATTCGTCCACCAGCGTGTAATGCGCTTCAGGATTTTGCAGGGCGCTGGCGATGGCCAGAACGCCGTTACCGCAGCCGAGGTCTGCGACTCGTGCCGAACCGAGGTTTTTCGGCAGGTGCGGAAGGAAGGCGCGGGTGCCGATGTCCAGCCCTTCACGGCAGAACACGTTCGCGTGGTTGAGCAGTTCGATGGCCGGCTCGTCAAGACGATAGCGGGTCGGGTAGGGCGAAACGGCGGGTGCCTTGGCCTCGGGCGTGGCGATCAGCAATCGGGCCTTTTTCACAGCCAGCGAAGCCTGAACCGGGCCGATGTAGCGTTCCAGCAGGTCACCTGCGGCACGAGGCAAATGCTTGACCATCGCCGCTGCTACCACCTGAGCGCCGGGTGCCAATTGACCCTGCAAGCGAATCAGTTGCTCTTCCAGGAGTGCCAGGGTTTTCGGGATGCGGATCAGCACCCGGTCGAACGGCCCGACCAAGGGCTCGCTGGCGGGAATACCGCGCAGCGCATCGAATGCCTGACCGTTACGCAGCAGGTTCTTTTCCAGCCCCTGAAACGCCAGGAACGAATCACCGCTGGTGCTGACCTGCACCTTGCCCGAGAGGCTGATGGCCAATGCGCCGAAACTGTCGTTGAGCACCAATACTCGGGTATTCGCCGGCAGATTCTGTTCGGCCAGATGATTGAGCAGGTATTCGTCGGCCGCATCGAAGGCTTGCAGCGGTTCGTTCTGCTGTTCGGGCTGGCGGATCAGATCAAGCTGGGCGAAGGGCGTATCGAGCAAAGGCATGGGGCGGGGACTCTGGGTAATCGACGGATGTCCCGCGGCCCAGGGTGTCGTGCGGCGGAACCGACCGAGTGGACAGCGGCGTGAATGCTCACGACATCACTCAGGAAGGCTGCAAATGGTACGTTTTTTTTGTTGGTAATACTCGTCTGATTTCAGTGCAGTGGAAGAGGGCGGCCTAGAGATATCCGGCCTTGGCGGCGGCGATGACGGCTGACATCTTGTTGCAGGCGTTGAATTTGGTGATCAGGTTCTTGGTGTGATAGTTCACGGTGCTTTCAGCGATACTCAGGATCCGGCCGATTTCCCAGGATGTTTTGCCAAGGGCGCACAGCCTTACGATTTCAAGCTCTCGAGTGGACAATCGCACAGGCGGAGGCTTGGCCAGCGTTGCCGGGCAGGCAATGAGGAACAACTCACACAAATGCTGCAAGACGTATTGCAATACGCCGTACTCGTTGTACAGCTCCAGGGCAAAAATTTCGCAGTGGGTTCGGGCCAGGCTGATTGTGCAGCACAAGTCATTTTTCTCATCGTGATATGACTGCGACCAACCATGTTCCATCCCGTGATTTTGAAGCGCACTCCACATCAGCGGAGCCTTCGAGAAGGCTTTCCTGCTCCAGAGAAACGGCAGCATGGAGCGATCGCAATAGGCTGTTATCGGGTCGTCCTTTGCGTAAGTTTTTTCGTATTCGTCGTTCCACGCCGTTGTGAAGTTATTGATATGGAACGCGTTGAATGACGGGAAGCCAGGCCGGGAAACTTTAATGCCGCAAAACTGAAAGCCGAGGTTCCTGGCAAACGTGCTCAGAATCGGAAATGCATTCTCGATTTCCTTCGCGCGCGTGATCTGTTCTATCTGGTACTCCTTCCACCTTTCCATTTGAGTGTTCTCCAAAATAATAATCCGCGGGGGGCGCCGTATTGGATCCAATGTGGTGGCACGGAGTCGAGTGTAGGACGCTTCCTACAAAAGTGTTTGGATTTTTTTGTTCTTGGTAAGTGCTCCTATTTGGAATATCTCTGAACAAGTCTTTATATGTGGGAGATCATTTAAATAATTCTGACTTCAGGTTGACTATTTTAGAGTTTTAAAACTAGTGGCACTTTGAGATTCCATCACAAACTATCGGTGTTTCATTGTGCAATTATGCGTAACAATCGAATTATTGTTGATGGAGTGAACCGATGGCCGCCAGCAGCGAAAAATTCAGCCGCCAGACATTACTCGATGTGCAACCGCTGACCCCGAACCTGTTCACCCTGCGTACCACGCGGGATGCCGGTTTCCGCTTCCGCGCCGGGCAATTCGCGCGGATTGGCGTGACGCGCCCGGACGGCAGTACGGTGTGGCGCGCCTACTCGATGGTGTCTTCGCCGTTCGATGAGTTTCTCGAATTTTTTTCCATCGTAGTGCCGGGCGGTGAGTTCACCAGCGAACTGAGCCGGCTGAAAGCAGGGGATACCCTGCTGATCGAGCGTCAGGCCTTTGGTTATCTGACGCTGGACCGTTTTGTCGATGGTCGGGATCTCTGGCTGCTATCCACAGGTACGGGGGTGGCACCGTTTCTTTCGATCCTGCAGGACTTCGAGGTCTGGGAAAAGTTTGAGCGAATCATCCTGGTCTACAGCGTGCGGGAGGCTCGGGAACTGGCTTATCAACCGCTGATTGCCGAGCTGACTCAGCGTGACTACCTGGCTGAATATGCGCATAAATTCCAGTTCATTCCGGTGGTCACCCGCGAGCCTTATGCCGGCGCCCTCAACGGACGCATCACGACGCTGATCGAGAATGGCGAGCTGGAGAGGATGGCAGGCGTCGAGCTGACCCCGGAGCATTCGCGGGTCATGCTCTGCGGTAATCCGCAGATGATCGACGACACCCGGGCCTTGCTCAAGCAACGCGGCATGGCCTTGAGTCTGACCCGGCGCCCGGGACAGGTGGCGGTGGAAAACTACTGGTAAGAAAACGGCGCCCTCAGGCGCCGTTTCAATCTTCAAGGCCGGTTGTTCTGGGCCTTGAGCAGATCGCGGATCTCGCCCAGCAGTTCTTCTTCCTTGGTCGGTACCGGCGGCAAGGTAGGCGCCACGGCTTCTTCGCGCTTGAGGCGGTTGATGGCTTTGACGCCCATGAAAATCGCGAAGGCGACGATCACGAAGTCAAGAACGCTCTGGATGAATTTGCCGTAGGCCAGCACCACCGCAGGGGCAGTGCCCTCGGCAGCTTTCAGCGTGATGGCCAGGTCACTGAAATCCACCCCGCCAATCAGCAGGCCGATGGGCGGCATGATCACGTCGCCGACGAATGACGAAACGATCTTGCCGAAGGCCGCACCGATAATGATACCGACGGCCATGTCGACCACATTGCCTTTGACCGCGAAGGCCTTGAACTCGCTGAGCACGCCCATAGTTATTTCCTTGTTACAGATGAGTTTGGTGTACGCAGTGTAAATCAGCATAACGCGTCCTGCGCGTAACACCTTCTTACAAAGCCTGTTTTTATCGACACACCATTTCGCAATTAGTTTGCAAAGTGCCACTAATCGCGCGCGGAATACGCCTCAAGCCGCTGATTCCGAAGAAAAAATATTCAATCACGGCGTTGTGATCTTTCTATTTAGGTTTGGCGAATCGAGCTTCTAGCCTCTGTCTGGCGCACCTGGATGCGCCTCAAAAAAACAGAGGAACCTGAAATGAATTCCACACTTGGCTCAGGGATTACTCCCCGTCGCACCGTTGGTGTATTGGCCGCCAGCCTGTTGACCCTTTCCGTGAATGCCGCGCCGCTGACCCGTGACAACGGTGCGGCGGTCGGCGACAACCAGAACTCGCAAACCGCCGGCGCCAACGGCCCGGTACTGTTGCAGGACGTGCAACTGATCCAGAAGCTGCAACGCTTCGACCGCGAGCGCCTTCCCGAACGCGTTGTGCATGCCCGAGGCACTGGTGCCCATGGTACGTTCACTGCGACCAACGATCTGAGCGATCTGAGCAAGGCCAAGGTGTTTACCGCCGGCCAGGTCACGCCGGTGTTCGTGCGTTTCTCGGCGGTGGTTCACGGCAATCACTCTCCGGAAACCCTGCGTGACCCTCGAGGTTTCGCGACCAAGTTCTACACCGCCGACGGCAATTGGGATCTGGTGGGCAACAACTTCCCGACGTTTTTCATCCGCGATGCGATCAAGTTCCCGGACATGGTGCATGCCTTCAAGCCCGATCCTCGCACCAACCTTGACGATGACTCGCGCCGCTTCGACTTCTTCTCTCATGTACCGGAAGCCACCCGTACTTTGACTGAGCTGTATTCCAACTCGGGAACCCCGGCCAGTTATCGGGAGATGGACGGCAATAGTGTGCACGCCTACAAGTTGGTCAATGCCAAAGGCGAAGTCCATTACGTGAAGTTTCACTGGAAAAGTTTGCAAGGCATCAAGAATCTCGATCCGCAACAAGTTGTGCAAGTTCAGGGCCGGGATTACAGTCACATGACTCACGATTTAGTAACAAATATTAACAAAGGTAACTTTCCCAAGTGGGACTTGTACATCCAGGTCTTGAATCCGCAAGATTTGTCCAAGTTTGATTTCGATCCTCTTGATGCAACCAAGATCTGGCCAGGTGTTCCGGAGCGAAAAGTTGGACAAATGGTCTTGAACCGCAATCCTGCTAATGTTTTCCAGGAAACCGAACAAGTGGCCATGGCTCCATCGAATGTGGTGCCAGGTATCGAGCCCTCGGAGGACCGTCTGCTGCAAGGTCGGATATTTGCCTATGCCGACACCCAGATGTATCGCCTTGGCGCCAACGCCCTGCAATTGCCGATCAATGCCGCCAAAACCGCCGTCAACAATGGCAATCAGGATGGCGCGATGAATGCCGGTGCGAGCACCTCGGGCATCAACTATGAGCCAAGCCGTCTGCAGCCGCGTGAAGAGACCCCGGCTGCGCGATACAGCCAGACCGCGCTGCAGGGCAGCACGCAACAGGCGAAGATCCAGCGCGAACAGAACTTCAAACAGGCCGGTGATCTGTATCGCTCGTTCAGCAAGAAGGAACGCCAGGATCTGATCGAAAGCTTTGGCGGTTCGCTGGCGGGCGCCGATGACGAGAGCAAGCACATCATGCTGTCCTTCCTTTATAAGGCGGATCCGGAGTACGGCGCCGGTGTGACCAAAGTGGCCAAGGGTGACCTGGATCGGGTCAAGGCCTTGGCCGCCAAACTGGTCGACTGACAGCGACCCTTTCAAGCCCCGGCAATTGCCGGGGACTGACCGGCAGCAGCGCCGTGCGTCTGGCCAGCGGAGAAATCCGTCCCGACGCGCCGCGCTGATCGACGATGGCTGCGTTATCATCGCGGTTTTTGCCGGGGGTTCAGATGGCTAAGGCCAAGCGCATGTATGGCTGCACCGAGTGCGGCGCAACCTTTCCCAAGTGGGCCGGGCAGTGCGGCGAATGCGGCGCCTGGAACACCCTGACCGAAACCATGGTCGAGAGCGGCGGTGCCGCCGCCCCGAGCGGGCGCACCGGCTGGGCCGGACAGCAGGCCCAGATCAAGACCCTGGCCGAAGTCAGTATCGAAGAGATTCCGCGTTTTTCCACAGCCTCCGGCGAACTGGACCGAGTGCTCGGCGGTGGTCTGGTGGACGGTTCGGTGGTGCTGATCGGCGGCGACCCCGGTATCGGCAAATCGACGATCCTCTTGCAGACCCTGTGCAACCTCGCCAAGAGCATGCCGGCGCTGTACGTCACCGGTGAGGAGTCCCAGCAACAGGTCGCCATGCGCGCACGCCGCCTGGGCCTGCCGCAGGATCAACTGCGGGTCATGACCGAAACCTGCATCGAAACCATCATCGCCACCGCCCGTCAGGAAAAACCCAAGGTGATGGTGATCGACTCGATCCAGACGATCTTTACCGAACAACTGCAATCGGCGCCGGGCGGCGTGTCCCAGGTTCGCGAGAGTGCGGCGTTGCTGGTGCGTTACGCCAAGCAAAGCGGTACGGCGATTTTTCTGGTCGGCCACGTGACCAAGGAAGGTGCGCTGGCAGGGCCTCGCGTGCTGGAGCACATGGTCGATACCGTGCTGTATTTCGAGGGCGAGTCCGACGGGCGATTGCGCCTGCTGCGGGCGGTGAAGAACCGTTTCGGCGCGGTCAACGAACTCGGCGTGTTCGGCATGACCGACAAGGGCCTGAAAGAAGTCTCCAACCCTTCGGCGATTTTTCTCACCCGCGCTCAGGAAGAAGTCCCGGGCAGCGTGGTGATGGCAACGTGGGAAGGCACCCGGCCGATGCTGGTGGAAGTCCAGGCGCTGGTGGATGACAGTCATCTGGCCAACCCGCGTCGGGTCACGCTGGGTCTGGATCAGAATCGTCTGGCGATGTTGCTGGCGGTGCTGCACCGTCACGGCGGCATTCCGACCCACGATCAGGACGTGTTCCTCAACGTGGTCGGCGGGGTGAAGGTGCTGGAAACTGCGTCCGACCTGGCGTTGATGGCGGCCGTCATGTCGAGCCTGCGTAACCGGCCGTTGCCCCATGACTTGTTGGTGTTCGGCGAAGTCGGCCTGTCCGGCGAAGTGCGCCCGGTGCCGAGCGGTCAGGAGCGATTGAAGGAAGCCGCCAAGCACGGCTTCAAGCGCGCGATCGTGCCCAAGGGCAATGCGCCGAAAGAAGCGCCGCCAGGCTTGCAGATCATTGCTGTGACACGTCTGGAGCAGGCGCTGGACTCGTTGTTCGAGTGATCAGACGTCAATCAGCGCCGCGAGCTCGCGTTCCAGTTCGGTTTCGTCGGCCAGATTGAGTTCGATCAGGCGACGCAGGCGCTGAATCGACTCCAGGCTGATATGCCGACACACGAAACCGAGCTGGCCGTGATCTTCATGAGCCAGTTGCACATCCATCTCGATGTGCACGTCCTCGCTCAGATGAATATCGACGAAAAAATCCTGCTCGGAATTGCCCAGCCAGGGCTCGGGCCGCTCGATCAACAGCCCCTTGAGCGACAGATCGATCAGCTTCACCGGCCAGATGTACTCGCCCTGGCTCAATTCGGTTCGGGCATCGAAAGCGATACGTTTGAAGCGGCGACGCTCGGACGGGTGCTCGCTCATGGCGCAATCCTCAGGAAGGTCAGCTGACTATAGACCCGACCGGCGGGGTGATGCCAACGAATGGACTGTCTAGACCAATGTCGGGGTATGGCCTTTGCCGCCAACAGCGCTAAACTCGGGGTGGCTGTCTTTCTTGTCCACCCTGGCTGGAATAATAAAATGAAAAATAATAATAGCCTGCTACGCCACTTACCCTGGCTGCTGCTGGCAATCGTAGGAGCGTGCGCCCTTGGCGTAGTGGCATTGCGCCGAGGCGAGGCGATCAACGCCTTGTGGATTGTGGTCGCCGCCGTGGCCATTTATCTGGTTGCGTACCGTTACTACAGTCTGTTCATCGCTAACAATGTGATGCAACTCGATCCGCGTCGGGCCACCCCCGCCGTGCTCAACAACGACGGTCTGGACTACGTTCCAACCAACAAACACATTCTCTTCGGTCACCACTTCGCGGCCATCGCCGGCGCGGGGCCTCTGGTCGGCCCGGTACTGGCGGCGCAGATGGGCTACCTGCCCGGTACGCTGTGGCTGATCGCCGGCGTGGTGCTGGCGGGCGCGGTGCAGGACTTCATGGTTCTGTTCATGTCGACCCGTCGCAACGGCCGTTCGCTGGGCGACATGGTGCGTGAAGAAATGGGCCGTATCCCCGGCACCATCGCGCTGTTCGGCTGCTTCCTGATCATGATCATCATCCTCGCGGTGCTGGCGCTGATCGTGGTGAAAGCCCTGGCTGAAAGCCCGTGGGGCATCTTCACCGTGATGGCGACCATCCCGATCGCGATGTTCATGGGCATCTACATGCGCTACATCCGACCGGGCCGCATCGGCGAGATCTCGGTCGTCGGCGTGTTGCTGCTGCTCGGTTCGATCTGGCTGGGTGGGCAGATTGCCGCCGATCCGGTCTGGGCCAAGGCCTTCACCTTCACTGGCGTGCAGATTACCTGGATGCTGGTCGGTTACGGTTTCGTCGCCGCTTCGCTGCCGGTATGGCTGATTCTGGCGCCGCGTGACTATCTCTCCACCTTCCTCAAGATCGGTACCATCGTCGCCCTGGCGATCGGCATCCTGGTGACCATGCCCGAGCTGAAAATGCCGGCCCTGACCCAGTTCGTCGACGGCACCGGTCCGGTGTGGAAGGGCGGTCTGTTCCCGTTCCTGTTCATCACCATCGCTTGCGGTGCGGTATCGGGTTTCCACGCGCTGATCTCTTCCGGGACCACGCCGAAACTGCTGGATAACGAAACCAACGCCCGTTACATCGGTTACGGCGGCATGCTGATGGAATCGTTCGTGGCCATTATGGCCATGGTCGCTGCCTCGGTGATCGAGCCAGGCGTGTACTTCGCCATGAACAGCCCGGCCGCCGTGGTCGGCGGTGATGTGGTGTCCGTGGCAACTGCGGTCAGCAACTGGGGCTTTGCAATTACCCCGGAAGCCCTGCAAGCCGTGGCGCATGACATCGGCGAAACCACCATCCTGGCCCGTGCCGGTGGTGCGCCGACCCTGGCGGTCGGTATCGCGCAGATCCTGCACAGTGTGCTGCCGGGTGAAAACACCATGGCGTTCTGGTACCACTTCGCGATCCTGTTCGAAGCGCTGTTCATCCTGACCGCAGTCGATGCCGGCACCCGTGCCGGTCGCTTCATGCTGCAGGACCTGCTCGGCTCCTTCGTACCGGCGCTGAAACGCACCGAATCCTGGTCCGCCAACCTGATCGCCACCGCCGGTTGTGTCGCGATGTGGGGCTGGTTGCTGTATCAGGGCGTGGTCGATCCACTGGGCGGTATCAACACCTTGTGGCCGCTGTTCGGCATCTCCAACCAGATGCTTGCCGGTATCGCGCTGATGCTCGGCACCGTGGTCCTGATCAAGATGAAGCGCCAGCGCTACATCTGGGTCACCCTGCTGCCGGCCACCTGGCTGCTGATCTGCACCACGACCGCTGGCTTCATCAAGCTGTTCGACGCCAACCCGGCGATCGGCTTCCTGTCGCTGGCCAAGAAGTACAGCGATGCACTGGCCAACGGTCAGGTGCTGGCGCCGGCGAAAAGCGTCGAGCAGATGCAGCACGTGATCTTCAACGCCTACACCAACGCTACATTGACCGCGCTGTTCCTGTTCGTGGTATTCAGCATCCTGTTCTATGCGCTCAAGGTCGGCATCGCTGCCTGGGGCAAAAAAGAGCGTACGGACAAAGAATCGCCATTCCAGGCCCTGCCGGACGCGTAACCAGAGGATTGCAGCATGTTCAATGACCTGAGTCGCCTCGGTAAATACCTCGGTCAGGCCGCGCGCCTGATGGTCGGCATGCCCGACTACGACACCTACGTCGAGCATATGCAGACCAAACACCCGGACAAACCGGTGATGAGCTACGAGATGTTCTTTCGCGAACGTCAGGAAGCCCGTTACGGTGGCAAGGGTGGGCCGAAGTGCTGCTGAGCCGCTGATCGCGGTTCAGCAGAGATAGGTGGGAGCAGGTCTTTCGGCCTGCTCCCATTTTTATTTGTGCAATTGAAGGAGATCGAGTTTGTCTTCTCCCATCCCGGTCACGGTGCTCAGCGGTTTCCTCGGCGCCGGCAAGACCACCTTGCTGCGCCATCTGTTGAAAGCCGAGCACGGCCTGAAAATCGCCGTGATCGAAAACGAATTCAGCGACGCCGGCATCGACACCCAATTGCTGGGCGACGAGCCGGTGCAAGTCATGACCCTGGCCAACGGCTGCGTCTGCTGCACCATCCACACCGATTTGACCAAGGCCTTGTACCTGTTGCTCGAACGGCTGGACAGCGGCGAAATCGCCTTCGATCGGCTGGTCATCGAATGCACCGGCCTGGCCGACCCGGCTCCGGTGGCGCAGACTTTTTTCATCGACGAAGAACTGCGCGAACGTTATCTGCTCGACGGAATCATCACCCTCGTCGACGCCGCTCACGCCGAACTGCACCTGACCCAGACCATCGCCCAGGCGCAGATCGGTTTTGCCGACCGCTTGCTGGTGAGCAAAACCGATCTGGTGGACGAGGCCGCGTTCACCGCGCTCAGCGAACGCCTGACCCGCATCAACCGTCGTGCACCGATCCGCGTGGTCGAACACGGCAACATCGATCTGGCCGAATTGCTCGATGTGCGCGGTTTCAACCTGAATGCCGATCTCGGCGGCGGGGTGAGTCTGCGGCCGGTGAGCAAGGCGCCATCCATCGACCGGATTTCCAGTCTGGTGCTGCGTACCGATCAGCCGCTGGATATCGATCAGCTCAGCGAATTCATGAATGAACTGTTGGAAGAGCACGGCAAGCAATTGCTGCGCTACAAAGGTGTGTTGAACATTGCGGGTGAAGATCGGCGGCTGGTGTTCCAGGGCGTGCTGAAACTCTACGGCTTCGACTGGGATACCGAGTGGGCCGAGGGCGAGGCGCGGGAAAGCGTGATCGTGTTTATCGCCGACGATTTGCCGGAAGAGAAAATCCGGGCGGGTTTTGCCAGGGTGGCGGCGAACTGAGTCCGCCGCGCTTTCAGTGAGTGGAGCCGCTGAGAATCGTCTGCTCCAGGTGATCCAGATGACGGTTCATCAGCGACACCGCCTCGGCAGCGTCATCACGCTCGATCGCCTCGACGATCCGGGCGTGATCCTGCCAGCCGCAACAGCTGTGCGTGGTTTCTGTGCATCGCGCAATCGCCAGTGAGGTCAGCGGCACCAACGTGCCGAGAAAATGCGCCAACGGTGCATTCCGCGCCATTTTCGCTACCTGCAAATGAAACTCCCCGGACAAGCGAATCGCCGCCCCGCGCCGATCTTTATCCACAGCCTGACGCTCCCGTTCGATCAACGCTCGCAGGCGCTTCAGATCTTCAGCCTGCGCATGCTGACAAGCCAATCGCACCAGCGTGTTCTCGGCCAGACGCCGGGCGTGCAGGGCCTGACGTGTCTGCTCGGCATCCGGCGCAGCCACTCGTGGTCGATGGTTGGCCCGCAGTACGATGATCTGTTCGTGGGACAGTTGGGTCAGCACCCGACGCACATCGGCGCGGCTGACGCCGAACATCTGCTTGAGACTTTCTTCGGTGAAACGGCTGGCGGCATCGATGCGTTGCTCGAGGATAGCGTCGAACAGGCGCGGATACAGGTCGTCCACCGGCGCATGCAGGCGGGAGAAGGGCAGGGCCGTCGAGGTCGGGCGAGGGTGCGACGGCGTGGCAAGACTGTTCATGGCCGGTCTCCAGTGTGAGGCGTTTCAGTGGCTCAGGTTGTCATCCGGAATATTCAGCTCGATACCCATCCGCTGGCCTTCATGCAAAATGTGCCGGCGCATTTCGGCGCTGGCCTGGGCGCTGTTCTTGCTGCGGATCGCGCGCACCACGGCTTCGTTTTCCTCAAGGCGTTCGGCCAGGTGCTCCGGCGAATTGCGCAGCACTTCGGCGCTTTGCTTGAGGGCGTTGCTGGTCTGTTGCACCACGCTCTGGAAAATCGGGTTCGAGGTCAGGGTGAACAGCTCCTCGTGGAACGCGATGTAGGCGCTGACCCCGGCCTCGCTGTCACCCGCTTCGAGGGCTTCGCGCATGTCCATCAGGGTCAGGCGCAACTGCCCGACTTCCTTGCTGCTGATCGACTGCGCTACCAGACCGACAATGAACGGTTCGAGGGTGTAGCGCAGTTGCAGCACGTCTTCGAGGCTGGCGCCGGCCACTGCACTGTCGTGGCTTTGGCTGTCACTGGCCTGGGCGTCGAGCACCACCACGCCTTTGCCCGGCATCGAGCGCACCAGACCGAGGGTTTCCAGCACGATCACCGCTTCACGCAGGCTCGGGCGGCTGATGCCCAGTTGCTCGGCCAGCTCGCGCTGCCCCGGTAGCATCTCGCCGGAGCGCCACTGGCCACGGGCCAGCGCGGCCCGGAGTTTTTCCACCACTGAGTTGACGACGGTTGATGTAGTAATCACGTGTTCGCTCCATGAGCCGAGCCTGCATTGGCGCAGGCACGGCGCTCATTCAGAATTCTTTGGCCGCCGCTTGAGCGACCGTTTTTCTAGGCTGAAAGTTATAGCCCTGCTCGCCGTTGAGCACCTTGCTTGCCCGCTGCACGTCGATGTCCTTTTCCCAACGGGCGATGGCCACGGTGGCGACGCAGTTGCCGATCAGGTTGGTCAGCGCGCGACCGATACCCATGAACCAGTCCACCGCCAGCACCAGCACCAGACCGACCACCGGAATCGCCGGGATGGCCGTCAGCGTGGCCGCCAGGATCACCAGCGCCGAACCCGGAATGCCGTGGGCGCCTTTGGAGGTAATCAGCGACACCAGCAAAATAGTCAGCAGATCGGTCATGGCCAGCGGCGTACCGGTAGCGTTGGCAATGAATACGATGGCCAGGGTCAGGTAGATCGAAAAACCGTCGAGGTTGAACGAGTAACCGGTGGGAATCACCAGCCCGACGGTCGAGCTGCCGATGCCCAGATGTTCAAGCTTGCGCATGATCTGCGGCAGCACGGCGTCGGAGGAGGCGGTGCCCATGACGATCAGCAGTTCTTCGCGCAGGTACTTGAGCAGCGGCCACATGCGCAGACCGGAGGCACGCATCACCAGACCCAGAATCACGCTGACGAAAGCGATGCAGGTCAGGTAGAACAAACCGACCAGACTGCCCAGGTGTTGCAGCGAATCCAGGCCATATTTGCTGGTGGTGAAGGCGATGGCGCCGAACACGCCGATCGGTGCCAGACGCACGATCATGCCCATGATCCGGAAGATCACGTGGCTGAGCTCGTTGATCAGCCGCGAGATCCCGGAAGCCGCTTCGCCCACCAGATTCAACGCGCTGCCGAACAGCACCGAGAACAGCAGCACTTGCAGAATGTTGTTGTCGGCAAAGGCGCCGAGTACCGAGGTCGGGATCAGGTCCATCAGGAATTGGGTGGTGGTGTGCATGTGCTGGCCGCGTTCGGCGATGTCGCCCATGTCGGCGGCGGACAGCTGCTCCAGATGGATGTTGGCGCCGCTGCCGATCCCGGTGGTGAAGGCGAACACCAGACCGATCACCAGGGCGATGGTGGTCAGCACTTCGAAGTAGATCACCGACTTGAGGCCGATGCGCCCGACCTTCTTCAGGTCGCCGGCGCCGCTGATGCCGCTGACCACCACGCAGAACACGATCAGGCCGATGAGCATCTTGATCAGTTTGATGAAACCGTCGCCGAGCGGTTTGAGCTGGGCCGAGTATTCAGGAAGGGTCAGCCCGCAGACGATGCCGAGCACCAGTCCGAGAACCACTTGGAGGAAGATTGAACGCGAGCACCATCTGAGCATGGGAGGAATCCTGGTCGGTGTCCTGGCTGCCGTGCGCGGGGCGCATCAGATTCAGGACTTAATTATTGTGGTCTTACCGGTATGTCCAGTGCGGGTGCAGTCTAGGCGCTGTTTTTTACGGATCGCAAGTGAAAAATGACGAATTGGCATGACCGGTCTGACCAGTTGGGCGCGAGACCCCGACCTTGAGCCATTTAGCGTTCGAAACTTTTTTGCGGGCGAAAAAAAACCGGCCATCACTGGCCGGTTTTTCATGCTGCGGTTTTAACGTCGCAATTAAGCGCCGTATACCGGCAGTTTCTTGCAGATGGCTTTGACTTTCTCACGAACGGCGTCGATCACCGCTTCGTTGTTCAGGTCAGCCAGGATGTCGCAGATCCAGCCCGCCAGCTCTTTGCACTCTGCTTCCTTGAAGCCGCGAGTGGTCACAGCCGGAGTACCGAAGCGCAGACCGGAGGTGACGAACGGGGAGCGTGGGTCGTTTGGCACGGAGTTCTTGTTTACGGTGATGAACGCTTTGCCCAGAGCGGCGTCGGCGTCTTTACCGGAGATTTCCTGCTTGATCAGCGACAGCAGGAACAGGTGGTTTTCAGTACCGCCCGAAACCACGTCGAAACCGCGCTCGATGAACACGCCGGCCATGGCCTGGGCGTTTTTCACCACTTGTTGCTGGTAAGCCTTGAACTCCGGCTGCAGTGCTTCCTTGAAGCAGATCGCTTTGGCGGCGATCACGTGTTCCAGCGGGCCACCCTGGGCGCCCGGGAATACGGCGGAGTTCAGCTTCTTCTCGATGTCGGCGTTGGCTTTGGCCAGGATCAGGCCACCACGTGGACCGCGCAGGGTCTTGTGGGTGGTGGTGGTCACGACGTCAGCGAACGGAACCGGGTTCGGGTAGACGCCAGCGGCGACCAGACCGGCTACGTGAGCCATGTCGACGAACAGGTAGGCGCCAACCTTGTCGGCGATGGCGCGGAAGCGCGGGAAGTCGAGGATCTGCGAGTAGGCAGAGAAACCGGCCACGATCATTTTCGGCTTGTGTTCAACCGCCAGACGCTCGACTTCGTCGTAGTCGATCAGGCCGTTGGCGTCGATGCCGTACTGGATGGCGTTGTACAGCTTGCCGGAGGAGGAAACGCTGGCGCCGTGGGTCAGGTGACCGCCGTGAGCCAGGCTCATGCCCAGGATGGTGTCACCGGCCGACAGCAGGGCCAGGTAGACAGCGGCGTTGGCTTGGGAACCTGCGTGCGGCTGAACGTTGGCGTAGTCGGCGCCGAACAGTTCCTTGGCGCGGTCGATGGCCAGTTGCTCAACGACGTCGACGTACTCGCAACCACCGTAGTAGCGCTTGCCCGGGTAGCCTTCGGCGTACTTGTTGGTCAGTACCGAGCCTTGAGCTTCCATCACCGCTGGGCTGGTGTAGTTCTCCGAAGCGATCAGCTCGATGTGTTCTTCCTGGCGCTGGGCTTCTTGCTCCATGGCGGCAAAAAGATCGGCGTCGTACTTGGCAATAGTCAAATCACGGCTGAACATGGCGGTCCTCAAGGATCGGGGGCAGAAAAGGGGGGCATTCTAACCCATCGGGTTTTGGATGGCATATGAAACGACATCATGTCGCAGACAAGTGGCGTTCATGACCAGATATGTGGCGTCCGTGCCGGCCTTCGTTGACCAGCCGGTTCGCACAATAACCGAGGCCGCCCCGCGATTTTGTGATCGACATCAATCCCTGTGGAAGCGAGCTTGCTCGCGAAGATCACGCCGCTGGTCTTCAGTCGAACATGAACAGCGCATCATTGCTGAACTGCGCCTCGAACCGTCCCGCCGGCATCGGCCGCCCGAACAGATAACCCTGAACCTCGTCGCAACCATGCTCGCGCAGGAAGTCCAGTTGCTCATGGGTTTCCACGCCCTCGGCGATCACCGCCAGATTCAGGCTGTGGGCCATGGCGATGATTGCCCGGGCGATCTGCGCGTCCTGCTCGCCGGACGGCAGGCCGTCGACGAAAGTGCGGTCGATTTTCAGCACATCGATCGGGAATTGCTTGAGGTAGTTCAGCGACGAGTAACCGGTGCCGAAGTCGTCGACCGCGATGCTCAGGCCGAGGTTCTTCAGGCCGGCAAGGATCTGCATCGCCTCGCTGACTTCGCGCATCAGAATACTTTCGGTCAGCTCCAGCTCCAGGCACGCCGGCGGCAGGCCGGTTTCCTTGAGGATGGTGGCGATCCGCGTGCCGAGCTGGCCATCGGAGAACTGCCGGGCGGAAATGTTCACCGAGACCTTCGGCACGCGCACGCGACTCTGGTGCCAGGTCTTCAGCTGACGGCAGGCCTCGCTGATCACCCAGTCGCCGACGTCCACCACCAGCCCGAGTTCTTCGAGCACCGGGATGAAATCCCCCGGCGGCACCAGCCCGCGACGCGGATGACGCCAGCGCAGCAGGGCTTCGGCGCCGGTCAGGCGTTTGCCGTCGCCGCTGAACTGCGGCTGGTAATACAGCACGAATTCGTTCTGCTCCAGCGCGTGGCGCAGATCGCTTTCCAGCTCCAGACGCTCCAGCGCACTGGCGTTCATGTCGGCCTGATAGAACTGGAAGTTGTTCTTGCCGCGCTCCTTGGCGTGGTACATCGCGGTGTCGGCGTTCTTCATCAGCTGGCTGAGTTCGTTGCCGTCCTGCGGGCTCAGGGCGATGCCGATACTGGCGGTGACGAAGAACTCGCGGCCTTCGAGCACGAACGGTCGCACCAGACTGGCAAGGATCTGCTCGGCCACGTGGATCGCACGGTTCAGTGCCATTTCGCGGCTGGAGCGGTGTTGCAGCAACAGGGTGAATTCGTCGCCGCCCATCCGCGCCACGGTGTCGTCATCGTCGACGCAGGCCAGCAAGCGCGTGGCCATGTCCTTGAGCATGCGGTCGCCGGCGGCGTGACCGAGGGAGTCGTTGATCGGTTTGAATCGGTCGAGGTCGAGGAACATCAGCACCACCCACGACTTCTGCCGTTCGGCCGATTGCAGCGCGGTGTGCAGGCGATCCTGGAACAGCGTGCGGTTCGGCAGGTGAGTCAGGGCGTCGTAGTAGGCGAGGCGGTGAATCCGCTGCTCGCTGGCCTTGCGCTCGCTGATGTCACTGAAGAAGCACACGTAACTGGCCAGATCGCCCTCGTCATCGAGCACGGCGGTGATGCCGACCCATGCAGGGTAATGCTCGCCGTTGCGGCGCTTGAGCCAGACTTCACCTTCCCAGGTGCTGTGCTGATGCAACTGCTTGAGCACGTAGCGCAGGTGCGCGTCCTGCTGTTCGTCGACGGTCAGCATGTTCGGCAACTGGTCGAGCACTTCGCTCACCGCGTAGCCGCTGACCCGGCTGAACGCCTCGTTGGCCTGGACAATGTAACCGGCCGGGTCGGTGATCAGGATCGCCGAAGTCGAGTGCTCGAATACCGTGGCCGCCATGCGCAGGTCTTTCTCCGCACGGCGCTGCTGGCTAATATCGCGACCGACCCCGAGCACGCCTTCGAAGGCGCCATGTTCGTCCCACACCAGCACCAGACGCAGTTCGATCGGGATCTTGCGACCGTCGGCGCGCAGGCAGTCGAACAGGAACATCTGGGTCTGCACCTGGCTGCGCAAAATCACCAGTTGCTCGGGTTTGCCCAGAGCTTTGCTGACGCGATCCATCAGGTGATAGATGCCGCTCAGTTGCTGCGGGTTGGCGATGGTCGACTGCCAGCCGTTCTGGAAAATCCATTCGGCGTCATAACCCAGCACCGCTTGCACCGACGGGCTGACGTAGTTCAGCGAGAGCTTGCTGTCGGTGGAGAAGATTACGTCGCTGATGCTTTCGGCGAGCATCCGGTAGCGTTGTTCGCTGTCGCGCAACGATTCGCTGGCTTCGATCTGCTCGGTGATGTCCTTGGCCACGCCGATGATCCGCGTGACCTGATCGTGCTTGTCCCGGGCCAGCGCCTGTTCGCGAATGTCGAAGCGCCGCCACTTGCCGTCGCGATGACGGAAGCGCAGCTGACATTGCAACAACTGGCTGTAACCAGCGTGACGCTGCATCTGCCGCGAGCGATGGTAATAGTCGGCGTCTTCCGGGTGCAGGAGGATTTCCCAGAAGTACTCGCCCATCTGATGCAGTTCGGTGCGGTTGTAACCGAGGGTCTGGCCGAGGTGGTGGTTGCTGAAGATCATCCGCTGGCTGATCACGTCCTGCACATACAGGTGATCCGGCACGGTACGCACCACGTCCGACCAGAAACCTTCGCGCTCCAGCAGCGACAGTTCGATCAGCTTGCGGCTGGTGATGTCGTTGATGCTCAGGATCACGGCCTTGTAGTCGTGCTGTTCCTGCGGCAGGCGCAGCACCAGCCACAGGTGCTGGTCGCGGCCATTGATGTCCGGGAGTTTGATTTCCAGTTCCAGCTGCTTTTGCTGCTGGAGCACGGCGTCGAGCACCTGATTGCCGATGGCGCACTGACTGTGCGGCTGACCGTCGATCAACAGTTGCCAGGCGTGATCGCAGGAATTGACATTGAGCAGTTGCAGCGCGACCTGGTTGACCTCGGTGACCCGCAGTTCGTGGAGCAATTGCTGGCGCTGCGCCGGCTGGTCGAGCCAGGCCTTGAGCTGGTCGCTGGTCTGGATCTGGGCTTTCTCGAAAATCAGCTTGAGCCCCGAAAGATCCAGCACGCACAACGCCACGCCGGTGCCTTCGAAAATATCCTGATAACGCCGACGCCCTTCATGCACCTGACGCTGACGGCGGCGCATATTGAGCAGCGCGATGAACGGCAGCAGCGAGAGCGCCAGGCCCAACAGGCATTTGCCGATGAACGCCGGCAGCAGTTGTTCGAGCACATGTTGACGGTCGAACAGGCCACGCAGTTGCCAGTCGCTGCTGCTCAGCGGCACGGTCAGCACGCTGTTGGCCAGATCGTCCGGGGTCAGGACGCTGGTGCTGCCGATGGGCATCGCTTCGTCGCGGCTGATGATCTGATGGTTGATGCGATTTTCCACCAGCCACAGGGGACGGATACCGGTTTCGCCTTGTTTGGTCAGTGCTTTAAAGAAGGTGGGTGTCAGCCGCAGTGCCCAGTAACCGCGAGTGCTGCCACTGGCCTGATGCAACAGCAGATGCACCACCGAGCCGTCGTCGTCATTGCTGAAATAATGCGCCTGAGCGCGGCTGCGGCGTACCAGATCGCTGAGGTAATCGGCGTCTTGGCTGTCAGTCGCGCTGTCGCTGAGGATTTTTCCGGAGGGGCTGAGCAGGGCCAGGCTGCGCAGGTCGGGCAGCGACTTCTGAAGTTTGCGCAGCAGCGCCTGCTGTTCGTCGGCCGACTGCGGTTGTTCGACGATCGGTAGCAGGTTGAGGGCGATCTGCGCGTTCAACGCCATGTTCAGGCTGACCTGTGCGGCGAGGTCAGCGGTGTAGTCGATGGTGTACTGACGCTGGTTTTTCTGGGTTTCACGCAGTTGATCGAGCAGCTGCCAGAACAGCAGCGCCAGCAGCAAAAGCACCAGCGTCGCCAGCGCGCCTTTCAATGTTCCGCGCAGGGACGAGCCGGGCGCCGGTTGGGTGCTGCTCACAGAGGCTGGCGGAGTGACGTTGGACAAGCTGTAATCCTGCGGTCTGGCTGGACTGGCGCGACGTGCACTATAAGCCGGACGCCCAAGGGCGGCTAGCATGCCTTGAGTTGTGGCGAAGTGCCAGCCCCACTCGGCTGGACTGCCACCGGTCATTCAGGTAGCTTTGCCGGTTACGCGGGAGCGTTCCAGCTCCTAGACTCAGACTTTTTCAGCGCGCACGCATTGATGACCATCAAGTGAACGACGCGCATCGGTCTGGCCGGGCATCGCCTGCGCTCCAATCATTCATCTGTCACTGACCCAAGGTTCTCCATGGCTCAATACGTCTTCACCATGCATCGGCTGGGCAAAGTTGTTCCGCCGAAGCGGGAAATCCTGAAAAACATTTCGCTGTCTTTCTTCCCCGGCGCCAAGATCGGCGTACTCGGCCTCAACGGTTCGGGTAAATCCACGCTGCTGAAAATCATGGCCGGCGTCGACACCGAGTTCGAGGGCGAAGCGCGCCCGATGCCGGAACTGAACATCGGTTACCTGCCGCAAGAGCCGCAACTGGATCCGACCAAGACCGTGCGTGAAGTGGTCGAGGAAGCGGTCAGCGTGATCAAGGATGCGCAAGCGCGTCTGGACGAGGTCTACGCCGCTTACGCCGACCCGGATGCCGACTTCGACAAGCTGGCCGCCGAACAGGCCAAGCTCGAAGCGATCCTGCAGGCCAGCGACGGTCACAACCTGGAGCGCCAGCTGGAAGTCGCCGCCGATGCGCTGCGTCTGCCGGCCTGGGACGCCAAGGTCGAGCACCTGTCCGGTGGTGAAAAACGTCGTGTGGCCCTGTGTCGTCTGCTGCTGTCCGCCCCGGACATGCTGCTGCTCGACGAACCGACCAACCACCTGGACGCCGACTCCGTTGCGTGGCTCGAACACTTCCTGCACGACTTCCCGGGCACTGTGGTAGCGATCACGCACGACCGTTACTTCCTGGACAACGTCGCCGGCTGGATTCTGGAACTCGACCGCGGCGCGGGCATTCCTTACGAGGGCAACTACTCGGGTTGGCTGGAAGCCAAGTCCGATCGTCTGGCCCAGGAATCCAAGCAGCAATCGGCTCACGAAAAAGCCATGAAGGAAGAACTGGAGTGGGTGCGCAAAGGCGCCAAGGCCCGCCAGTCGAAATCCAAGGCACGTCTGCAACGCTTCGAAGAAATGCAGTCGCAGGAATTCCAGAAGCGTTCGGAAACCAACGAGATCTACATCCCGGCCGGTCCGCGCCTGGGCGACAAGGTCATCGAATTCAAGAACGTCACCAAGGGCTACGGCGATCGCGTGCTGATCGACAATCTGTCGTTCTCCATGCCGAAAGGCGCCATCGTCGGCGTGATCGGCGGTAACGGTGCCGGTAAGTCGACCCTGTTCCGCATGCTGATGGGCAAGGAAACCCCGGACTCCGGCAGCATCGAAATCGGCGAAACCGTACAACTGGCCTGCGTGGATCAGAGCCGCGAAGATCTGGACGGCAGCAAGACCGTGTTCCAGCAGATCTCCGACGGTTCCGACCAGATCCGCATCGGCAACTACGAGATCCCGTCGCGTACCTACGTCGGTCGCTTCAACTTCAAGGGCGGCGATCAGCAGAAGTTCGTCAAGGACCTGTCCGGTGGTGAGCGCGGTCGTCTGCACCTGGCGCTGACCCTGAAGGAGGGCGGCAACGTCCTGCTGCTCGACGAACCGTCCAACGACCTCGACGTTGAAACCCTGCGTTCCCTGGAAGAAGCCCTGCTGGACTTCCCGGGCGCCGCCATTGTGATCTCTCACGATCGGTGGTTCCTTGACCGCGTCGCAACTCACATCCTGGCGTACGAAGACGACTCGCAAGCGGTGTTCTTCGAAGGCAACTACACCGAGTACGAAGCCGATCGCAAAAAGCGCCTCGGCGAAGCAGCGGCCCAGCCACACCGGGTACGCCACAAGAAACTGGCCTGATTACGGGTTGGTTGCATGAAAAAGCGGAGCCTTCGGGCTCCGCTTTTTTTTGCCTGCAATGCAGACTGTTTTATACCTTGTGTACTATTTGTTTTCATAAATGCGACATTTTTGTCTGTTGCTGTGTACATGTCGTTTGTTACAGTCCGGCTCAATCGCTTCCAACGACAACAAATCTGCCGAGAATTTTCCCATGATCGAATCCGTCGAATCCTTCCTCGCCCGTCTGAAAAAACGCGATCCGGATCAACCCGAATTCCACCAGGCCGTCGAAGAAGTCCTGCGCAGCCTGTGGCCGTTTCTCGAAGCCAATCCGCACTATCTGACCTCGGGAATTCTGGAGCGCATCTGCGAGCCGGAGCGGGCGGTGGTGTTCCGGGTGTCGTGGGTCGACGATCAGGGCAAGGTCCAGGTCAATCGCGGTTTCCGCATCCAGATGAACAGCGCTATCGGCCCATACAAGGGCGGTTTGCGCTTCCATCCTTCGGTGAACATGGGCGTGCTGAAATTCCTCGCCTTCGAACAGACCTTCAAGAACTCCCTCACCTCATTGCCCATGGGCGGCGGCAAGGGTGGCTCGGACTTCGATCCGAAGGGCAAGAGCGACGCCGAAGTCATGCGTTTCTGCCAGGCATTCATGAGCGAACTGTACCGGCACATCGGTGCCGACGTGGACGTGCCGGCCGGTGATATCGGTGTCGGCGCCCGGGAAATCGGTTTCCTGTTCGGCCAGTACAAGCGCCTGAGCAACCAGTTCACCAGCGTGCTGACCGGCAAGGGCATGACCTACGGCGGCAGCCTGATTCGTCCGGAAGCCACTGGTTTCGGTTGCGTGTATTTCGCTGAAGAAATGCTCAAGCGCCGCGAGCAGACCGTCGAAGGCAAGCGTGTGGCGATCTCCGGTTCCGGCAACGTCGCGCAATACGCAGCCCGCAAGGTGATGGACCTGGGCGGCAAAGTGATTTCCCTGTCCGACTCCGAAGGCACGCTGTATTGCGAGGCGGGCCTGAGCGAAGAACAGTGGCTGGCGCTGCTGGAACTTAAGAACGTCAAGCGCGGGCGGATCAGCGAATTGGCGGCAGCATTCGGCCTGGAATTCCGCGCCGGTCAATTGCCATGGTCGTTGCCGTGCGACATCGCGCTGCCATGCGCGACCCAGAACGAGCTCGACGCCGAATCCGCCCGCACCTTGCTGCGCAACGGCTGCTTCTGTGTGGCCGAAGGCGCGAACATGCCGACCACCCTCGAGGCTGTGGATATCTTTATCGAGGCCGGTATTCTGTTTGCGCCGGGCAAGGCCTCGAATGCGGGTGGCGTAGCGGTCAGTGGGCTGGAGATGTCGCAGAACGCCATGCGCCTGCTGTGGACCGGGGGCGAAGTGGACAGCAAGTTGCACGGGATCATGCAGTCGATCCACCACGCCTGTGTGCACTACGGCGAGGAAAACGGCCGGATCAACTACGTCAAAGGCGCGAACATCGCCGGCTTCGTCAAAGTCGCCGACGCGATGCTCGCCCAAGGCGTGGTTTAAGCAACCGGGTTCAAGAGCGCTCGATGCGGATCACTTCGATCAGTTGATCGCCTGCCGGGCGCTGCCACAGCACTTCATCGTTGAGCCGCGCGCCAAGCAGCGCACGGCCCAGCGGTGAGGCCCAGTTGATCAGGCCGTTGGCCGCATCGGCCTGGTCTTCACCGACCAGTTGCACCCGGTGCTCGGTGTCGTGTTCGTCGGCGTAGGTCACCCAGCTGCCGATCTGCACCTTGTCGGTAGATGTCGGGGTCGGTGCGACCTGAGCGCTGCCGACCCGTTGATTGAAATATCGCAAATCCCGTTCGAGATCGGCCAGCCGCTGTTTGTCAGCCTGTTCGCCCTTGGCCGACTGCTCGGCGTGCAGGCTTTGCAGCTCGGCGACTTTTGCCTGCAATTGGGCAAGCCCTTGCGGCGTGACGTAATTGGGCTGTGTGCTGACCTGCCGTTCGACCGGCTGATCGGCTTGCGCAGCGGCATTGTCTTCGTTGACGAAAGCGCGACTCATGGTGGGCTCCTGTTATAGCCGTTGGGCCATGGTCGCAGGCAAAAGGTTTCGCTGGATGTCTGGAAGCGACCTACGGCGAACGATAAGCCCGCGCGGCGCCCTGATCCTTCTCCTGCTGCCAGGCGCGCTCGCGTTCGTCCCAGTGCTCGTTGCGATACTGTTCGCGGTCCTTGTTTTCCAGCATCGCCTGACACTGGCGGAAGCCGTCGCTCCAGCCTTCGGCGTATTGCTTGTCCTTGAGATAACGCGGCACGTTCTTGCGAAACTCGCCGCTGATCGAGCCGGCCGCCTGACGACCGCTGATGCAACCGTCATCGAAACCGTCGGCGAACGCCGGTGGATAACCCTTGGCAATCAGATCTTCGTGGGTGCTCTGACAGCCACCCAGCAACAGCAACACGCCCGCAAAACACACACACCGCCACATCACACTCTCCCGGGCCGTCAAACGGCTGATAAGGAAAGTCTAGAAGCGGATTCGTCGATGGGTCGTGAAAGAAAGATCAAAACCTCAGTAGTGATACCACTTCACTTCCAGCATCACTTCGGTCTCCGGCGTGGCCAGATGGCTGAACTCACGCTGGGCGCTCAGGCGCAGGCCGAGGTTGCGCGACAATTCCCACTGCTGATTCAGGCTCAGGCTACGGCGCACTTCACCGTTGAAGAAGTAATCGCCTTTGGCCTCCAGGCTGAGATTGCCCAACGGGTTTTTCCACAGTACGCCGGTATTGAAACCGCCTGCGGGGGAAACGAACTCGGCGAAATCATTATTGTGTTCAACGCGCACCGTGCCGAGGGCAAAACCCAGCACATCGTCACCCAACGCCCAGGTTCCGCCGCCGCCACCGTTGACGTGGCTGACCAGCGTCTCGTCATCGTGCTTGCCCGGAACCCGTTCAAGACCACCGGTGACTTGCCACGACAACGGCTGCAACAGCGCGTTGCGCGGCGTCAGCGAGCGGATGCTCGCCAGATCCAGTTGCTGGAATTGCCAGTGATTACCTTCGTACTGGCGCAGCTTCATCTGCAGGATTTCGATCTGCGCACCGAGGGGGAAACTCTCGGCGTTGTCGTTGAGGTCGTGATAGGCCATGCGCAAGCCGTACTCGCCGAACGCGCGGTCACCCCGAGTGCCGAGACCGGCCTGCCAGGTGCGCGATTCATGGCCGTCCTCGGGCAGGCCCGGTTGGGGAATTTGCAGCTCCGGCGCCGGGTTCTTGTTGATCGCTCGCAGCAATTCGAAACTGCGTTGCGCTCGCTGTGGATCACGCTCCTGGCCGTTGGCGCGGTAGCGCTCCAGCCGATACGCCGCGTCAACAATCAGCGCCTGGCGATCCCGGGGCAGGGCCTGGAAGGCTGGATCCTGCAATTGCTGCTGGTCGGCGCTGACTTTCAGCACCCAGTCCTGTTCTTCGCCGCTCAGGGGCTCGGCACGGCTGAGCAGTTCGCGCTCGCGGGACGGACGATATTCGATGTGCTCGACCAGCCCGGCTTCCTTCACCGCTTTGACGGTGTCGGTGGGGATCGCCGTCAGCGGGAATTGCTCGGTCAGGCGCAGGCTCGGGCGCGCCACCTGCAACAGTTCCAGCAGGCGATAGGAGCAGTTTTCATCGAAGAAGAAGTAATCGAACTGGATCTGCTTCAGCTCCCACACATGCTCGACCATTCGCGCGGTTTCGGCTTGCGTCAGATTGAGCCGGTATTCCCACAGATCGCGGTTTTCCAGGCTGCGGTATTCCGAGAGTTTTTCCTGATAGGGCACCAGCGCGAACAGCCCCGGATACCCGCCCATCAGGCCTTTCCAGGCGTACAGGATGCTGTTGTCCGAACCTTCGATGTAGGCGCCGAAGTTGATCGCGTAGCTGAGCAGAGAAGTCTTGTCGCTTTGCACGTCAGCCTGGTCGATGCGCAGCAGGGTGTGGCCGAACATCGACGACGGGCTGTTGAGGTAGGCCGCCGGGAAAATCATCACCGCGCTGTGGGGCGAGACGTCCTTGAACCACTTCTTGAATTCGGCGCAGTCCGGCGTCGGCAAGCCGGTCAGGTTGAGTTGATCTTTCAACCAGCGGGTGCGTGCCGGGTAAACGCACTGGGCGTGTTGCTCACCGAGACTGGCCGGGGCGTACAGCGCTTGCACGGTGGCGGCCAGTTCGTGGTCGGGGTGGTCGTTGCCATCGGGGGCAAGAAAGAATTTTTTGTCGCTGACATAGCTGCGCCAGCCACCGAGCTTGGCGGTTTCGTAATGACCGAGGGAAATCCAGAAGCGGTCGTTGGCCAGTTGCTGCAAACGTTGAGGGTCGATGTGAGGCGCGGCGGACAGCGGGGCGCAGACACACAGCGCCAACCAGGCAAGGCGTTTGAGCATAAATGGCAACTTAAGTCGAAAGAAACAAAGACCCAAGGAGGGCGGGCCGAAAAAATAAAACCCGCTTCCCGAAAGAAGCGGGTGGGTCGAGCTTAAGCCTGAGTCGCGTACTTGGCCAGACGTGGGTCTGCCTTCAGAACGGCCAGGGTGTTGGTATGCACGTCTTCAGCGGTCACGTCAGCCTTGCTGAAGATCTGCTGGAAGTGCTCGTGAGTGACGGCGGCGAAGTGCGCACGGTCTTCCGGCGCCACGCCCAGTACCACGGCATAGGTCGTCAGCGCTTCGCCGTTGCCTTTTGCCATGTCTTCGGACAGCTCGTTCATCATGCCATTCATGGCAAACCAGGATTTGCCGCCATAGGTCAGCGAAGCGTTGGTGGAGCAACCGTTGGTGCCGGACGTCATGCCGAACGTGGCGTTGCCGGAGGTGCCGTTGGTGGTGGATGCCAGGAAGTGAGCCGGAGTGCCACGCTGACCTTCGAACAGCATGTTGCCCCAACCGCAATCCGGGCCGCCTGGAGCTTGCGCCATTGCGTTGATGGATACAGCGGTGAAGAGAGTACCGAGAAGAATCCGTTTCATAGCTTTGTTCTCTTTATGTGCATACCAATGGACAGGGTTCTGGCCCCCCAAGCTCTGTACGAAACAGATCAAAACGAAGCCAGTGGGCCGGTATTAGTTCCAGCCGCGCAGTTTGGAGTTTAGGCACGTTCCCGGGGTTCCGTGATTTTTTACAAAAGATTTGGTGATAACCCCGGTTTCACTGGGGCTGGGTCATGGTTGGCCGGTTGTCTATGCTTTGTCGTGTGGCGCGCCTTGCCAGTGGGGCTCGGGCAGCGCCAGAATGCCGCTATCTGCCCCGCCTGATTGTTAAGGAAGCCCGATGCCTGATCCTGTTGCTGCCAGCTTGCGTCTAGCGCCCGAAGCGCTGACCCGTCCGTTTTCCGCTGAACAGTTCAGCTTCACTACCACCAATGATCTGGAGCCCTTTCGCGGTGTGCTCGGCCAGGAACGTGCGGTCGAAGCCTTGCAGTTCGGTGTGGCCATGCCACGCCCCGGTTACAACGTGTTCGTCATGGGCGAGCCCGGCACCGGCCGTTTCTCGTTCGTCAAACGCTACCTGAAGGCCGAAGGCAAACGCCTGCAGACCCCGGCGGACTGGGTCTACGTCAACAATTTCGATGAGCCGCGCGAGCCCCGCGCCCTGGAATTGCCGTCGGGCAGCGCGGGTGCCTTCATCGGCGATATCAACGGCCTGATCGATAACCTGCTGGCGACCTTTCCTGCGGTGTTCGAACACCCGTCCTACCAGCAGAAGAAGAGCGCCATCGACCGCGCCTTCAACCAGCGCTACGACAAGGCGCTGGACGTCATCGAACGTCTGGCCCTGGAAAAAGACGTCGCCCTGTACCGCGACAGCAGCAACATCGCCTTCACCCCGATGCTTGAAGGCAAGGCGCTGGACGAAGCCGAATTCGCCCAGTTGCCGGAAGCCGAGCGCGAACGCTTTCACGACGATATTTCCGGCCTCGAAGAACGCCTGAACGAAGAACTCGCCAGCCTGCCGCAGTGGAAGCGCGAGTCGAGCAACCAACTGCGTCAGCTCAACGAAGAAACCATCACCCTGGCCTTGCAGCCCTTGCTCGCACCGCTGTCGGAGAAGTACGCGGAAAACGCTGCCGTCTGCGGTTACCTGCAAGCGATGCAGGTCTATCTGCTGAAAACCGTGGTCGAGCAACTGGTCGATGACAGCAAGACCGACGCCGTCGCCCGCAAGCTGCTGGAAGAGCAATACGCCCCGAGTCTGGTGGTTGGTCATCCAGCCAGCGGCGGTGCGCCGGTGGTGTTCGAGCCGCATCCGACCTACGAAAACCTGTTCGGCCGTATCGAGTACACCACCGATCAGGGCGCGCTCTACACCACCTATCGCCAGTTGCGTCCGGGTGCACTGCACCGCGCCAACGGCGGTTTCCTGATTCTTGAAGCGGAAAAAATGCTCGGCGAGCCATTCGTATGGGATGCGCTGAAGCGCGCCCTGCAATCGCGCAAGCTGAAGATGGAATCGCCGCTGGGCGAGATGGGCCGTTTCGCCACCGTGACGCTCAACCCGCAGCACATTCCGTTGCAGGTCAAAGTGATCATCATCGGCGCCCGTCAGCTGTATTACACGTTGCAGGACCTCGATCCGGACTTCCAGGAGATGTTCCGCGTTCTGGTGGACTTCGACGAAGACATCCCGATGGTCGACGAAAGCCTGGAGCAGTTCGCCCAGTTGCTGAAAACCCGTACTTCGGAAGAAGGCATGGCGCCGCTGACCGCCGACGCGGTGGCGCGTCTGGCGACTTACAGTGCGCGTCTGGCCGAACACCAGGGGCGTTTGTCGGCGCGGATCGGCGATCTGTTCCAGCTGGTCAGCGAGGCGGATTTCATCCGGCATCTGGCCAATGATGAAATGACCGACGCCGGCCACATCGAGCGTGCCCTGAAGGCCAAGGCTACTCGTACCGGTCGGGTGTCGGCGCGGATTCTCGATGACATGCTGGCGGGGATCATTCTGATCGACACCGACGGCGCCGCAGTCGGCAAGTGCAACGGGCTGACCGTGCTCGAAGTCGGCGACTCGGCGTTTGGTGTGCCGGCGCGGATTTCCGCCACGGTGTACCCGGGCGGCAGCGGCATCGTCGACATCGAGCGCGAGGTCAACCTTGGCCAGCCGATTCACTCCAAGGGCGTGATGATCCTCACCGGGTATCTGGGCAGCCGTTACGCCCAGGAATTCCCGCTGGCGATTTCCGCGAGCATCGCGCTCGAGCAATCCTACGGCTACGTCGATGGCGACAGTGCGTCGCTGGGCGAGGCGTGCACGCTGATTTCGGCGTTGTCGAAAACCCCGCTCAAGCAGTGCTTCGCGATCACCGGCTCGATCAACCAGTTCGGTGAAGTGCAGGCGGTGGGCGGGGTCAACGAGAAGATCGAAGGCTTCTTCCGTCTCTGCGAAGCACGCGGGCTGACGGGCGAACAGGGCGCGATCATTCCGCAGGCCAACGTCGCCACCTTGATGCTCGATGAGAAAGTACTGGCGGCGGTGCGTGCCGGGCAGTTCCACGTTTACGCGGTGCGTCAGGCCGACGAAGCGTTGAGCCTGCTGGTGGGCGAGCCGGCCGGTGAGCCGAACGAAGAGGGCGAATTCCCGGAAGGCAGCGTCAACGCGCGGGTAGTGGAGCGCCTGCGGGTGATTGCCGAGATGATCAGCGAAGAGGATCTGAAAGAGGCCGAGAAGGAACTGGCGCAGGAGGCGCTGGCGGAGGCCAAGCCGGCCTGAGTCAGCGGCAGTCAAAAAACGGGAGCCTTGGCTCCCGTTTTTGTTTTGTCGCGAACGTCGGCAAAAGTGCCATCACTCTGGCGTCAATATTCACACAATGACCATTCGGCGCCTTCTGGTTCTGTGCGGCTTGCGCGCCGGACTTTTCTTCTATTCTCTGCTCAAGGACATCGACAGTATCACTGGATCGAAACAGCTCTTCAGCAAGGGCTGAACACCGGCTTTACCGAGGGTCGCCGCCATGTCGCGCAACCTCTGTCTTACCCGTCAATGCCTGGGTCTCGTGACCCGTATCGAATGCGCCATCAAGCCGTTGGCCGGCGATAACGGCATGTGGACGTTGCTCTTCGCCGCCGGCATGGCCGGTGAACAACCTTCCGCCATCAAGGCCCAGGGCCCGTTTCACGGGCCGATCGCCGCCGAGTCGATTCTCGACACCATCGTTGAAAGCCTGACGATGCATGGCTATGAGCTGGCCAATGATCCACAGATCTGGTCGTTGCATCTGCAGGCGCAGTTGCGGCAGATCAACGGTGGACGCGGACGCAGCATCGGCACTTTCGATCACTAGAGTGCCGATCATCAGTGTCGATCAGGGTGCAGCGCCCTGGGTCTGCGCTTTGTCGAGTTTGACCTCAAAGCCGTATTGCACGGTGGCGAGGTCGGTTCGCTGGTAGGTTTCCACGCGCGTCGGACGGCCGTAGAAATAATGCACGCCGAATAACGCCGGCCCTTCGGCGCTCGCGTCGTGGCTGACCGACAGAATCTGCTTCAGGTAATGACCGCTGTCGTCCTTGACGAAGAATCGCCATTCGTTGGCCGGGTATCGCTTCAAATCCACCACCAACGCGTTGTTCCTGATTTCCAGACCCTTGGGCAGGGCCTTGGCTTCATAAACCTGTTTGTCCACCGTGGCCAGGAACAAGGGCATCGAGCCGACGGCAATCGCCGGGGTTTCCGGGAACAGGTTCAGGTCGTAGGTGATGGTCGCCTGTAGTGGATCGACCTGATACGCCTCGGGCGGCAGTTCGATCGGCTCGTCGAGTTTGCCGTTGTGCTTTTCCGTGAAGAACGTCACCGGGCTTTCGCCGGGGCTGAAGTCGTCGCCGAGCATTTCATCGTTGAAGGTTTTGCGGTGGTCGAATTCGATGCGCGCGGCGCTCGGCTCTTCAACCGACTGGCGGATATGAACGCCGCTTTTCAGCTGTTCTTCAGTCAGGGACGCGCCTTTGAGCCATTCGGGCGCCTGATCGTCGTAGACAGTGATCGGCAGGTCGAGCGGCTGAACGGTTTTTTCCGTGGTGTGCGGATCGAATTCGCGCACGGGCAGATCCAGAGCTTTGCGGGTGACGGTCGCTTCGGAAAAATCCAGCAGGCTGACTTCGAGGCTGTCGATCGGGCCGTTGAAGTACACCTTGTTGTAGTGGCGCGGATGCTGCTGTTCAAAGGCCTGTTGTTCATCGTCCAGCTTCTTTTCGAGCGTCTCGCTCCAGGCTTTTTGCTGTTGCAGGTACGCCAGCTGTTTTTGATAGAACGCCACCTGCTCGGGATTTTCGTTGATGGCGCCGGCACGCACCAGATACTGGCCCGTCGAGTCGCGGGCCTGGACGATCAACGGATTGAGTCGGATGTTGGCGACTTCCGGGGCGAGCGGCAGCTGGTTGCTGAACTCGAGTTCGGCGTAGTGCGTGTCCAGTTTCAGCAGGGTTACGCTGAGATTGCCGTCGGAGCGGGTCTGGCCGACGTCCTTTTTATCCAGATTGAAACTGTGCAGGCGTTTCGGGGCGATGACTTCCACCTGGCCTTGCAGGCTGACCGGACGCGGCAGGTTCTTCTTGTCGACATTCAGCCCTTCGATGAACGGGTAGGTGACGGTCAGGTCATCGGGGTTGGTGACGTTGGAGCTGGACGGACTCAACTGAATGCCCGGATCGGTTTCCGACCATTCCGGCTGATAGGCGATCACCCGTTTGTTGCTCAGGGTGACCGAGTGCCACTCCACGCCATGGGGGAACAGAAAGCCGCCGGGGATGTTGAGCACGAAGGGGAACACCGGTTGCAGATCGGTGAGGTAATCGGAGCTGGAATCCTTGTGCAGCACGAACAGGCCATTGATGAACGTGTCGACCAGCGCCTGGGGTGTCGGGTAATGCCGGAGTACGCCGAGGGCGTCTTCGCCGTATTCGGTGCGGGGCGGTTTGTTGTCGAGCTTCTGTTGCGCGCGTTCGAGCAACAACAGCGAGCCGCCGAGTTCGGTTACGGCGTCCTTGAGTTTGGGGTCGGTGATGGCGTCCAGCGACTGCTCGAACTGCGCAGTCTTTTCTTCGAGACTGACGGCGGGTTTTTCATCGCCGGGCGAACAACCGCCAAGCAACAGGGCGAAACAAATTCCGGCAGTCGATATCGGCAATCGCACATCCATTTCCAGTCTTCCTGTGCACTGTCGCTGGGCTGTCAATGGTTTGGACACTAGCAGAAAAACTTTGACACACACACGCAGGTGGCGGATTTCCGGGCGGTTTCTGGCTGTCATGGGCGGCTGGTATACTCGCCGCCGATTTCAACCCTTCTTGTGTGAGAGTCAATGGAACGCTTTATCGAAAATGCAATGTACGCCACGCGCTGGCTGCTGGCGCCGATCTACATCGGGCTGTCCCTCGGGCTGCTGGCGCTGGCATTGAAATTCTTCCAGGAAGTGTTTCATGTCATTCCCAACGTCTTCTCCATGGCCGAGTCCGAGCTGATTCTGGTGTTGCTGTCGCTGATCGACATGGCGCTGGTTGGCGGCTTGCTGGTGATGGTGATGATTTCCGGCTACGAAAACTTCGTGTCCGAGCTGAACATCGATGAAGGCAAAGAGAAGCTCAGCTGGCTGGGCACCATGGACTCCTCGTCGCTGAAGATGAAAGTGGCGGCGTCGATCGTGGCGATCTCCTCGATCCACCTGCTGCGGATCTTCATGGATGCCAAGAACGTCGATCCCGAGCACCTGATGTGGTACGTGATCATCCACATGACCTTCGTGATCTCGGCGTTTGCCATGGGTTATCTGGACAAGCTCACCAAGCACTGATGAGCTGACGATTGCTGTAACAAAACCGCCCGTCTGTTGCGAAACAGACGGGCGGTGTCGTTTGTGGCTTGTGCTTTGATCGGCCAAGGCCTATCCCTGTAGGTCTCAAGGCTCGCCACCGCGTGAGGTGCGTTTATGAACCTGCAAGAGTTGAATGCGTTTGCCGTCGCCAGAAAGGTCGACGAACTGAACCTGATCTCCATGGAAGGCGGGATCTATCTGCTGGAGGCCCGGATGCATGGTGCGGCGTATCCGCTGAGCGATCCGCAGGGGAAAATGCTGACGCTGCGTTCGGTTGAACATGCCCGGGATGTGCTGCATAACTTGCCGGTACTGCCGTTCAACCTGGTGCACACCTCGGTGCACGATGAAATGTGCGGTCTTGGTGCCAGTGGCGAAGAAAGCCTGAAGGTGCCGCTGGCCTGGCGATCCGCGCTGTAGGCCCCCGGGGCCTGATCAATGCCGGAACATCTGTGCTAGTCTGCTCGCCCTTTTGGTTCCGGGCGCGCCGGGACGCGCTGTGTACGCACGGCATGTCCTGAGGCCGTCCGCACAGCGGAGCAGTGTCATGTCCGAAGTAAATCTGTCCACCGACGAAACCCGCGTCAGCTACGGCATCGGCCGTCAGCTGGGTGACCAGCTGCGCGACAACCCGCCACCGGGTGTCAGCCTGGACGCCATCCTGGCCGGCCTGACCGACGCCTTCGCCGGTAAGGAAAGCCGTGTAAGCCAGGAAGCCATGTCCGCCAGCTTCAAGGTGATCCGCGAGATCATGCAAGCCGAAGCCGCTGCCAAGGCTGAAGCGGCCGCTGGCGAAGGCTTGGCATTCCTGGCTGAAAACGCCAAGAAAGAAGGCATCACCACGCTGGCTTCCGGCCTGCAGTTCGAAGTGCTGACTCAAGGTGAAGGCGCCAAGCCATCCCGTGAAGACACCGTGCGTACTCACTACCACGGCACGCTGATCGACGGCACTGTGTTCGACAGCTCCTACGAGCGTGGCCAGCCGGCTGAATTCCCGGTGGGCGGCGTTATCGCTGGCTGGACCGAAGCCCTGCAACTGATGAATGCCGGCAGCAAATGGCGTCTGTACGTGCCGAGCGAACTGGCTTACGGCGCTCAAGGCGTTGGCAGCATCCCGCCGCACAGCGTTCTGGTGTTCGACGTCGAGCTGCTCGACGTTCTGTAATCCCGTTACCCTGCACAAGCGTGGCTTGTGCAGGGTTTCTCCGCCGATCTCATACTTCGATCTTGTTGTGCAGTTCACTGGTCGGGCGCAAGGCCCGGGCATAGCAGAACAGGAACAGATTGCGCACCAGCTCCTTGAGCACCAAGGGCTCGCTGGAACTCAGGCCGCTGACGTCCAGATCCCCTTGATCCTGCAACTCGTGCAGGGCTTCTTCTTCCAGTACGGCGCAGACTTCACCGGTTTCCCGATGCAGGATCCTGAGGTACGGGTGCGGGCGATCCAGCCAGGCGTCGATCAAATAAGTCATGGGTCTCATCTCCATTGAAAGGGTTTCAATGAGAATAATTCTTATTCGTCAAATAGCAAGCGCCTATTGGCGGTTTGTGATTTTTTGCGGGTAAAGATTGCGTAAGGTCAAAACGGCTGGCGTTTGGCTATCGCGAGGATTTGATGGGGATTGCGGGGGAGGGCGAAGCTCCATCCCACGGCGGGCGCGGGATGGAAGACAGCAGAATCAGACTTTTCTGACGAATTCGGATTTGAGTTTCATCGGGCCGATGCCGTCGATCTTGCAGTCGATGTCGTGGTCGCCATCGCACAGGCGGATGTTCTTGACCTTGGTGCCGACCTTGACCACCAGCGAGGTGCCCTTGACCTTCAGGTCCTTGATCACGGTGATGGTGTCGCCGTCCTGCAGGACGTTACCGACCGAATCTTTTTTCACGGCATCGTCGGATGCCACTTCGGCTTCACCGCCGGCAGACCACTCGTGGGCGCACTCCGGGCACACCAGTTGGGTGCCGTCTTCATAGGTGTATTCGGAATTGCATTTCGGGCAGGGTGGCAACGTGCTCACTAAGGCTCCTTGGAGAGGGGATCGCTAAAAGTCGCACATTGTATAGGGTTTTAGCCGCTGATGGCAGGCAACAAAAAACCGCAGGCTCCAACGGAGGCTGCGGTTTTTTATGATGCGGCGTTGATCAGTGCGTGCGGGCGACCGCGAATTCGCTCAGCTCAACCAGTGCATCGCGGTATTCGCTGGCTGGCAGTGCGTCGAGGCATTTGATCGCACGGGCCACGTAGTCACGGGCCAGTTGCGCGGTGTATTCCAGCGAACCGGACGCTTCCACGGCAATGCGGATGCTTTCCAGGTCTTCGATCCCGCCTTTCTGGATCGCCTGGCGTACCAGTGCGGCTTGTTCTGGCGTGCCTTCGCGCATGGTATAGATCAGCGGCAGGGTCGGCTTGCCTTCGGCCAGATCGTCACCGACGTTCTTGCCCAGGGTTTCGGCGTCGCCTTTGTAGTCGAGCAGGTCGTCGACCAGTTGGAACGCCACGCCCAGGTGGTCACCGAAGGTGCGCAGGGCTTCGCTCTGCTCGGCGGTGGCACCGGCCAGCGCAGCGGCGCTGTGGGTCGAAGCCTCGAACAGCATCGCGGTCTTGCCGCGGATCACTTCCATGTAGGTTTCTTCGGTGGTGCTGGCGTCGCGAACCTTGGACAGCTGCAGCACTTCGCCTTCGGCGATGATGCGCGTGGCCTGGGACAGGATCTTCATCACCGGCATCGAGCCCAGTTCGACCATCATCTCGAACGAGCGCGAGTACAGAAAGTCGCCCACCAGTACGCTCGGGGCGTTGCCCCACATGGCGTTGGCGGTGGAACGGCCACGGCGCATGCCGGACATGTCGACCACGTCGTCATGCAGCAGGGTGGCGGTGTGCAGGAATTCGATGGTGGCGGCCAGCAGGCGCATGTCGTCGCCTTCGCGACCCAGGGCCTTGCCACACAGCAGCACCAGTAAAGGACGCAGGCGTTTGCCGCCGGCCGACGTGATGTAATCGCCGATTTTCGATACCAGCGGCACTCGGGAAGTCAGCTGCTTCTTGATGATGCCGTCGACGGCGCTAAAATCGTCCGCCACCGCGCGGTAGAAAGCTTGGGGTTGCATCAGCGACAGGTGCTCCAGAAGGGTTGCGCGGCATGCTAGGACCCACGTCCGGGCCTGTCAAGGCGCGATGGACGGCCCCTTGCATGACTTCGAAGGCTTGCGTACAATCGCGCACCCTGAACTTCCTGGGCAGCACCTGCCTTACGCAATTGCACTTGGGCCGTTCCAGCCCCATGCAGCCATGCCAGCCAATACCTCTTCTTATAAAGAGCTGGGTGAGCAGGATTATCGGAGAAATACCATGTACGCAGTAATCGTTACCGGCGGTAAGCAATACAAGGTCGCTGAAGGTGAATACCTGAAGATCGAAAAACTGGAAGTCGCCACTGGCGAATCCGTGACTTTTGACCGCGTTCTGTTGGTCGCCAACGGCGACGACGTGAACATCGGCGCACCTGTTGTTGCTGGCGCAACCGTCAAGGCTGAAGTGATCTCCCAAGGTCGTCACGATAAAGTCCGCATCATCAAGTTCCGTCGCCGTAAGCACCACATGAAGCGTATGGGCCACCGCCAGTGGTTCACCGAGATCAAAATCACCGGTATTCAGGCTTAATTACAGCCTAATTCCTCACTAGGAGAATTGAACTCATGGCACACAAAAAAGCTGGTGGTAGTACCCGTAACGGTCGCGACTCAGAAGCCAAACGCCTTGGCGTGAAGATGTATGGCGGCCAGGTCATCAAGGCCGGCAACATCATCGTGCGTCAGCGCGGCACCCAATTCCACGCTGGCTACGGCGTTGGCATGGGTAAGGATCACACCCTCTTCGCGAAAATCGAAGGCGTGATCAAGTTTGAAGTAAAAGGCGCCTTCGGTCGTCGTTACGTGAGCGTTGTCGCAGCCTAACTGCGAGAGTGCTGGAGAAGCCCTGTCTTGCGACGGGGCTTTTTCGTTTGTGGGGTGAGTCTCTTGCAAAGCTGTTTGTATGGGCTGCCGGCGTGCGATGCAGGTCGTGGATTGGGGTCGCTGCGCTCATTTTTGCAAGAGTCTTATGTCTTGATTGTTTTTCGGCTCGTCCGTACGGCGAGAGGCGTTGGTTATGAAGTTTGTTGATGAAGTATCGATCCGCGTAAAGGCTGGCGACGGCGGCAATGGCTGCATGAGTTTCCGTCGGGAAAAATTCATTGAAAACGGCGGTCCGAACGGTGGTGATGGCGGTGACGGCGGTTCCATCTACATGATGGCCGACGAAAACCTCAACACCCTGGTGGACTACCGTTACACCCGGCACTTCGATGCCGAGCGTGGCTCCAACGGCGGCAGCACCGACTGCACCGGCAAGAAGGGTGAAGACCTGATCCTGCGCGTGCCGGTCGGCACCACCGTGATCGACTCCGCCACCCAGGAAGTCATCGGCGACCTGACCAAGGCCGGTCAGAAACTGATGGTGGTGCAGGGCGGCTGGCACGGTCTGGGCAACACCCGTTTCAAATCCAGTACCAACCGTGCGCCGCGCCAGACCACGCCGGGCAAGCCGGGCGAGCAGCGCGACCTGAAACTGGAAATGAAGGTTCTGGCCGACGTTGGCCTGCTGGGCCTGCCGAACGCCGGTAAAAGTACCTTTATCCGTTCGGTATCGGCTGCCAAGCCGAAAGTCGCCGATTACCCGTTCACCACGCTGGTGCCGAACCTGGGTGTGGTCAGCGTCGACCGCTGGAAAAGCTTCGTCATTGCTGACATTCCGGGTCTGATCGAAGGCGCTTCCGACGGTGCCGGCCTGGGCATTCGTTTCCTCAAGCACCTGGCGCGTACCCGTCTGTTGCTGCACCTCGTGGACATGGCGCCGCTGGACGACGGCAGTGCGCCGGACGCCGCTGAAGTGATCGTCAACGAGCTGATCAAGTTCAGCCCGTCGCTGGCCGAGCGTGATCGCTGGCTGGTGCTGAACAAGTGCGACCAGATCCTCGAAGAAGAGCACGAGGAGCGGGTCAAGGAAGTGGTCGAGCGTCTGCAGTGGGAAGGTCCGGTCTATGTGATCTCGGCCATCGCCAAAGAAGGTACCGAGCGCCTGACGCGCGACATCATGCGCTACCTGGAGGATCGTGCCGATCGCCTGGCCAATGACCCGGCCTACAAGGAAGAACTGGCCGATCTCGATCAGCGCATCGAAGACGAAGCCCGTGCTCAGTTGCAAGCGCTGGACGACAAGCGTGCCCTGCGTCGCAGCGGCGTGAAGTCGGTCCACGACATCGGCGACGATGACTGGGACGAAGAAGATGTGGATGACGAAGACGGTCCGGAAATCATTTACGTGCGTGACTGATTCGTTGCAGTAAACTTAAGCGCCGCTCAATCGAGCGGCGTTTTAGTATCTGGAAATCGGTTGGTCACGAATAACCACGAATAACGTCACGGGCAGCGCTGGGTCGCGTTGCCCTCAAGCTAAGGTTGAAGATGATGCGGAGCAAGGTGACAGGTGCGCAGCGTTGGGTCGTGAAGATCGGCAGCGCTTTGCTGACGGCGGATGGCAAAGGGCTGGATCGCGCGGCAATGGGTGTCTGGGTCGAGCAGATGGTGGCTTTGCACGAGGCCGGCGTCGAGCTGGTGCTGGTGTCCTCCGGGGCAGTGGCGGCGGGCATGAGTCGCTTGGGCTGGACCGCTCGACCCAGCGCGATGCACGAGCTCCAGGCCGCTGCCGCAATCGGCCAGATGGGCTTGGTGCAGGCCTGGGAATCGAGCTTTGCCGAGCACGGTCGGCACACTGCGCAGATTCTGCTGACCCATGACGACCTGTCCGACCGCAAGCGCTACCTGAATGCCCGCAGCACCTTGCGCGCGCTGGTCGAGCTGAAAGTCATCCCGGTGATCAATGAAAATGACACCGTGGTCACCGACGAAATCCGTTTCGGCGACAACGATACGCTCGCGGCGCTGGTGGCCAACCTGGTCGAGGCCGATCTGCTGGTGATCCTGACGGATCGCGACGGCATGTTCGACGCCGATCCGCGCAATAACCCTGACGCCCAACTGATTTACGAAGCGCGCGCCGATGATCCGACGCTGGATGCGGTGGCGGGCGGTACTGGTGGTGCATTGGGTCGTGGCGGCATGCAGACCAAGCTGCGCGCGGCGCGGCTGGCGGCACGTTCCGGGGCGCATACCATCATTGTTGGTGGGCGTCTGGAGCGCGTGCTTGATCGTCTGAAGGCGGGTGAGCGCATTGGTACGTTACTGTCGCCTGAGCGCGGCATGCTCGCGGCGCGCAAGCAGTGGCTGGCCGGACATCTGCAAACCCGTGGCACGCTGGTGTTGGATGATGGTGCGGTTTCCGCGTTGTCCCAGGGTAACAAAAGCTTGCTGCCGGTTGGTGTCAAACTGGTTCAGGGCAGTTTTCGTCGCGGCGAAATGGTGGTTTGCGTGGCACCGGACGGTCGTGAGATCGCCCGTGGCCTGGCCAACTACAGCGCGCTGGAAGCGCAAAAAATCATCGGTCAGTCGTCTGATGCGATTGTCGGTTTACTGGGTTACATGGCTGAGCCGGAACTGGTTCACCGTGACAACCTGATTCTGGTGTAAGGAAAACGCGATGCGCATGGCAAAAGGATTGTTGGGCTTGTTGGTGGCGCTGCCATTGCTGGCCTCGGCCGAGGAAATCGGTCAGGTGTCGACGGTGTTCAAATTTGTCGGGCCCAACGACCGGATCGTGGTCGAGGCATTCGATGATCCGAAGGTTGAAGGTGTGACTTGCTACCTGTCGCGCGCCAAGACGGGTGGTGTGAAGGGTGGGTTGGGTCTGGCAGAGGATCGTGCCGAGGCGTCCATTGCTTGTCGTCAGGTCGGGCCGATCAACTTCAAGGGTGAGTTGAAGGATGGCGAAGAGGTGTTCAAGGAGCGCACTTCGCTGGTGTTCAAGACCATGCAAGTGGTGCGATTCCTCGACAAGAAGCGCAATACGCTGGTGTATCTGGTCTACAGCGATCGTCTGATCGAGGGTAGCCCGCAGAATGCGGTGACGGCGATCCCGATTTTGCCGTGGGCGTCGACTCATTAATCGCACGTAAAAAAAAGGAGCCGGTTGGCTCCTCTTTTTTTGCCTGTGATTTGCTGAAATCAGAGCAAATCGCAGGCAATAAAAAACCGACCCTGAGGTCGGTTTTTTAATGACTACGTCGATTAGGCAGCTTCTTTCAGTGCCTTGACGTGGCCATTCAGGCGGCTCTTATGACGAGCAGCCTTGTTCTTGTGGATGATGCCTTTATCGGCCATGCGGTCGATAACTGGCACAGCCAGAACGTATGCAGCTTGAGCTTTTTCAGCGTCTTTTGCGTCGATGGCTTTAACTACATTCTTGATGTAGGTACGAACCATGGAACGCAGGCTGGCGTTGTGGCTGCGACGCTTCTCAGCCTGTTTTGCACGTTTTTTGGCGGAAGGTGAGTTGGCCACCGTCGAGCTCCTCGAAAGACTTTTTAGGAAATAGCAAACAAAATAGGCCGCGAATCATGCCGATGAAGAGATGTCTTGTCAAGGGCGCTTGAGACGTTCCGCTAAGTGGTAGGTATAAAGAGGCGGGATATTTATTTCCGGCGCTTGACCTGTAAACTCGCGAGCTTTGGCTCTGTGCTGTTGCGGCGCGGAGTATCGCACAAGTGGGCGCGTTATTCGCCTGCTGTTTATCGACAGGCACACATTCCTTCAATGAATCTGCTCAAATCGTTGGCCGCCGTCAGCTCTATCACGATGCTTTCCCGGATTCTCGGGTTTGTTCGCGACACGCTCATCGCCCGTACCTTCGGCGCCGGAATGGCGACCGACGCCTTCTTCATCGCCTTCAAACTGCCCAATCTGCTGCGCAGGATTTTTGCCGAGGGGGCGTTTTCCCAGGCTTTTGTGCCGATCCTGGCCGAATATAAAAACCAGAAGGGCGAAGAGGCAACTCGCACCTTTATTGCTTACGTTTCCGGCCTGCTGACGCTAGTGCTGGCGCTGGTCACCGCGCTCGGCATGATCGCCGCGCCCTGGGTGATCTGGGCCACGGCGCCGGGTTTCACCGATACGCCGGAAAAATTCCAGCTGACCTCCGACCTGCTGCGAGTGACCTTCCCCTATATATTGCTGATCTCCCTGTCTTCACTGGCGGGTGCGATCCTCAATACCTGGAACCGTTTCTCGGTGCCGGCATTCGTGCCGACCCTGCTCAACGTCAGCATGATCGTGTTTTCGCTGTTCCTGACGCCGTACTTCGATCCACCGGTCATGGCCCTCGGCTGGGCAGTGCTGGTTGGTGGTCTGGCGCAGTTGCTCTATCAACTGCCGCACCTGAAAAAGATCGGCATGCTGGTGCTGCCGCGCCTGAATCTGCGTGATACCGGCGTCTGGCGGGTGATGAAACAGATGCTGCCGGCGATCATCGGCGTCTCGGTCAGCCAGATTTCCCTGATCATCAACACCATTTTCGCCTCGTTCCTGGTGGCGGGTTCGGTGTCGTGGATGTATTACGCCGACCGTTTGATGGAACTGCCGTCCGGTGTGCTGGGTGTGGCGTTGGGCACGATTCTGCTGCCGACCTTGGCCAAGACCTACGCCAGCAAGGATCGCCACGAATATTCGCGGATTCTCGACTGGGGCCTGCGCCTGTGCTTCGTGCTGGTGCTGCCGTGTGCGCTGGCGCTGGGGATTCTGGCCGAGCCGTTGACGGTTTCGCTGTTCCAGTACGGCCAGTTCAGCGGTTTTGACGCGGAAATGACGCAGCGGGCGCTGATTGCCTATTCTGTCGGTCTGCTCGGGATTATCGTGATCAAAGTGCTGGCGCCGGGCTTTTATGCGCAACAAAACATCCGTACGCCGGTAAAAATCGCAATCTTCACCCTGGTGGTTACTCAACTGTTCAACCTGGTGCTGATCGGTCCGCTGGCCCATGCCGGTCTGGCGTTGGCGATCAGCGCCGGTGCCTGCCTGAATGCCGGGCTGCTGTTCTATCAATTGCGCAAACAGCAGATGTATCAACCGCAGCCGGGCTGGTTGAAGTTCGGTTTCAAGCTTGTGGTTGCGGTGGCGGTGATGTCGGCGGTGCTGTTGATCGGCATGCATTTCATGCCCGCTTGGGATCAGGGCCACATGTTGGAGCGCTTCCTGCGCCTGGGCGCGTTGGTGGTTGCCGGCGTGGTCGCTTATTTCGGTATGTTGCTGCTGCTTGGTTTCCGCCTGCGCGACTTCAATCGCAAGGCGTTGAACTGAGGTTTCACCCTTGAAAGACGGGCGCGAGCCGGCAGTTTTGTCGGCTCGATCACTTTGGGTTACGGTGTTGCCTGTCGTCGGCCGTCGGGTGTGGTTATAATCGGCCACTTTATGAGCAAGAAGCGCGTTATGCAGCTGGTTCGAGGCCTCCACAATCTGCGCCCCCAGCATCGGGGCTGCGTCGCCACTATTGGCAACTTTGACGGTGTTCACCGTGGTCACCAGGCTATTCTGGCCCGACTGCGTGAGCGTGCGCTCGAGTTGGGCGTACCCAGCTGCGTGGTGATTTTCGAGCCGCAGCCACGGGAATTCTTTGCCCCGGAGACCGCGCCGGCGCGTCTGGCCCGGTTGCGCGACAAGCTGCAACTGCTGGCCGCCGAAGGCGTCGACCGGGTCTTGTGCCTGGCCTTCAACCAGCGCCTGAGCAAACTCAGCGCCAGCGAGTTCGTCGATACCATCCTGGTCGATGGCCTCGGCGTGCAGCATCTGGAGGTCGGTGACGATTTCCGCTTCGGTTGCGACCGTCTCGGTGATTTTGATTTCCTGTTGCAGGCCGGGCAGGTTCACGGTTTTACCGTGGAAGCCGCGCAAACCGTCGAGCTGGACGGCATTCGTGTCAGCAGCACCCAGGTGCGCAACGCGTTGGCCGCCGCCGATTTCGCGCTCGCCGAACGTTTGCTCGGTCGCCGATACCGGATTGCCGGTCGCGTGCTGCATGGCCAGAAACTGGCCCGTCAACTGGGTACGCCCACGGCGAATATTCAACTGAAACGCCGTCGCGTGCCGTTCACCGGGGTTTACCTGGTCGACGTCGACATCGACGGCAAGACCTGGCCCGGCGTCGCCAATATCGGCGTTCGGCCCACGGTCCAAGGTGATGGCAAGGCCCACCTTGAAGTCCATCTTTTAGATTTTGCCGGCGATCTGTATGACCGGCGTTTGACGGTGGTTTTCCACCAGAAGCTGCGTGAAGAGCAGCGTTTCGCCTCCCTGGAGGCATTGAAAACGGCGATCAGCGCGGATGTCGCCGCCGCCCGTGCACTAGCCGCACCTAGCGCCCATCGCTAATGAAGAGCCTTAAATGACCGACTATAAAGCCACGCTAAACCTTCCGGACACCGCCTTCCCAATGAAGGCCGGCCTGCCACAGCGCGAACCGCAGATCCTGCAGCGCTGGGACAGTATTGGCCTGTACGGAAAGTTGCGCGAGATTGGCAAGGATCGTCCAAAGTTCGTCCTGCACGACGGCCCTCCGTACGCCAACGGTACGATCCACATCGGTCACGCACTGAACAAGATTCTCAAGGACATGATCATCCGCTCGAAGACCCTGTCGGGCTTCGACGCGCCGTATGTCCCGGGCTGGGATTGCCACGGCCTGCCGATCGAGCACAAGGTTGAAGTGACCCACGGCAAGAACCTGGGCGCGGACAAGACCCGCGAACTGTGCCGTGCCTACGCCACCGAGCAGATCGAAGGGCAGAAGTCCGAATTCATCCGTCTCGGCGTGCTGGGCGACTTCGCCAATCCGTACAAGACCATGAACTTCAAGAACGAGGCCGGTGAAATCCGCGCCCTCGCCGAAATTGTCAAGGGCGGTTTCGTGTTCAAGGGCTTGAAACCTGTGAACTGGTGCTTCGATTGCGGTTCGGCCCTGGCCGAAGCGGAAGTCGAGTACGAGAACAAGAAGTCCTCGACCATCGACGTAGCGTTCCCGATCGCTGACGAGGCCAAACTGGCCGCCGCATTCGGTCTGCCGTCCCTGGGCAAACCGGCCTCGATCGTGATCTGGACCACCACCCCGTGGACCATCCCGGCGAACCAGGCGCTCAACGTTCACCCGGAATTCACCTACGCTTTGGTCGACATCGGCGACAAGCTGCTGGTGCTGGCTGAAGAACTGGTCGAATCCTGCCTGACCCGTTACGGCGTCGAAGGCACCGTATTGGCCACCGCACCGGGTTCGGCGCTGGAACTGATCAATTTCCGTCACCCGTTCTATGACCGTCTGTCGCCGGTGTACCTGGCCGACTACGTGGAACTGGGCGCCGGCACCGGCGTGGTTCACTCCGCCCCGGCCTACGGCGTGGACGACTTCGTGACCTGCAAGAAATACGGCATGGTCAACGACGACATCCTCAACCCGGTACAAAGCAACGGCGTTTACGTGCCGTCGCTGGAATTCTTCGGCGGCCAGTTCATCTGGAAAGCCAACCCGGCCATCGTTGAAAAACTCACCGAAGTCGGTGCGCTGCTGCACACCACTGTCATCGAACACAGCTACATGCACTGCTGGCGCCACAAGACCCCGCTGATCTACCGCGCCACCGCGCAGTGGTTCATCGGCATGGACAAGGAGCCGGTATCCGGCGACACCCTGCGCGTGCGCTCGCTCAAAGCCATCGAAGACACCAAGTTCGTCCCGGCCTGGGGCCAGGCGCGCCTGCACTCGATGATCGCCAACCGTCCGGACTGGTGCATCTCCCGTCAGCGCAACTGGGGCGTGCCGATCCCGTTCTTCCTGAACAAGCAAAGCGGCGAGCTGCACCCACGCACCGTCGAGCTGATGGAAGAAGTCGCCAAGCGCGTTGAAGTCGAAGGCATCGAAGCCTGGTTCAAACTCGACGCGGCCGAACTGCTGGGCGATGAAGCGCCGCAGTACGACAAGATCAGCGACACCCTCGACGTCTGGTTCGACTCGGGCACCACGCACTGGCACGTCCTGCGCGGTTCGCACCCGATGGGCCACGAGACCGGCCCGCGTGCCGACCTGTACCTGGAAGGTTCGGACCAGCACCGTGGCTGGTTCCACTCGTCCTTGCTGACCGGTTGCGCCATCGACAACCACGCGCCGTACCGCGAGCTGCTGACCCACGGTTTCACCGTGGACGAGTCCGGCCGCAAGATGTCCAAGTCCCTGGGCAACGTGATCGCGCCGCAGAAAGTCAACGACACCCTGGGCGCCGACATCATGCGTCTGTGGGTCGCGTCGACCGACTACTCGGGCGAGATGGCCGTGTCCGAGCAGATCCTGCAACGCAGTGCGGATGCCTACCGTCGTATCCGTAACACCGCACGCTTCCTGCTTTCCAACCTGACCGGTTTCAACCCGGCCACCGACCTGCTGCCGGCCGAAGACATGCTGGCGCTGGATCGCTGGGCGGTGGATCGCACCCTGCTGCTGCAACGCGAGTTGCAAGAGCACTACGGCGAATACCGTTTCTGGAACGTCTACTCGAAGATCCACAACTTCTGCGTGCAGGAGCTGGGTGGTTTCTACCTGGACATCATCAAGGATCGCCAGTACACCACCGGCGCCGACAGCAAGGCCCGTCGTTCGTGCCAGACCGCGCTGTTCCACATCTCCGAAGCGCTGGTGCGCTGGATCGCGCCGATCCTGGCGTTCACCGCCGACGAGCTGTGGCAATACCTGCCGGGCGAGCGCAACGAATCGGTGATGCTCAACACCTGGTACGAAGGCCTGACCGAGTTGCCGGAAGGCTTCGAGCTGGGTCGCGAGTACTGGGATCGCATCATGGAAGTGAAGGTGGCGGTCAACAAAGAGATGGAAATCCAGCGCGCGGCCAAGGCCGTCGGTGGCAACCTGCAAGCCGAAGTGACGCTGTTCGCCGAAGACGCGCTGACCGCCGACCTGGCCAAGCTGAGCAACGAGCTGCGCTTTGTCCTGATCACTTCGACTGCCACTGTTGCGCCGTTCGTGCAGGCTCCGGCCGACGCCGTGGCCACCGAAGTCAGCGGCCTGAAGCTGAAGATCGTCAAGTCCGCCTTCCCGAAATGCGCCCGTTGCTGGCACTGCCGCGAAGACGTCGGTGTGAACCCGGAGCATCCGGAAATCTGCGGCCGTTGCGTGGACAACATCGATGGCGCCGGCGAGGTTCGTCACTATGCCTAATGCCGTTGGCCGTTTCGGACGGCTGAGCTGGCTCTGGTTGAGCTTGCTGGTTCTGGTCATTGACCAGGCCAGCAAGTTCTACTTCGAAGGCAAGCTCGAGATGTTCCAGCAGATCGTGATCATCCCTGATTATTTCAGCTGGACACTGGCCTACAACACCGGCGCTGCCTTCAGCTTCCTCGCGGACAGTTCTGGCTGGCAGCGCTGGCTGTTCGCCCTGATCGCGATTGCGGTCAGTGCGGTGCTGGTGGTCTGGCTCAAGCGCCTGGGCCGCAACGAAACCTGGCTGGCCATTGCGCTGGCGCTGGTTCTGGGCGGCGCACTGGGCAACCTTTATGACCGCATTGCCCTGGGCCATGTGATCGACTTCATTCTGGTGCACTGGCAGAACCGCTGGTACTTCCCGGCGTTCAACTTCGCCGACAGCGCCATCACCGTTGGCGCGGTGATGCTGGCACTGGACATGTTCAAAACCAAGAAATCCGGAGAAACCGTTCATGACTGAACAGGTATTGGCTGAGCAACGCATCGGCCAGAACACGGAAGTCACCTTGCACTTTGCATTGCGCCTGGAGAACGGCGACACAGTCGACAGCACCTTCGACAAAGCCCCGGCGACCTTCAAGGTCGGCGACGGCAACCTGCTGCCGGGCTTCGAGGCGGCGTTGTTCGGCTTCAAGGCCGGCGACAAGCGTACCCTGACCATTGAACCGGAAAACGCATTCGGCCAGCCAAACCCGCAAAACGTACAGATCATTCCGCGTTCGCAGTTCGCGGACATGGAACTGTCGCCGGGTCTGCTGGTGATCTTCAACGATGCGGCCAATACTGAGCTGCCGGGTGTGGTGAAAGAGTTCGACGACGCGCAAGTGACCGTCGACTTCAACCACCCGCTGGCCGGCAAGACGCTGACCTTTGACGTGGAAATCTTCTCCGTCAAAGCGCTGTAATTGCTGTTCTTCAGGAGCCGGCTGACCGGCTCCTGTAATGATCCAATCTTTCGCGCGCAAGACACGAGGCACCGCATGCAAATCAAACTCGCCAACCCCCGTGGCTTCTGCGCCGGCGTGGACCGGGCGATCGAAATCGTCAACCGCGCCCTGGAGGTTTTCGGGCCGCCGATCTATGTGCGTCATGAAGTGGTGCACAACAAGTTCGTGGTCGAAGACCTGCGCAGTCGTGGCGCGATCTTCGTCGAAGAGCTCGATCAGGTACCGGACGACGTGATCGTGATCTTCAGTGCCCACGGCGTTTCGCAAGCCGTGCGCACCGAAGCCGCCGGCCGTGGCCTGAAAGTGTTCGACGCCACCTGCCCGCTGGTGACCAAGGTGCATATCGAAGTCGCGAAATACAGCCGCGACGGTCGCGAGTGCATCCTGATCGGCCACGCCGGTCACCCGGAAGTCGAAGGCACCATGGGCCAGTACGACGCCAGCAATGGCGGCGCGATCTACCTCGTCGAAGACGAGAAGGATGTCGCCGAGTTGCAGGTGCACAACCCTGAAAAACTCGCCTTCGTCACCCAGACCACGTTGTCCATGGATGACACCAGCCGTGTCATCGATGCGCTGCGTACGCGTTTCCCGGCTATTGGCGGGCCGCGCAAGGACGATATCTGCTACGCCACACAAAACCGTCAGGACGCGGTCAAGCAATTGGCCGACGAATGCGACGTGGTGTTGGTGGTCGGCAGCCCGAACAGCTCCAACTCCAACCGCCTGCGTGAACTGGCCGAGCGCATGGCCACGCCGGCCTACCTGATTGATGGCGCCGAAGACCTGCAAAAAAGCTGGTTCGACGGTGTCGAGCGTATCGGCATCACCGCCGGCGCCTCCGCTCCGGAAGTACTGGTGCGTGGCGTGATTCAGCAGTTGCAGGCCTGGGGCGCCACCGGCGCCGACGAACTGGCCGGGCGTGAGGAGAACATCACGTTCTCGATGCCTAAAGAGCTGCGCGTTCGCTCGATCTGATCGCTTTATCCTTTCGGCATAACGCCTGTTCAGTCTTTTGGCTGGTCAGGCGTACGCGACCGGTTGCTGCCAGCACCACCTGGAGCCGGCTGACCGGCTCGCGAGCCGAGCATAGATGTAACGTCCCCGCCTGAAACTTCCGATCCGGCACCAGTGGCTGGCCCAGGCTGCTGAAGCGTATGTAGCGGCTCACCAGCCAGTTGCCGACAATCGGTATCCGTCCGTCACTCGCCTGCTCGATCAGCAATGGATTACCGGCATCTACCGGACCCTTTCCGCTGATATCCAGAATGATCCGCCAGCCCTGACCCCAATCACCGTTGATGCCATGAATCACCACGCTCTGATTGCGCGTGATGGCCATGGTCCGGGCATTACGAATCCCGTCGAGCAAAGACTGCGCGGCCTGCTGCCGCCGGTTTGATTCGGTGAAGTCCGCCAGCGCCGGACTGACCAGCGACAGAACAATTGCGCCGATCGCCAGTCCCATAAGCAGTTCGACCAGACTGAAACCCTGTTGCGGCATGTGCGCCTCCTCCCTGGATTGTGCACGGCGGCGCAATCCGTGCGCCGCACGCGGTAAATCAACCGGCGCATGCCGGTCGAATGTTCTAGGTTTGTACAGGTATAGCCGACGGCAACGGAGGGCATCGATGGATCATCGTACAAAAGGTTTCACGCTGATCGAGCTGTTGGTGGCGCTCGCGGTGTTTGTGATCCTGATCACGATGGCGGTGCCGGCATTCACCCGTTCGGTGCAGGGCAGCAAGGCCGACACCGAGGTCGGCGACCTGCAACGGGCCCTCAATTACGCAAGGCTCGAGGCGATCAACCGGGGCGTCACCACCCGCTTGCGGCCGAGTGCCGGCGGCACGGTCTGGACCGGTGAACTGTCGGTCTACGACAGTACTGGCACTCCGGCCAATGTATTGCGGGTTGTTCCAGCGATGAGCAGCGGCGCGACTCTGACGCTACCCTCTGGAGTGACCGCGCTGGATTTCAACAACCTGGGCGGGCTGGCGGCACCGTCCACGGCGGTGGCCATCAGTTATGTGCTGGGAACGCAAAGCAGGACGCTGAACGTGTGTCTGAACGGACGAATTCAATTGGGTGGAAATTGCGGATGAGGGCAGGGAGCAAGCACGCACAGGAGGGCATGACGCTGATTGAAGTGCTGGTCGCGTTACTGATTCTGACGGTCGGGTTGCTGGGCGCAGCAGCGGTTCAGCTCAATGCGCTGAAGTACACCGACAGCTCACGGATGACCAGCCAGGCGAGTTTCATCGCCTACGACATGATGGACCGGATCCGTGCCAATTCGGGCGCCGACTACACTGTCACGCCGCCGACTACGGGCAACCTGAGTGTCGCCCGGGATCAGGATCTCTACGACTTCACCACCAACATCGTCAATTTTGGCGGACCGACCGCCACCGGCAGCATCACCCTCAATCAGCGCGTGTACACCATCACCATCACCTGGAGTGACGCGCGTGCTGCCAATACGACCAGTGCAACCCGCAGCTTTGTGCTGACCAGCCGCGCTGCGGTCGATCCGGTGGCCACGCCATGAAGCGCAAAAACCTGGGCTTTGGCCTGATCGAAATGCTGGTTGCTCTGGCGCTGGGGTTGATCGTGGTACTCGGCGTGGTGCAGATTTTCCTGGCGGCGAAGAATACTTACGTCAGCCAGAACAGTGCGGCCGCCATGCAGGAAGACGCGCGGTTCGTGTTGAGCAAGATGATTCAGGAACTGCGCATGGTGGGTATGTTCGGCTGCCTGGGCACGATTACCGATTCCAGCTCGGCGGGGGATTTCAATACGGCGCAGATCACGCCGATCAGCTGGGACAACGCCAACCTCAAGCTGACCCTGGTTACCGCCGATGTCGGCAGTGCGGGCGGGACACCGACCTGGACCGTGGTCTCCGATTGCCGCAACAGCGCCACCGCTTATACCGGCGCGCGGGCGGCGACGGGCCAGATCGCATTTCCGATCCGTCGGCTGGTCTACAGCTTCAGCAACAACCAGATTCTGATGGGCACCGGCAGCGGTAACCCGGCCCAGCAGGTGCTGGTGAACAACGTCAGCGCGTTCACGGTGATGTTTGGTCTTGCGAGTTCCGCGACCGACGTGGCGGCGTCCACCTACAGCGCCAACCCGGGTGATCCGGCGCGGATCCGCAGCGTGCGCCTGAGCCTGACCCTCACTGACCCGAATAACCGGGTCCGCAATCAAACCTTCAACGTGGTTGCCGCCTTGCGCAACCGCTTGCAGTGAGGGGCGAGCGATGAACGTTTCTCTCCATCGGCGACGGTCCCAGGGCGGCATGGTGTTGCTGGTCAGTCTGGTGTTTCTGCTGCTCCTGACGGTGATCGGCCTGTCATCGATGCAGAGCGCCAACCTGCAGGAAAAAATGGCTGGCAGCGTGAGCCTGCGCAATCAATCGTTCCAGACTGCCGAGGCGGCACTGCGTATCGGTGAAAGTGCGGTGCAACTGGACGGCTACGCGCTGGCGGTGTGCGCCAGCACCACTCAATGTGCGCCGCCGGCGGAATCCTCGGTGGTCAGCGCAGCGGGGCTCAACTCCACGTCGGGCGTGACCTGGATCGCCGCTGGCAGCGGGTTCTACGGGGTGCAGAACATCGGCACGACCCTGACGGCGGTGAATGTGCCGAGCAACACCTCGGCGACTTTGTACAGGGTCACGGCCGTCGGCATCGCCGGTACTTCGCGCAGTGTGGTGGAGAGTGTTTATGCTAAGTACTGAGCGACGCTTCAAGTGGCTGTCGCTGCTGCTCGGCATGCTGACCGGGCTTTATCTGGCTGCACCGGCGTTTGCTTTCACGCCGTCCGATTCGCCGCTGTTGAGCGCGGCGGCCGTGCCACCGAACGTGATGTTGATGATCGACGACTCGGGCAGCATGAACAGCATCATTTATGCGACGGGTTTTGATCCGACCGTGGATCGCACGGCGGCCCGCCAGTGCAACGCGGTCATCGGCCTGTGCCTGAGCTCAACTGCCATTACCGGCGATACGATCTTTCTGTCGAGCCTGCCAACCTCCGGCTGCTCCGGCGGTGCCTATGCGTTCTACAACAACAGCCTGACGCCGCTCTGCCTGAAGCTGCCGGATCCGGTGGGTAGCGGCAACACTCGCTATTCGGCGGATTACATTTCCTATGTGGTCGGGCTGGCGATCAACAACGGCACGCGCGACTTCACCACCGGCGCGATTCCCAACGACTACCGGATCAACGTGGCGCGCAACGTTTCCACCGCACTGGTCACCAGCAACCGCAACCTGCGCATGGGTCTGGCCACCTTCAACCCGGCCACCAGCAATAACCCTGGCAACGGTGGTTTCATTGCCCGCTCCATCAGCGACCTGTCACCGGTCAGCGGCAGCGTGACCCAGGCCCAGGCCGACACCAACTACAACGCACTGATTTCGTCGATCAACGGCCTGAGCGCGGTGGCCAACACGCCGCTGGCCGAGACCTACTACGAAATCACCCGCTACATGCGCGGGATGGCGCCGTACTACAACAGCACGCCGAGCACTTACACCAGCCCGATCCAGTACCGCTGCCAGAAAAACTACGGGGTGGTCATTACCGACGGTTTGCCGACCTACGACCGCACCTTTCCGAGCAATGATCCACTGGGTGGCAGCCGCTTGCCGAACTGGGACGGCATCAACAATGACGGGAACAACCTGAACGGGGACGGGGAGGGCGATACGCTGTATCTGGACGATATCGCCAAGTTCGCCTTCGATATCGACATGCGTTCGACCGGTACCGACGCGGCAGGCAAGAGCTGGAATGCGGTGGATTTTCCCAGGCAGAACATGAACACCTACACCGTGGGTTTTACCGCTTCCAACGACATGCTCTCGGACGCCGCCGATTACGGACAGGGCCGCTACTACCAGGCGACCGACAGCGCCGGCCTGAATGCCGCGCTGTCCTCGGCGTTGAGCGACATCACCTCCAAGGCCGGCTCCGGCGGCAGCGGTGTCGCCAGCGGGACGACGCTGGCGAGCGGCACCAGTTATTTCCAGACCAGTTATGACCCCAAGGACTGGCGCGGCACGATCAAGTCCTTTGGCTTCAACTCGGCCGGGGCAGTCAACACCTCGGCGGTATTGTGGACCACCGACACCGCCATCGTGCCCGGCGCTACCGCGCCGACCTACCAGTCGTGGAACACCCTGAACAACGCGGCGGTGACGCTGGCTTACGGCAATTTCTCCCCGGCCCAGCAGACCGTTCTCAGCCAGGGTTTACCCGTCGGCATCAGCGGCATCGACCTGGTCGAATGGAGCAAGGGCACCAACAAGGCCGGGCTCAAAGTGCGCAGCGTATTGCTCGGGGACATCATCAACTCGCCGCTCGTATTGGCTTCGCCCACGGAAAAAACCGCTTCCGATCTGGCCGGTGACACCACCTACAGCACCTACCTGACCACCAAGGCTTCGAACATGAATGCCAGCCTGGTGGTGAACGCCAACGACGGTTTTGTCAGCGTCATCAACTCGGCCAACGGTACCCGGCGCTATGCCTACATGCCGTCCAGCGTATTGCCCTCGCTGCGCCTTATTGCCGATCCGAACTACGTCAACGGCGTCAGCCACAAGTTTCTGGTGGATGGTCAGATCGGTGTGTTCGACGCGCAATTCGGCACGGCCTGGAAAACCCTGGCCATCGGCGGGACGGGGGCCGGTGGCAAGAGTTTCTACGGGCTTCAGCTGTTCGACGCCTCGGCGGGCAACGTTATCCGCGCCTTGTGGGAAGTCAGCGCGCCCGCCACCGCCAGTACTTCCAACGCTTTCAATGATCTGGGTTACGCCTATGCCCGTCCGGAGGTGGCACGCTTGGCCGATGGTCGCTGGGCGGCGTTCATTGCCAACGGTTACGGCAGCAACTCCGGGGTGGCGGCGCTGTATGTGCTGGATGTGCGTGACGGCTCGCTGATCAGGAAAATCGTCATCGACAGTACGGAAACCACCAACGGTTTGTCCTCGGTGAAGCTGCGGGTCAATTCGCAGAACGTGGTACAGGCCGCATATGGTGGTGACTTGAAGGGGCGCTTGTGGAAATTCGACCTGAGCGCCACGTCGTCCGACAGCTGGGGCGTGGCGTTTTCCGGCAAACCGTTGTTCACCACGGCTGGCGGGGCAACTCAGCCAATCACCGCGCAACCGTTGCTGGCGGACAATGCTCTGGGCGGCAAACAGATTTTCGTCGGCACCGGCAAATTCAATGAAACCGCCGACAAGACCAACAAGGATCTGCAGGCGTTCTATTCGGTGTGGGATGCCGATGGCGGGTCGGGCCAGATCACAGTCAGCAGTTTGCAGGCGCAGGCGATTACCGGGGTGTTCTCCGGCAGTACCGGGCAGTTCGTCACCACCAGCCAGAACGACACGACCTATCCAGCGGAGAAGGGCTGGTACCTGCCGCTGGTGTACAACAACGCGTTGACCGGCGAACGGGTGATCAACCAGGCCAGTCTGGTGCTGGGACGCATCGTGTTCACCACGGCCAGTGTCGATACCACCGACCCGTGTTCCAGTTTCGGTACCGGCAAACTGATCGAACTCGATGCGTTCAGCGGTAAGATGCTCAACTACGCGGTGCTCGACACCAACGCTGATGGCGTGGTCGACAGCAACGATACGATTTCCAGCGGCGTGGTGTTCACCGGCGGTATCCCGACCCTGAACGCCATCGTCAACGGTGCATCACGCAAGGTCGTGAACGATTCCAGTGGCGGTATCACCACCCTGGTGGAAAAATCCGGCGGCGGCAGCCGTCGTATCATGTGGCGCCAAATTCAGTAAGCGAGAGTTCGAGGCATGCGCAGATCCAACCGAGGTTTCACCCTGATCGAAATCATGATCGTGATTGCGATCATCGGTATCGTCATCACCATCGGCTATCCGAGCCTCACCGAATACGTGAAGAAGGGCCGCCGTGCCGACGTGGTCAGCAATTTGTCGGAACAGGCACAGATCCTCGAACGCTTCTATTCGAAGAACAACGTCTACACCGGTGTCACCGGGTTGAGCACCGGCAACGATTTCTACACCATCACGCCGACGATCACCGATCAGACCTTCCTGCTGACTGCGACCCGCAAGACCGGCACGGCCATGGCCACTGACAAGTGCGGGGATTTCACCCTCACCAACACCGGTGTCAGAAGCATGAACAACGCGACCACCGGGCTGACCACCAAGGATTGCTGGGGCCGCTGAGCCGCTTAATTTCGGGCGCCATTTGCGCCCACTGTCTTTTTACGGTTGGATCAAACATGACCAGGCAACAGCAAGTGGTGATTGTCGGTGGCGGAGTGATTGGCCTGCTCACCGCGTACAACCTCGCCTCCGAGGTCGGCAGCGTGGTGCTGCTGGATCGTTCGAACGTCGGCCAGGAATCGTCCTGGGCCGGCGGCGGTATCGTCTCTCCGCTGTACCCGTGGCGCTACAGCCCTGCCGTCACCGCGCTGGCGCACTGGTCGCAGGATTTTTATCCACAACTGGGCGAACGCCTTTTTGCCGATACCGGGGTCGATCCCGAAGTGCACACCACCGGCCTGTACTGGCTGGACTTGGATGACGAATCTGAAGCGCTGGCGTGGGCCAAAAGGGAAAACCGCCCACTGCGGGCTGTGGATATCTCGGCGGCGCATGATGCGGTGCCGGTGCTCGGTGGCGGTTTTTCCCGGGCGATCTACATGGCCGACGTAGCCAACGTGCGCAATCCGCGGCTGGTGAAGTCTTTGAAAGCGGCGTTGCAGGCGCTGCCGAACGTGACGATTCACGAGCAGTGTGAAGTCAGCGGGTTTGTCCGTGATGGCGAGCGGGTGGTAGGCGTGCAGACTTCCACGGGTGTGATCGCTGGCGATCAGGTCGTTTTGACCGCAGGCGCGTGGAGCGGCGAATTACTCAAGACTCTGAATCTTTCCCTACCGGTGGAGCCGGTGAAGGGCCAGATGATTCTCTACAAGTGCGCGGCGGATTTCCTGCCGAGCATGGTGCTGGCCAAGGGGCGCTACGCGATTCCGCGCCGCGACGGGCATATTCTCATCGGCAGTACGCTGGAGCACGAAGGCTTCGACAAAACCCCGACGGACAATGCGCTGGAAAGCCTCAAGGCATCGGCGGTCGAACTGTTGCCGGCGCTGGCCGATGCCGAAGTGGTGGGGCACTGGGCCGGGCTGCGGCCGGGCTCGCCCGAAGGCATTCCTTACATTGGCCGGGTTCCGGGTTTTGACGGTCTGTGGCTGAACTGCGGGCATTACCGCAACGGGCTGGTGCTGGCGCCTGCATCCTGTCAGTTGTTTGCCGATGTGATGCTGGGGCGTGCGCCGATCATTGATCCGGCGCCGTATGCACCGGCCGGACGGATCTAGTCAGTTTTTCTTTCGGCGACTGACAAATCGCTTTCGCGGGCAAGCCCGCGAAAGAGGCGTTAATCCAGACCCAGCTTCTTCAGCCTGTAGCGCATCGACCGAAACGAAAGACTCAACCGCTGCGCTGCCGCCGTGCGATTCCAGCGAGTCTCCTCCAGCGCCTGCAGAATCAGTTTGCGTTCGACGCTCTCCAGATAGTCTTCCAGGTTGTCGATTTGCGTGAGATCGGCAATACCACCTTCAGCGGCGGCGTTTCCTTCACTCAGGCGTAAATCCTCGGCCTCGATCGTGCGGTTTTCACACAGGGTGTGCGCCCGCTCAAGCACGTTCTCCAGCTCCCGCACGTTGCCCGGAAAACGGTAGTTTTTCAGCGCCTCCAGGGCATGAGGATGAAGACGTGCAGCCGGTTGCCCGGTGCCATTGGCCAGGCGCTTGAGCATATGGACGGCCAGTGCTTCGATGTCCTCGCGACGTTCGCGCAGGGACGGCACACGCAGTTCGATCACGTTGAGCCGGTAATACAGATCCTGACGAAAACGCTCGGCAGACACTTCCGCGTCGAGGTCCTTGTGCGTTGCGCAGAGGATGCGCACATCGACCACGGTTTCCTGTTGCCCGCCGACGCTGCGCACGGCTTTTTCCTGGATCGCCCGCAGCAGCTTGACCTGCATCGGCAGCGGCAGGTCCGCCACTTCATCGAGAAACAGCGTGCCGCCATGGGCCGCTTGAAACAGCCCCGGTTTATCCTCCACCGCACCGCTGAAACTGCCTTTGCGGTGGCCGAAGAACTCGCTTTCCATCAACTCAGACGGAATCGCCCCGCAGTTCACCGGCACAAATGGCTGGCTGGCGCGCGGGCCCTGCTCATGAATCAATCGGGCCACCAGTTCCTTGCCACTGCCGGACTCGCCGCTGATGTAGACCGGCGCCTGGCTGCGGGCCAGTTTGTCGATCTGTTTGCGCAGGCTGCGCATCGGCGGAGAGTCGCCAAGCAACCGCCGGTCGATCGAAGTGCAGACATTGCCCGGCGCCGGCATGCGCAATGCCGAGCCGACCAGCTCGCGCAGGCGTGTCAGGTCCACCGGTTTGGTCAGGAAGTCGAAAGCCCCGGCTTTCAGGGCGTTGATCGCCGTTTCCAGGCTGCCGTAGGCGGTGATCATTGCCACCGGCAGTTGTGGATAACGTTGCTGAATGTGCTGCACCAGTTCCAGGCCGGTGCCGTCGGGCAGGCGCATGTCGGTCAGGCACAGATCGAAGGTCTCGCGGTGCAGCAGCGCCTGGGCTTCATTGAAATTGCGTGCGCTGAAGGTGTCGAGTTTCATCCGTCCCAGGGTAATTTCCAGGAGTTCGCGGATATCCGGCTCGTCGTCGACGATGAGGATTTTTTGCCGTGGGCTCGTGTTCAACTTTGTTTCCGTCCGTGAGCAAAGGTGATGCGAAAGCAGCCGCCGCCTTGGCGTGATTTGAAGTCTAGGCGCGCTTGATTGCTTTCGCACAGCTCACGGGACAGATAAAGCCCAAGGCCGGTGCCCTGGCTGCTGGTGGTAAAGAACGGTTCGAACAGGTGAGCCTGCTGATCCAGCGGCACGCCGGGGCCGTTGTCCTGCACTTCGAGCACGGCCAGCGTGCTCTCGGGGTCGATGGACAGCGTCAGCCAGACCTCGGCCGGATCGTGCAAAAGGGCGCTGTGGCGCCAGCCGTTGCGTAACAGATTGTCGAGAATCTGCGTGAGCTGGCCGGGATCCATCAACGTGCGGAAATCCCCCGGGCCGATGTGCAGATGAATGTGCTGGCGCTCGCCGGCCTGTTCGCGGCTCTCGCTGACGAACTGCTCCAGCCACGGTTTGAGATCCAGCCGTTGCGGCGCGCTCTGCTGGCGGCGGGACAGTTGCAGGACGTTTTCGATGACTCGGTTCATGCGCAGGGAGTGGTCTTGAATGATCTGCGTCAGACGCCGATCCGCGCCGTCGAGTTCCTCGGATTCCTGCAACAGCTGCGCGGCATGACTGATGGCCCCCAGCGGATTGCGGATTTCATGGGCGATACCGGCGGTCAGCCGGCCCAGCGCGGCCAGTTTCAATTGCTGGGCCTGCTGGGCGATCTGGGCGAGGTCTTCGAGAAACACCAGGGTCTGGCGATTCGGGCTCTGTTCCAGGGCGATGAAGCTCGGCTGCAGCTCCAGGCCGTTGCCGGCGATTTTCAGGCTTTGCGGGCGCAGGGTCGGGTTGTTCAGCCACAGTTGCAGGCGTTCGACCAATGCGCTCGAGTGGTCGTCGATCAAGTCGCCTTCAAGGTGCGTTTGTCCCAGCAGGGCCTTGGCGCTGTGGTTGGCCAGTTGCACCCGGCGCTGTTCGTCGAGCACCAGAATGCCGGTGCGCATGCGTTGCAGGATCAGCGCGTTGAGGGCTTCGAGCCCCACGACCTCGCTGGCGCGCAACTCGGCCAGGTTCTCACTGACTTCGAGACGACGGATCAACCCTTGCACCAGCAGCGAGGCGGCAAAGCACAAGGCGCCGAGGGTGCCGGCCTGCAGATAGTCGTTGGCGCTCAGGGGATGGCTGAAACTCAGCAGAAAGCTGAGCCCGACGATGCCGAGGGTGGCGACGGCGGCGATCAGCAGGCCGATGCGTCGTCGCAGCAAGGTGTTGCTGATGGCCACCGAAACGATCAGCAAGTTGCCGATCGCACTGGCCACACCGCCCGCTGCGTAGAACACGCCGCACAGCAGCAGAATGTCGACCAGTGCCAGAGCGAACAACTGGGCTGGGCGGCGGATGTTCTCGAGAAACACCACCAGCAGGATGTTCAGCACCAGGTACAACCAGCTGCCATTGCGCAGCAACTCGTCGTTGGCCGAGGTCAGCAGGCGGTTGTCCATGTTGCTGGAGATCAGCAACACCAAGGTGATGCCGACACTCAAACGGTACAGATGATAGAGGCGCAGCAGTCGCTGGGCCTGTTTGCTGTCGGCGTTTTCGGCCTCAGCGATCACTGGAACCGGGGCCTTGCTCAAGGTGAGCCTGGCTGCAATACCACTGCTGTTGAAGGTTCAGCGCGCGGTCGCGGGGCAGGTGCACGCCGCAGTGGGCGCAGCGCACCATCGGTGCGGCATCCTGTTCGCGAGGCGGTCGGGCGGACGAGGCGGGGGCCTTGAATTTGCGCCACAACCAGACAGCAGCGGCGATCAAGGCAATCCAGAACAGTAAACGAAGCATGATGGGCGGCTTTTCGGCTAATGATTCGGCAGTTTAGCCAAGGACCCGACAAGCGCACAGCCCAATCACACGCCGCAATAAAAAGGGAGATCCGAAGATCTCCCTTTTTTGCATCACCGAAGTGATCAGTCGAACAGACCGAAGGTCATGTAGCTGAAGATGGAACGGTCGCTGTCGCTCGACTCCGGTTCCGGCTCTTCGATCACGTCGCCGTTTTCGTCTTTTGGCTTGAGCTCGTTCGGGATCGCGTCTTTCGCGTCCTGGAACTGCTTCTGCACGTCCTGGTTGGCGCGGGTCTCTCCCGGCGGCAGCGGCGGACGGGATTCGATCAGGCCCAGAGTGGCCTTGCTCAGGAACGAACGGTTGTCGGCTTCGGCAACGCGAGGCACGAACTGACCGTCCTGCAGGCTCGGGTGGTTCGGGTAGTTGAGCTTCAGGGTTTCCAGGCTGGTGGCCGCCAGTTCGTCCAGATGCAGACGCTGGTAGGCTTCGGTCATTACCGCCAGGCCGTCGCCGACCGATGGGGTCTCCTGGAAGTTTTCCACTACGTAACGGCCACGGTTGGCAGCGGCGACATAGGCCTGACGGGTCAGGTAGTAGTCGGCCACGTGGATTTCGTAGGAAGCCAGCAGGTTGCGCAGGTAGATCATGCGCTGCTTGGCGTCCGGCGAGTAGCGGCTGTTCGGGTAGCGGCTGGTCAGCTGGGCGAACTCGTTGTAGGAGTCGCGGGCGGCGCCCGGGTCACGCTTGGTCATGTCCAGCGGCAGGAAGCGCGCCAGCAGGCCGACGTCCTGGTCGAACGAGGTCAGGCCCTTCAAGTAGTAGGCGTAATCCACGTTCGGGTGCTGCGGATGCAGACGAATGAAGCGCTCGGCGGCGGACTTTGCAGCTTCCGGCTCCGAGTTCTTGTAGTTGGCGTAGATCAGTTCCAGCTGTGCCTGATCGGCGTAGCGACCGAACGGATAACGCGACTCCAGAGCCTTCAGCTTGGCTGTGGCGCTGGTGTAGCTGTTGTTGTCCAGGTCCTGTTGAGCCTGCTGGTACAGCTCGGCTTCACTCAGGTTTTCGTCTACGACTTCCTTCGATGAGCAAGCAGCGGTCAATGCGAGGATGGCGATCAGCAGCAGGTGTTTCACTTGCATGGCGGCTTGCGTCCCTATGACGGCCGCTGTCTTGGGCGGGGCCGTCCTGTTATGATGAGCGCCCCGTTGAAAAGCCCCGGGGCAAAAGACGCCGTATTTAACCACAAGCGCGCAGCCGAAACCAAAGGCTGTAGCCGACGCCCAGTCCGAGCATGTCCGATAAAATTGAACTTCGCGCAGAGGTGCCGTCCGAATTGGGCGGCCAACGCCTCGATCAAGTCGCCGCCCAACTCTTCGCCGAGCACTCGCGCTCGCGCCTTTCCGCCTGGATCAAAGAAGGTCGCCTGACTGTGGACGGGGCGGTCATCCGCCCGCGCGACATCGTTCATGGCGGTGCCATCCTTGAGCTGACTGCCGAGCAGGAGGCCCAGGGTGAATGGGTCGCTCAGGACATCGAACTCGACATCGTCTATGAAGACGACGACATTCTGGTGATCAACAAGCCTGCGGGCCTGGTGGTGCACCCGGCTGCCGGTCACGCTGATGGCACCTTGCTGAACGCCTTGCTGCACCACGTGCCGGACATCATCAATGTCCCGCGCGCCGGTATCGTGCATCGTCTGGACAAGGACACCACCGGTCTGATGGTGGTGGCCAAGACCATTCAGGCGCAGACCAAACTGGTCGCGCAGCTGCAAAGCCGCAGCGTCAGCCGGATCTACGAGTGCATCGTGATCGGCGTGGTGACCGCCGGCGGCAAGATCAACGCCCCGATCGGTCGTCACGGCCAGCAGCGCCAGCGCATGGCGGTGATGGAAGGCGGCAAGCCGGCCGTCAGCCACTACCGCGTGCTGGAGCGCTTCCGCTCCCACACCCACGTACGGGTGAAGCTGGAAACCGGTCGTACTCACCAGATTCGCGTGCACATGGCGCACATCAACTTCCCGTTGGTCGGCGACCCGGCGTACGGCGGTCGTTTCCGCATTCCGCCGGCCGCGAGCCAGACCATGGTCGAATCCCTCAAGCACTTCCCGCGTCAGGCCCTGCACGCGCGGTTCCTTGAGCTGGATCACCCGACCACCGGTGAGCGCATGAGCTGGGAATCGCCGCTGCCGGAAGATCTGGTGTGGCTGCTGACCCTGCTCAAACAGGACCGCGAGGCATTCATCGGATGAACTGGCTGACGCCGGACTGGCCCGCGCCGGCCAGCGTCAAGGCCTGTGTCACCACTCGCGAGGGCGGCGTCAGCGAGGCGCCGTTCGACAGCCTCAACCTGGGCGATCATGTCGATGACCGTCCCGAGGCCGTCGTCGAAAACCGTCGGCGCCTGACCGAACACTTCTCTATAAAGCCTGTCTGGTTGCAGCAAGTGCACGGGATTGCCGTGGCGCATGCTGATTCGTCCGTGGTGGCCACGGCGGATGCCAGCTGGACGGCAACACCCGGTATCGCGTGTGCGGCGATGACCGCCGACTGCCTGCCGGCGCTGTTCTGCGACCGTGCCGGTACTCGCGTCGCGGCGGCTCATGCCGGTTGGCGTGGATTGGCGGCCGGCGTGCTGGAGGCCACCCTCGACAGTCTGGAAGTGCCCGCCGAAGACGTTCTGGTCTGGCTCGGCCCGGCCATCGGCCCGCAAGCCTTTGAAGTCGGCCCGGAAGTCCGGGAAGTCTTCATCAATCAATTGCCCGAAGCCGAGACAGCCTTTGTCCCGAGCCACAACGCCGGCAAGTTCATGGCCGACATCTATGAGCTGGCGCGACTGCGTCTGGCGGTTCGTGGTGTCACCGCTGTTTATGGTGGCGGTTTCTGTACCGTGACCGATCCGCGCTTCTTTTCTTATCGCCGTGCGTCACGTACCGGTCGCTTTGCCTCCTTAGTCTGGCTTACCCGCTAAACTCTCTGATCTGCATCAACTCCCTGACGCTTGAATCTTCCAGAATCGACCGCATCTATAGCGGTATCTGGCAGGTTTCTTTATTCAGGACGGTTTTCAGGTCCGGCCTGCTCAAAAGGAAGGTGACCCATGCGTATAGACCGTTTAACCAGCAAATTGCAGTTGGCGTTGTCCGATGCCCAATCTTTGGCCGTCGGCCACGATCATCCAGCCATCGAGCCGGCGCATTTGATGCAGGCCATGCTTGAACAGCAGGGTGGTTCGATCAAACCCCTGTTGATGCAGGTGGGCTTCGACGTCAACAGCTTGCGTAAAGAGCTGACCAAAGAGCTCGATCAATTACCGAAAATCCAGAACCCGACCGGCGACGTGAACATGTCGCAGGATCTGGCGCGTCTGCTCAATCAGGCCGACCGTCTGGCCCAGCAGAAGGGCGACCAGTTCATTTCCAGCGAGCTGGTGCTGCTCGCCGCGATGGACGAGAACAGCAAGCTTGGCAAGTTGCTGCTCGGCCAGGGCGTGAGCAAAAAGGCGCTGGAGAATGCGATCAACAACCTGCGCGGTGGCGAGGCGGTGAATGATGCCAACCACGAAGAGTCGCGTCAGGCGCTGGATAAATACACCGTCGACCTGACCAGGCGCGCCGAAGAAGGCAAGCTTGACCCGGTGATCGGCCGTGACGACGAGATCCGTCGCACCATTCAGGTTCTGCAACGCCGCACCAAGAACAACCCGGTGCTGATCGGCGAGCCTGGCGTGGGTAAAACCGCGATTGCCGAAGGACTGGCCCAGCGCATCATCAACGGCGAAGTGCCGGATGGCCTGCGCGGCAAGCGCCTGCTGTCTCTCGATATGGGGGCGCTGATTGCCGGTGCCAAGTATCGTGGCGAGTTCGAAGAGCGCCTGAAAGCGCTGCTCAACGAGCTGTCGAAGCAGGAAGGGCAGATCATTCTGTTCATCGACGAACTGCACACCATGGTCGGCGCCGGTAAAGGCGAAGGCTCGATGGACGCCGGCAACATGCTCAAACCGGCCCTGGCCCGTGGTGAGCTGCATTGCGTCGGCGCGACCACGCTCAACGAGTACCGCCAATATATAGAGAAGGACGCGGCCCTCGAGCGGCGCTTCCAGAAAGTGCTGGTGGACGAGCCGAGCGAAGAAGACACCATCGCGATCCTGCGTGGCCTCAAGGAGCGTTACGAGGTTCACCACAAGGTGGCGATCACCGACGGCGCGATCATCGCGGCAGCCAAGCTCAGCCATCGCTACATCACTGACCGGCAACTGCCGGACAAGGCGATCGACCTGATCGACGAGGCGGCCAGCCGCATCCGCATGGAGATCGACTCCAAACCGGAAGTGCTGGATCGTCTGGAGCGGCGCCTGATTCAACTGAAAGTTGAATCCCAGGCACTGAAGAAAGAAAGCGACGAAGCGGCGATCAAGCGCCTGGAAAAACTCCAGGAAGAAATCGTCCGCCACGAGCGTGAGTATTCGGATCTGGAAGAAATCTGGAACTCGGAAAAAGCCGAGGTGCAGGGTTCTGCACAGATTCAGCAGAAGATCGAACAGTCCCGTCAGGAACTGGAAGCCGCGCGCCGTAAAGGCGACCTGAACCGCATGGCCGAGTTGCAGTACGGGGTGATCCCGGATCTGGAACGCAGCCTGCAAATGGTCGACCAGCACGGCAAGAGCGAAAACCAGTTGCTGCGCAGCAAGGTGACCGAAGAGGAAATCGCCGAAGTCGTTTCGAAGTGGACCGGTATTCCGGTGTCGAAAATGCTCGAAGGCGAGCGCGACAAGCTGATGAAGATGGAAAGCCTGTTGCATCAACGCGTGATCGGCCAGGACGAAGCAGTGGTTGCCGTGGCCAACGCGGTGCGGCGTTCCCGTGCCGGGTTGTCCGATCCGAATCGCCCGAGCGGCTCGTTCATGTTCCTCGGCCCGACCGGTGTCGGTAAAACCGAGCTGTGCAAGGCGCTGGCCGAATTCCTCTTTGATACGGAAGAGGCGATGGTGCGGATCGACATGTCCGAGTTCATGGAGAAACATTCCGTGGCACGGCTGATCGGTGCGCCACCGGGCTACGTCGGCTACGAAGAGGGCGGTTACCTGACCGAAGCGGTACGGCGCAAGCCTTACTCGGTGATCCTGCTGGACGAAGTCGAGAAGGCGCACCCGGACGTGTTCAACATCCTGCTGCAAGTGTTGGAGGATGGCCGTCTGACCGACAGTCATGGCCGCACGGTGGACTTCCGCAATACCGTGATCGTCATGACCTCCAACCTCGGTTCGATGCAGATCCAGGAACTGGTCGGTGATCGTGAAGCGCAACGGGCAGCGGTGATGGATGCGATTTCCACCCACTTCCGTCCGGAGTTCATCAACCGGGTCGACGAAGTAGTGATCTTCGAGCCATTGGCGCGGGATCAGATCGCGGGCATTACCGAGATCCAGCTGGGCCGTCTGCGCAGCCGTCTGGCCGAGCGCGAGCTGAAGCTGGAGCTGAGCCCGGAAGCGATGGACAAGCTGATTGCCGTCGGCTACGACCCGGTCTACGGCGCACGGCCGCTGAAGCGGGCGATCCAGCGCTGGATCGAGAACCCGTTGGCGCAGTTGATCCTGTCGGGACGCTTCATGCCGGGCGAGACTGCGACCGGTGTGGTGGAGAACGACGAGATCACGTTCAACTGACGCTCGACGGTGGTGAAGTAATCAAGGCCTCGCAATGCGAGGCCTTTTTTTTCGCCAGGCTGTTGAACTCAAAGGAAAAGGCTTGTAAAGTGCGCCCCGCAGTCAGTCACCAACACGGTTTCAGCTCACTGGGCAGAAATCTGAAATAAGTTGCAAATCATTAACTTGAAAGCAATTTAGGGGGTTGACAGAGGTGTTCTAGGTTGTAGAATAGCGCGCCTCAGACACACGAACGCAGCGATGCGAAAACGATGTCGAGAAGCTGCAAGTTTCACCGTTGTAAATTGAAATATGTAGTTCCGTGATAGCTCAGTCGGTAGAGCAAATGACTGTTAATCATTGGGTCCCAGGTTCGAGTCCTGGTCACGGAGCCAATTTCAAACCGGGGTATAGCGCAGTCCGGTAGCGCGCCTGCTTTGGGAGCAGGATGTCAGGAGTTCGAATCCCCTTACCCCGACCATTTTTGGGTCGTTAGCTCAGTTGGTAGAGCAGTTGGCTTTTAACCAATTGGTCGTAGGTTCGAATCCCACACGACCCACCATTTTTGAAACCAGGTAATACTGGGATCGAATCTTAAGATCAGAAGCCAAAAGCGCTGATCGAAGAAGGCGATCTTTGAAAGGTCGCCTTTTTTTTACCGGGGTATAGCGCAGTCCGGTAGCGCGCCTGCTTTGGGAGCAGGATGTCGGGAGTTCGAATCCCCCTACCCCGACCATATTAAAAATCCTCGTATCGAAAGATACGGGGATTTTTTTTGCCCTGCGGAAATGTTTCATTCAAGTCGTCATACAACTTGCCGATAGCCCGCTAACGAAAGGGGCCTGCCGCATCAAACGCCCCTGAATTCTGCCAATACAAGAAAAAGGGCGTTCGTCATGTTGCTTCGTCAGTTGAATATTGCTCCCCGTGCCGCCCTGGGCTTTGCCCTGATTGCGGTACTCGTGGCGTTGCTCGGGGTGTTTGCGCTGGGGCAGATGTCGAGCATCCGCGACAGCGAAGTGGCAGTGGAGACGCAGTGGCTGCCGAGCATTCGTGGTGGCGACGAGATTCGCGAGATCATGTTGCGCATTCGCACCATTTCCCTGCGCATGGCGCTGGATCAGGATCCGGCCAACATCGCCACCTACCGCAGCCAGATGGACACCCGCGACAAGGAACTGAGCGAGAAAATCGCCGCCTACGACCGACTGGTAACCACCCCGGAAGGGCAGCAGTTGTACGATCAGTTCAAGAAGACCTTTGCTGCCTACCGCACCGGCATCGCTCAGTCATTCACCCTTGCCGAGCAAGGCAAGCGCGACGAGCTGACCAAGCTGCTGCTGGTCGACATGAAAACCGTGGTCGACGGCTCCGGCAAACAACTCAATGACCTGGCCGACCTGTTCGCCCGCCAGGTCGCCGCCGAAAGCCAGAACTCTGCCGCCCACTACGAAACCTCGCGCACCATCGTAAGCTTGTTCATCGCTCTGGCGGCGTTGGCAACCGTGGCCTTGGCGATGTTGCTGACCCGCAGCATCGTCCGCCCTCTGAGCGCCGCCGTCGACGCTGCCGAGCACGTCGCCAGAGGCGATCTGACCCGTCCGATCGAAACCCACGGCAATGATGAAGTCAGCCGCTTGCTCAAGGCGTTGGCGACCATGCAGCAGAACCTGCGCGAAACCCTGCAGGGCATCAGTGGCTCGGCCACGCAACTGGCGACCGCTTCCGACGAACTGAGCGCAGTCACCCACGACAGCACGCAAGGGCTGCAACAGCAGAACAACGAGATCGAACAGGCCGCCACCGCCGTCAACGAGATGACCACGGCGGTCGAGGAAGTTGCCCGCAATGCGGTGTCGACGTCCGACGCTACCCGCCAGTCCAGCGAGTCGGCACAGTTGGGCCAGGAACGGGTCAGCGAAACCGCCGGCGCTATCAACGCCCTGGCCAGCGAAGTCGAGCACACCGGCGAGCTGGTGCAATCACTGGCCAATCAGTCGCAAAACATCGGCAAAGTGCTGGATGTGATCCGAGCGATCGCCGAACAGACCAACCTGCTGGCGCTCAACGCAGCCATCGAAGCCGCGAGGGCCGGGGAGAGCGGGCGCGGATTTGCGGTAGTTGCCGATGAAGTCCGGGCGCTGGCTTATCGCACGCAGCAATCGACCCAGGAAATCGAGCAGATGGTGCAGGGCATGCGCAGCGGTTCGAGCCTGGCGCTGGAGTCGATGCAGGCCAGTGCCTCGCGGGCGGCCACCACGCTGGTGCTGGCCGAGCGGGCTGGTGAAGCGTTGCAGACGATCACGGCCTCGGTACACGAAATCCACGAGCGCAATCTGGTGATCGCCAGCGCCGCCGAAGAACAGGCGCAGGTGGCGCGGGAAGTGGACCGCAATCTGGTGAACATTCGCGATCTGTCGGTGCGCTCGGCGGCGGGTGCCGATCAAACCAACGCATCCAGCCATGAACTGTCGCAACTGGCCAACGCCCTGCAGGGCATGGTGCGACGCTTCCAGCTGTAATCGTGCAGGCGTGAAAAAGCCGCGCTTCTCGTCAGAGAAAGCGCGGCTTTGTTTTGTCGGGCGTCTGAAAAATCAGGCACCGTCCTGGTCTTTCAGGTGTTCGAACAGACCTTTCGGCATTTTCTTGCCGTTGGCTTCGAAGTTGGCCTTGACGTTGTTGTACGCCTCTTGCTCGTCGATGAAACCGTCGTGGTTGGTGTCGATCTTGTCGAAGTCGGACTTCGGCGCGACCTTCAGGAACTCGGCGCGCGAGACCTTGCCGTCGCCATCGGTGTCGGTCTTGGCCATCGACGCATCGCCGCATTTGCCTTCACCGCATTTGCCTTCCGGGGTTTTCACCGAGGTTTCAGCCGAGGCAACCATGTAGCCCTGGGCCAGCGGTTGCGCGGCGAACACCGAGCCGGACAGCATCAGGCCGCCGGCCAGTACGGCACCGACCAGGCCAAGGGAGTTTTTGCCGATTTTCGAAGTACGGGACATTGCATTCTCCTTCGGTTGCACTGCGCAACCACACGTTAAGGGCGATCAAGCCGGAGCAGTTGTGCTCGGGTGTGGCCATTAAGCGGTGGCGGTGTATCGCGTCTGTGTCGAGGAGCGGGACGTTTGTAAGCGAAGGTGGGGAAAGCAGGGGGCAGATACAGTAGAAGACAAAACACCGTGAGGGCGAGCCCGCCCCCACGGTGTTATTACATCAGTGCAGCTTCAGGCGTGGCTCGGTGCCGCGTCCGATCTTGCTGCCCAGCATCAGCATCGCCGTGCGGAACGGCCCGTACAGCGCCATCTGGTGCATGCGGTACAGCGACACGTAAAACATCCGCGCCAGCCAGCCCTCAAGCATCACGCTGCCGGTCAGGTTGCCCATCAGGTTACCCACCGCCGAAAAACGCGACAGCGAAATCAGCGAGCCGTAGTCGGTGTACTTGTACTCCGGCAGGGTCTTGCCTTCGATGCGCAGTTTCAGCGACTTGGCCAGCAGCGTGGCCTGTTGATGCGCGGCCTGGGCCCGAGGTGGAACGTTGCGATCCGAGCCCGGTTGCGGGCAGGCGGCGCAGTCACCGAAGGCGAAAATGTTTTCGTCGCGGGTGGTCTGCAGCGTCGGCAGCACTTGCAGCTGATTGATGCGGTTGGTTTCCAGACCGTCGATGTCCTTGAGGAAACCCGGTGCGCGGATCCCGGCGGCCCAGACTTTCAGGCTCGCCTTGATTTCGTTGCCGTCGGCAGTGATCAGGCTGTCGGCGGTGACCTGGCTGACCGAAGCGTTGGTCATTACGTTGACCCCGAGTTTCTCCAGAGTCTTGTGCACCGGCCCGCTGATACGTTCAGGCAGGGCTGGCAGCACCCGTGGCCCGGCTTCGATCAGGGTGATGTGCATGTTTTCCGGTTTGATCCGGTCCAGGCCGTAAGCTGCCAGTTCATGGGCGGCGTTGTGTAGTTCTGCCGCCAGTTCGACGCCCGTGGCGCCCGCGCCGACGATGGCCACGCTGATCTGCTGGATCGCATCGGTCTGCCCGGCGTGGGCGCGCAGATAGTGATTGAGCAGTTGCTGGTGGAAACGCTCGGCCTGCTTGCGGGTGTCGAGGAACAGGCAGTGCTGCGCGGCGCCTTGGGTGCCGAAATCGTTGGTGGTGCTGCCGACCGCGATCACCAGCGAGTCGTAGGGCACTTCGCGCGCGGGAACCAGCTCTACACCGTTTTCGTCGTAGGTGGCGGCCAGCTGGATCTTCTTCTGCTCACGATCGAGCCCGCTCATGCGCCCCAGCTGGAACTCGAAGTGGTTCCATTTGGCCTGGGCGACATAGTTGAGCTCGTCTTCGGAAGAGTTCAGCGATCCGGCGGCCACTTCGTGCAGCAGCGGTTTCCAGATGTGCGTGAGGTTGGCGTCGACCAGCATGATGCTGGCAGTGCCGCGTTTACCCAGAGTCTTACCCAGACGGGTAGCCAACTCCAGACCGCCGGCGCCGCCGCCGACAATGACAATACGATGGGACATAGGGATAGCTCGCAAGGTTTTTAAAGGAAATCGGTGTGGTTACCCAAGCGAGCGCGATGCAGCTCATAGCGTCAGGTAACTGATAAATCGGCTCAACAGGCCCAGACCAATGGTCACTGCCAGCACCAGCACCAGGAGCATCCACGGCCGGAATGGCCGGCGCTCGACACGGTGTTGGGACAACTGCAGGTACTCTTCGACATGCTTCTGGTCTTCGGGGTTCAGGCGGCTGGTCATAAAGGCCTCGTCAGGTAGACGTTACTGAATGAAAACAAGCTACAGCGGTTTTCAACCGGGATTGAAAGGAGCATAGCCACTGTCCGGGACCGGTTCGACAGACACGCCATCCCCGAGGCGAATGATCCCGCTTTGTAACACTCGTGCGGTGATTCCGCCATGCCCGCGCACGGCCTGGAATGTTCCGGGGCCAAGGTTGTTTTGCAGGCGCGCACACGGCTGGCACCAGCCCGTGGTTTCGAAAATCGCCTGACCAATGCGAAAGCGCCGCCCCTTGAGGCTGAACAGGTTGATCCCGCTTATAACGAGATTGCGCCGCAGATCTTCAGGTGTGACCGGATGCTCGTGGGGACGACCCATCAAGGCGCTGATGACGGCCAGATGCTCCCACTGAATCAGCGTCACCTGCCGCGCATTTCGCACACCGGGCCGAGCGTGATCGCCGGTGAGTCCGGCTTCAAGCCGCGCTTCCACGGCGTCGAGCGCGAGCATCGGCCCCCGTGACTCGGGGCGCACGCCAATCCAGCGCACGCATCCGGTCTGCGGAACATCGGCAATCAATTGTTGAAGTGGCGTCACAGGCTGATCCCGACATCGAACACGATGCTGCGCCCCAGGTTACCGCGCAGAAAGTCCGGGGCATCGGGATGGGCGAACAACACCCGGGCAAAGGTCGGCCCGACCAGCGACAGCGAACGCCAGCCCTGACGCAAATATTCGGTGGGCGGCGGAAAATGGCTGTTGAGGTCGAGCACTTCGCGTTTGAGGCTGGCGAAGGCAATGATGTCCAGCTCGCCGAGGTCCATGCCACGTTCCTTGTAGTTGTGCGCTTTCTTGCGCAAGGTCGGCGCCAGTCTCAGCAGAAATTCATTGGCCGGAATCCGCCGCGGCTTGGCTTCACGCCGCACCAGTTGGCTGAGGGAAAACGCACTGCGCCGACGTTGCAGCTCATCGCGCCATTCGTCGTTCAGCCGACGGCCCTCGTCGAGGACGAAAAACACCTCGAAATTGGCGTCGCGAAACAAAACGTCCGGCGGCTCACCGGCCGGGGCGAATTCGTCGGCGCGATAAGGAATGTTCAAGCCTTGCAGCAGGCGCTGGCAGACCCAACGCTCACGCTCCCATTTGCGGGCATTGGACAGGAATGCGTTGGCTTGCTCGGCCGCGATGGTCAGCAGGCGTAAATAATCTGAGTCATCCATAGGCCCTAGCTTAGCGTTCAATTGCGACAAGCAGAAAGCGTTCGCGCGGCAAAGTGCATCAGTGGGCAGTCGGGAGGGGCGGTGTAGACTGAGGGCACCGTGTATTAACGTCGAATGAAAGGGGCTGAATGTGAAATTTCGCTGGCTGTTGTTGTTCGCTGTCGTTCCGCTATGGGCCCATGCGCTGGAAATAGGTGAGCGACTGGCACCCTGGACGCTGCTGGACCAGTACGATCAGCCGTTTACTCTCGATGACCGCACTACGACGCTGTTGGTGGCGCGTGACATGGACGGTGCGAAACTGCTCAAGCAAGCCATGGCCGATCAGCCCAAGGGCTATCTGGAGGCGCGGCATGCGGTGTTTGTCGCCGATATCCAGCGCATGCCGGCGCTGATCGCGAAGATGTTCGCCGTTCCGGCGATGCGTGACTACAGCTATCGAGTGTTGCTTGATCGCGAAAGTCGCGTGGCCTCGCGCTACCCCGGGGCCGAAGGCGCGGTGCTCTGGCTGCAGCTCAAGGACGGGCGTTTGCTGGCCCGGCACGAATACACCCAGGCGGCTGAACTACGTGAGGCACTGGAGCAGGCTCGCCCATGATCGGCGCCGAGCTGCTGTCGTCTGCGAGCCTGCTGCTGGGATGGTTGATTTACCTGCCGGTGCTGCTCTGGGCGATTGTCCGCGCACCGTGGGTCGAGCTGTTCAGCGATAACCGCCGTCAGCATTTGCTGTTCGGCACGGTGTTCGCGTTGTTTCTGCTGTGGCTGGTGCGCAGGGATTTCGACACCGGCGTGTCCTACCACTTCATCGGCATGACGGCTGTGACGCTGCTGCTGGACTGGCCGCTGGCGATCGTCGGCGGACTGGTGGCGCAACTGGGACTGGTGCTGTTGGGGCGTCAGGACCTGGTGGCCGTCGGGGTCAATGGCGCCTTGCTGATCCTGTTGCCGGTGCTGATCACCGAATGCGTGGCAATCCTGGTCGAGCGCGCCCAGCCGCGCAATCCGTTCGTGTACATCTTCTGTTCCGGTTTTTTCGCCGCCGCGCTATCGGCGTTGTTGTGTCTGACGCTGAGTCTGACGTTGCTCTGGTACGACGGCCTCTTTGCCATGCCGGAATGGCTGGAGGATTTCATCGGTTACCTGTGGTTGCTGATTTTTCCCGAAGCCTTCATCAACGGCATGGTGGTCAGCGCGTTGGTGGTGTTCTGCCCGGAATGGCTGGAGACCTTCAACCGCACACGCTACCTTTCGGCGCCGTGGAAGGACGACGATCCCAAGTCTTGATCCACATCAAATCGACTCTGCGCGCGGCATTTCATGCTCGGCCAAATCCCTTCAGGAGCAGCGGCATGAGCGTGTACGAGTGGGCGAGGCAGGAAACCCGGCAGAGTCTGGAGATGGCGCAGGAGGTGGGATTCGATCCGGGCCTGAGCCTGCGCGCCTTGCTCAGTGCGGTGGTGCAGCAGAGCAAGGCGGTGCGCAATGCCGAAGACCTGGCCGACGAGTTGCGTTTTCTGGCGGAAAACCTCGACGACGATCAGGACTACGGCTTCATGCGGCCCTGAGCGGGATCAGTGACGCGGGTCGAAATCGCCGGAAAACAGTTCGTCCTCGGCATCCGGGGCCACCGGAATCTTGTGCTCTTCCGACGCCCAGGCGCCGAGGTCGATCAGTTTGCAGCGGTCCGAGCAGAACGGACGGTATTTGTTTTCCGGGGTGAATTCCACGGGCGCGCCGCAAGTCGGGCAGTTGACGGTTGGGGTCTGGCTCATGATTGGCCTCCGGATAAAGTCAGGTAAAAGTGATGCAGGCGCTCGACCTCGCTGTGCAGCCAGGCGAGGTCGCGATCGTTGACCACCACGTCGTCGGCACGGCTGACGCGGTCTTCGCGGCTGGACTGGGCCTTGAGGATCGCCTGAACCTGCTGTTCGCTGGTCTGGTCACGCTGCAAGGTGCGTTCGATCTGCAGTTGTTGCGGGGCGTCGATCACCAGGATTCGCTGAGTCATCGCGTATTGCCCTGATTCGATGAGCAGCGGCGAGACCAGAATCGCGTAAGGCGATTGTGCCAGCGCCAGATGATGGGCGATTTCCTCGGCGATCAGCGGATGCAGCAGCGCTTCGAGCCAGCGCCGTTGCTCCGGCACCTCAAAGATAAGTTTGCGCAGGGCCGCACGATCCAGCGTGCCGTCGGCCTGCAACACATCGGGGCCGAAGTGTTCGGCGATCTTCGCCAGCGCCGGACGGCCCGGTTCGACCACCCAGCGCGCCGCGTGGTCGGCGTCCACCACGTGGATGCCAAGATCGATGAAGTGCTGGGCGGCAGCGCTTTTGCCGCTGCCGATGCCGCCGGTCAGGCCGAGAATCCAGGGTTTTTCCACAGGGGTATTCATTTCAAACCGACAAACTGCCAATAGAAGCCGGTTATTTGACCACCCCAGAGCAAGGCAATCCAGCCGGCAATTGCCAGATACGGGCCGAAGGGAATCGGCGTCGAGGTTTTCTGGTCCCGCAGCTTGAGCAAAATCACCCCTAGCACGGCACCCACCAGCGAGGACAAGAGGATGGTCAGCGGCAAAATCTGCCAGCCGCCCCAGGCCCCAAGCAGCGCCAGCAGCTTGAAATCGCCGTGACCGATGCCGTCCTTGCCGGTGATCAGCTTGAACAGCCAGAACACCGACCACAGCGCCATATAACCCAGCACCGCGCCCCACAGGGCGTCGTGCAGCGTTACGAACAGCTCGAAGCTGTTGACGATCAGCCCCAGCCACAGCAGCGGCAGCACCAGCACGTCGGGCAGTAACTGATGCTCGGTGTCGATCAGGCTCATGGCCAACAGGCCCCAGGTCAGCACGATCAGCAGGCACGCCGGCCAGCCGAAACCCAGGTGCCAGGCAATGAATGCCGAGAGCAGGCCGCAGACCAGTTCGGTGAGCGGGTAGCGCTTGCTGATCGGGGCGCTGCAACTTGAGCAGCGCCCGCGCAGGAACACGTAACTCAACACCGGAATGTTTTCCCACGCGCGGATCCGGTGGCCACAGTGCGGGCATTGCGAGTGCGGCAGCATCAGATTGTAAGTGGGCAACGGCGCTTCAACGGGCAGCCCCAAAACATCGTGAGCCTGCTGGCGCCATTCACGCTCGAGCATTTTCGGCAGGCGCCAGATCAACACATTGAGGAAACTGCCGACCACCAGCCCCAGCAGCAGGGCGGTGAAGACAAAGGCCAGTGGATAGAGACTGAAGAGTTCGTCGATAGGCATGTCAGATCGCTGAGCCGAGTTGGAAGATCGGCAGGTACATCGCCACCACCAGACCGCCGACGATCACCCCGAGCACCACCATGATGAACGGCTCCATCAGGCTGGTGAGGTTGTCGACCATGTTGTCCACTTCGTCCTCGTAGAAACCCGCGACCTTGTCGAGCATCTCGTCCAGTGCGCCGGACTCTTCGCCGATGGCGGTCATCTGCACCGCCATGTTCGGGAAGATGCCGGTGGAGCGCATCGAGAAATTCAGCTGCATGCCGGTGGAAACGTCCTGACGGATACGCAGCACGGCGCGCTTGAACACCACGTTGCCGGTGGCCCCGGCCACCGAGTCCAGCGCTTCAACCAACGGCACGCCGGCTGCGAAGGTGGTCGACAGGGTCCGGGCGAACCGCGCCACTGCGGACTTGTACATCAGCGTGCCCACCAGCGGCAGCTTGAGAAACCAGGCGTCACGCCGGTCGCACATGGCCTGGGATTTTTTCAGGGCATGGCGGGTGCCGAAAAAACCGGCCACCAGCAGACCAAGAATCGCCCACCACCATTGCTGCATGAATTCGGACAGGCTGATCACCATCAACGTAAAGGCTGGCAGTTCGGCACCGAAGCCAGAGAACACCGACTGAAACTGCGGCACCACCTTGACCAGCAGAATCCCGGTAACCACCGCCGCCACCAGCACCACGGCCGACGGGTAGGTCATGGCCTTCTTGATCTTGGCCTTGAGGCTTTCGCTCTTTTCCTTATAGGTCGCGACCCGTTCCAGCAGGGTGTCGAGCGCGCCGGACTGTTCACCGGCATCCACCAGGTTGCAGTACAACTCGTCAAAATACTGAGGCTTCTTGCGCAGCGCGGCGGCGAAGCTGTTGCCGGCGGCGACTTCCTGTTTCACCTCGTCGACCAGTTTGCGCATGGCCGGGTTCTCGAAGCCTTCGCCAATGATGTCGAACGACTGCAACAGCGGTACGCCGGCCTTCATCATGGTCGCCATTTGCCGGGTGAACAGGGCAATGTCCTGGGCCTTGATGCGCTTGCCGAAGCTCAGCAACGAGGCGGATTTCTTGCGCACCTTCCCGGGGTTGATGCCTTGCTTGCGCAACTGGGCCTTGACCAGTGCGGGGTTCTGGCCACTCAACTCGCCGGTCACCTTGCTGCCTTTGCGGTCCGTACCTTCCCAGGCGTAGATGCTGATTTTCGCTGCCTTGACCGCCATGTTCAGTCCTTGGTGACCCGGTTGATTTCTTCAAGGCTGGTGATGCCTTGCATGGCCTTGATCAGGCCCGAGGTGCGCAGGTCGTTGAAGCCGTCCCGGCGCATCTGGGTATCGATTTCCAGTGAGTTGCCCTCGGCCATGATCAGCCGTTGCAGTTCGGGGGTGTTCTTCACCACTTCATAAATCCCCACGCGACCCTTGTACCCGCCGTTGCAGTGATCGCAACCGGCGGGCTCATAGATCGTGAAATGGCCGATGCGTTCCTCGGGGAAACCTTCCTTGATCAGGGTTTCGCGGGGGATCTCGATGGGTTTCTTGCAGTGGCTGCAGAGTTTTCGCGCCAGACGCTGGGCAATGATCAGGCTCACCGAGGTCGCGATGTTGAAGCCGGGGATGCCCATGTTGTGCAGGCGGGTGAGGGTCTCTGCTGCGCTGTTGGTGTGCAGGGTGGACAGCACGAGGTGACCGGTCTGGGCGGCCTTGATCGCGATTTCGGCGGTTTCGAGGTCGCGGATCTCGCCGACCATGATCACGTCCGGGTCCTGACGCAGGAACGAGCGCAGGGCCTGGGCAAAGTCCAACCCTTGGCGTGGATTGACGTTGACCTGGTTGATGCCTTCCATGTTGATCTCCACCGGATCTTCGGCGGTGGAGATGTTGATGTCGACGGTATTGAGGATGTTCAGCCCGGTGTACAGCGACACGGTTTTGCCGGACCCCGTGGGGCCGGTTACCAGAATCATGCCTTGGGGCTGCTTGAGGGCGGCCATGTACAGGTCTTTCTGTTCCGGCTCGTAGCCGAGGGCATCGATGCCGATCTGGGCGCTGGAGGGGTCGAGGATCCGCATCACCACTTTCTCGCCCCAGAGCGTGGGCAGGGTGTTGACCCGAAAATCGATCGACTTGCTCTTCGACAGACGCATCTTGATCCGCCCGTCCTGGGGTTTGCGCCGTTCTGAAATGTCGAGGCTGGCCATGACCTTCAGGCGCGCGGCAATGCGCCCGGCGAGCTGAATCGGCGGCTTGGCCACCTCCCGCAGAATGCCGTCGGTGCGCACCCGCACCCGGTAGTTCTTTTCGTAAGGCTCGAAGTGCAGGTCGGACGAGCCGCTCTTGATCGCGTCCAGCAGCATCTTGTGCACGAAGCGCACCACCGGAGCGTCGTCGGCGTCGATTCCGCCGAGGGTGTCCTGTCTGCTGTCGTCGGCCGACTCGATGTCCAGCCCGTCGAGGTCGACATCGGCCATCTCCTCCAGGCCGGTGGCGTGGGTGTCGAAGAATTTTTCAATGGCGTCGGTGAGTTTGTCGTCTTCGACCAGAATGGCTTCGGTGCTCAGCCCGGTGCTGAACTGAATGTCATTGATCGCCTGGTGATTGCTCGGGTCGGAAATCCCCACGAACAGTTTGTTGCCGCGCCGCCAGAGGGGCAGGGCGTGGTGCTGGCGCACCAGTTTTTCACTGACCAGGCCCTTGGGCTGGGTTTCCTTGTCGAGACAGTTGAGGTCGAGAAATGCCATGCCGAAATGCTCCGAGGCTATTTCGGCGACCTGCCAGCTCTTCACCAGTTTGTTCTGCACCAGGTAACTGACCAGCGACAGGCGATTGCGCTGCGCCTGCTGCCAGGCCTGCTGGGCACTCTTTTCCGTGAGCAATTCGGCCTGGACCAGTTGTTTGGCCAGACCGCTCAGAGCGATGTCATTCATGGGGTTTCCACGTGCTTGCCGTTCATGACTTATAGCCTAGTCAAGTGACAGCGCCAAACACCCGGGGTGCAGGTGACAAAAAGTGTCAGATAGTGCGGTTACGGGCTGTAGGAATCGGCACGATGTCCGGTTCACGCCCAGCAGGCCGGGGCTGCGAGCGCTTGGCACGGGCTGTGCTGATTCCTGTTCAGATCATGAGATTCCGACTCATGCATGGAGCGTGTCTATGAAGAAACAACAAGGTTTCACTCTGATCGAGCTGCTGATCGTTGTGGCGATCATCGGTATTCTCGCGACTGTGGCGCTGCCGCAGTACTCCAAATATCAGGCGCGGTCGAAGGTGACGGCGGGGCTGGCCGAAATCTCGGCGATGAAAGTGCCGTTCGAAGACATCATCAATCAAGGGACGAACCCCACGCTGGCTGCCGTTAAAGGCGATGCGGGCACTACCACCTCCAACTGTGCACTGACCGCCTCGGGGACAGCTGCAGATGGAGCGGGCACCATCGTTTGTACGCTGGCCAATGCGCCGGCACCGGTGGTGGGCAAAACCATCACGCTCACACGAACCGCTGCCAACGGCTGGTCGTGTGCAACGACCGTTGCGCCGGACTACTCCCCTAAAGGCTGTACAGCAAGCGGTACCTGATCCATTTGGAAGTCCGAACGATGCCCCGCTCTGCGGGGCATTTTCGTTATGTCGACTACCTGGCAAAAGCTTCAATAATTTCAGTGCTTTAGGAACTTTTCGAAAAGCCGCAACTTGCATGTAAATATTTCACCGGTCATGCAATTTGCATGATTCCGAAAATATTCATAGTTTTTAAGTTGTTGATTTATAAGGGATTATTAAGATTTTAAAAGTTGGCACAACGTTCGCAATATCTACGGTAACCCTGCTGACAAGACACGCAGCAGACTTTCCAGAAAAACAGGAGTTACTCGTATGAAGAAGTTCGCTATCACTGCCGCTGCTGCTACCGCGCTGACCCTGACCATGGCTTCCGGTGCATTTGCTCAATCGACCCAGACCACTCAGGCTCCAATGACTTTGGCTGCCGGTGAAGTCACCAAGGCTAAAGAAGCTACTTCCGATACCTGGATCACTACCAAAGTCAAAAGCGACCTGGTAACCGAAAAAGGCATTCCTGGTACCGACATCAAAGTCGAAACCAACAAAGGTGTGGTTTCCCTGTCTTCTGACGTCGCTATCACCGAGGCTCAGAAAACCACCGCAGTGAACATCACCAAGAAAATCAAAGGCGTGAAAGCGGTCTCCGCTGACGGCCTGAAAGCCGAGTAAGGCAAGACTTCTCGCCTGAACCGGGAGAAGACGCGACAGGCGGGCCGAGCAATACGTCTGCCGCACTTTAGAGTTCATGCGACCGGCCACACGGAATGTGGCCATTACAGGCCCCGGCACATGTGTCGGGGCCTGTTCTATTCAGGGGCCGGAAAAGGCGGGGAAGGTCAATTCCCGCGTTTGCTGTTGATCTGCTTCAGGCGATTGCCTTCAAAGCGCAGGTATTGATACATGCCGTTGCTCGGGCCGTAGGTCCATTCCTCGACCTGAAACTCTTCACGACGGTTGGCGCTGCGTTTGTAACCGAGCAGATCGCGACCAACCGGCTCACCACATTTTTGCAGCACCTCGCTGGCGCGGTCGCCAAGGCTGACGAGTTGGCTGCCGCAGCGCAGGGTATCGGACGCCGCAGCCTGGCTGGCGATCAATGCCAGCCCCATTGCAGTCAGCCAGTTTCGGTTCATCACTCGGCATCCAGATGCATTTGCGTCACCACTCGCCCGTCGCTCTCCGCTTCGCCGAGATTGGCGTCGATGAAGTACACGCGATCGTCGGCCAGTTGGCCTTTATCCACCAGGTAGTCCTTGATGCTGCTTGCACGGTCCTGACCGAGCTGGCGCAACAGCACGTCGCTGGAGCTCCAGAACTTGATCACGTCGGCACGCATTTTCGCCGTGCGTTCTTCCTTGCCCAGATCCTTCCATTCGGCCGGTGGCTGGGTTTTCAGACGGGTGCGATAGATGCCCTCAAGCAGCGGGCCTTTTTCGTTATCCGGTACCTGAATCAGCGAAGCCTGAGCCGGCACCTTGTCGCCCCGGCGCTGGAGCATCTTGTAGTAGTTGTACTGGTATTCACGTTCCAGGCGCTGTTCTGCGAGCAACGGACCGTCGCTGCTTTTTGCCGCGGTGCCTTCGATTTCCAGGCGCAGGGCCGGACGCTCCTTCAGCGCTTGCGACAGCTTCACCAGCGCCGCTTCGGCGTCCTTGCTCAGGTCGCTGGATCCCGGTGCGAAGGACACGGTGCCGAGGTCTTCCGAGCTGCCACCGCTGACCAGTCCGCCGATCAGCTTGAACGGTGCGGCGGCGGCCTTGACGATCAGGTTGCGCAGGGTCTGCCAGACAATCGGCATCACGCTGAATTGGGGGTTGTTCAGGTCGCCGGTGACCGGCAACTCAATGGAAATCTTGCCGTCGACGTCCTTGAGCAGGGCGATCGCCAGTTTCAGTGGCAGGCTCACGGCATCCGGGCTGTCGACTTTCTCACCCAGTTGCAGTTGCTCGACCACCACTTTGTTCTCGGCCTTGAGCTGGCCTTTGATGATGAGGTAATGCAGGTCGAGGTTGAGCCGGCCCTTGCGGATCCGGTAGCCCGCGAACTTGCCGGAGTAGGGCGTCAGGGTGGTCAGCTCGACGCGTTTGAAACTGGTGGCGATGTCGAGACTGGCCATCGGGTCGAACGGGTTGACCGCGCCCTTGATGGTCACCGGCGCATAGCGGTCGACCTTGCCCTTGATGTCGACGCTGGCCGGTTTCGCCTGACGGCTGTCGATGGTGCCGATCTGGCCGTTGAGCTGCTGGATCGCGGTGGCAAAGTTGGGGGTCAGGCTGAAGTCGGCGAAGTTGGCCGAGCCGTCGTTGATCGCGATGCCGCCGATGTGAATACCCAGCGGTTTGTCATTGCTCGCCGGTTTCGCCGCGGCGGTCTTCGCCCCGGAATCGGCCGGCTGCGGAATGAGCAGGTCGTCGATGTTGGTGGTGCGATCATCGTTGATCATGAACCGCGCATACGGCTGGAACAGGTTGACCCTGTCGATCGACAGGCTGTCGCCGTGCTGATAGTTCAGGCCTTCGACCACCACCTGCTGCCATTTGAGAAAGTCGCGGGTTTTCAGGGTGTCGAGGGTGTGCAACTGATCGACCTGAGCACGACCGGTGACGCTGAGGGCCAGCGGGTCAGTGCTTTTCAGGTTCACTTTCAGGTCGCTGCCGAGCATGCCGCTGCGCAGTTCGAGACGAATGAACGGGTTGATGTAGGACTGCGCGACCCGCAGGTCGATGTCCTGGGTTTTCACGTTGAGCTGCGCGCTGACCGGGGCCAGATTGACCACGCCGTCGGCGCTGATCTTGCCTTGCTTGCCCAGACCGGTATCGAGTTTGAGGTTGAAAGGCGAGCCGTTGAGGCTGTCGAAGTTTTGCAGATCGACGTTCAGCGGGGTGACGTCCAGGGTGACTTCCGGCTTCGCCGAACGGTCGGCCAGATGCACTTTGTAGTCACGCAGTTGCACGTCCTTGATCAACACTTGCCACGGTTTGCTCGGCGCGGTCGGTTCAGGTTTCGGCGAGTCGGCGGCCGCCGGGGTGCTTTTCGGCTCCGCTGCAGCTTTGGCAGCGGGTTTCGATGGCTGGCTGGCGAACAGTTTTTGCCAGTCCAGTTTGCCGTCCGCTTCCAGCGCCGCCCAGGTTTCCAGTTTCTGACTGCGGATCTTGCCGACCACCACTTGCTGTTTGGCCAGGTCCACCGTGGTGTCGCTGACGTCGAGACGCTCGAGTTTCGCCAGCTGACGTCCGTCCGGCGCCTTGATCGCGAACGGCGCGATGTTGACCGCGACGTTGCTCAGCAGCAGTTCGGTTTCCTTGGACAGGTTGAGCTTGTAGTCGGTGCTCAAGCTGACGACACCCTCTTCCAGCACCAGTGGCACGGCGTCGCGCACGTAAGGCCAGAAGGCTTTCATCTTGCCATCGGTGATCTTGAGGGTGCCTTCGGAGGCGATCGGGATCAGGCTGAAGTTGCCTTTCCAGTCGATCTGCCCACCGGCCGGGCCGATCGCGACGAGGGTCATGTCGGCGTTGTCTTCGGGCAGGGTGCTGAGGTTTTTCAGCTCGAAGTCGAGCTTGTCGTAGAGAAATTCGATCAGCTCGCTGGGCCGCGCATCCACAAAATGCAGGTTGCCGCCGGCCAGCTGGATCCGGTCGATGCGCAGCGGAAACGGTTTGGCGTCGGGATCGGCCGGGGTGGGCTCGCTGGCCGGGAGCTTGAACAGACCGAGAAGATTGAGCTGACCGTCTTTGGCGAACAGGATCTCGGTTTTGGATTTTTCCAGTTCGATGTCGGACAGATGTAGGGCTTTGGTCCACAGACTGTCGAGTTGCAGGTTGGCGTACAGACGTTCGAAGCCGACCTGTTCCTTGCCCGGCTCGCCGATCACCAGGCCCCACAGTGTGAGTTCAAGGCTGAACGGGTTGAGTTCGATGCGCTGCAGATGCGCCGGCACCATGGCGTAGTTGGCCAGTTGCTGATTCACCACCCTGAGCGCAATGCCCGGCAAAATCAGGAACCCCAGCAGGCTGTAGAGGGCCAGGGCAGTCAACAGGGCGCCAATCGCGCGAATCAATCCTTTGGGCATGTGCGGCTTCATCTGTCTGAATCGGAGTGCCTTGGAGTATGGCACGCGATTCCGGTTCCGAAGTACATCGCACGAGACAGGATTGTTCAGATTTGTCTGCAATTTCTGTAGGAGCTTCCGAAGGCTGCTCCTGCATGGGTAAAGATCAGAGCTGCAGAATCAGTGTCTTCAACGGCGGTTGTTGATCCATCGACGGGAAGTCCCGGCCCGGAGTCATCACGCTCCATTCACGCACCGGCCGCCCGGCTTTTTCGGCGCAGCGCAGCACTTGTTCGCGCCAGTCGTCCATGCTGACTTTCGCCAGATTGTTGCAGCAGATCAGCACACCATTCTCGGCGGTGGTCAGCAGGGCTGGCTTGAGCAGGCTTTGATAATCACGCAGCAGGTCGACGGTGCCGAACGCGCTCTTGGCCCACGCGGGCGGGTCGAGGAGCACCAGATCGTACTGGCGCTGTTCCAAGCGTTGATAGCTCGGCAGTTTCTGCCCGCGACGCTGACTGATCGGCAGGCCGGCGAGTTGGCGGATCGCCGGGAAGTAGTCGGACTGGATGAATTCCATGGTCGGCAGTTGCGGATTGAGCTGACCGTTCTCGCGCCCCACCGCCAGATTGCCCTCGGCGAAATCCAGGTTGCACACCTCACGTGCACCGCCAGCTGCTGCGCTGAGGCCGACGCCGCAGGTGTAGGCAAACAGGTTGAGCACGCTTTTGCCCTTGGCGTGATCCTTGACCCAGCCGCGGGTGTTGCGCAGGTCGAGGAACAGCAGCGGATCCTGTCCGGCATGGCGTCCGCGCACACGATAATTCAGGCCCCATTCGTGGCCGACCAGATCGGCCAGCGCGGCGTCGTCGGCGCGGTAGACGCTGTCTTCACGGTCGATTCGCGAGTTGCCATGGGAGCGGTCGTTGTAGACCAACAGGGTTTCAAGGCCCAGGGTCTGGTTGACCATGGCGTGCAGTTGCAGCAGGTCTTCGCGTGCCAGGGTCTGGTGGAAACTTTGCACCATCAGTTGCGGGCCGTAGCGGTCGATGGTCAGGCCGCCGGCACCCTCCTGGCTGCCGTGGAACAGCCGATAGCAGTCGGTGCCCTGGCGGTGCAGCTCGGCGAGCAGATCCTGGCGTTGATCGAGGGCGGCGCGCAGCGCCAGGTTCAAGGAAGACATGCGGGCGCCTTGCTGGAGGGAATCGGGGCGCGGGAGTTTAGCAGTTTGGCAGGCAATCGAGGGGTTCCCATCGCGAGCAGGCTCGCTCCCACAGACGATCATAAGTCCTTGTGGGAGCGAGCCTGCTCGCGATGCTTTTGCGGCCTTACTGGTTCAGGCGTTTATCGATCAAGCCCTGCACCACGCTCGGATCCGCCAGAGTCGAAGTGTCGCCAAGGCTGTCGAGTTCGTTGCAGGCGATCTTGCGCAGGATCCGCCGCATGATCTTGCCCGAGCGGGTCTTCGGCAGGGCCGGGGCCCACTGGATCAGGTCCGGTTTGGCGAAGCTGCCGATTTCCTTGCTGACGTGGGCCAGCAGTTCTTTCTTCAGCTCATCGTTGGGTTCGGTGCCATTCATCGGTGTGACGAACGCATAAATCCCCTGACCTTTGACGTCGTGGGGATAACCGACCACGGCGGCCTCTGCAATGCTGTCGTGCAGCACCAACGCACTTTCCACCTCGGCGGTACCGATGCGATGGCCGGAGACATTGATCACGTCATCGATGCGCCCGGTGATCCAGTAATCGCCGTCCTCGTCGCGGCGGGCGCCGTCGCCGGTGAAGTAGTAACCGGGATAGGGCTTGAAGTAGGTGTCGACCATGCGCTGCGGATCGCCGTAGACGCTGCGAATCTGCGCCGGCCAGCTCGACTTGATCGCCAGCACGCCACTGCCGGCGCCCTTGATCTCCTTGCCGTGCTCATCGAGCAGCACCGGTTGCACGCCGAACATCGGCTGGGTGGCGCAGCCCGGTTTGATCCGCTGGGCGCTGACCAGCGGGCTGAGCATGATGCCGCCGGTTTCGGTCTGCCACCACGTATCGACAATCGGGCAGCGCTGTTCGCCTACGACGTTGAAATACCATTCCCACGCTTCCGGGTTGATCGGCTCACCGACACTGCCGAGCAATCTGAGGCTTTGTCGCGACGTTTCCTGCAAGGGCCCGGCGCCTTCACGCATCAATGCGCGCAGGGCGGTGGGGGCGGTGTAGAAGATGTTGACCTTGTGTTTGTCGATCACCTGCCAGAACCGCGAAGTACTCGGGTAGCTCGGCACGCCTTCGAAGATCAGTGTGGTGGCGCCGTTGGCCAGCGGGCCGTAGACGATATAGCTGTGGCCGGTAACCCAGCCGACGTCGGCGGTGCACCAGAACACTTCGCCGTCGCGGTAGTCGAGCACGTACTTGAAGGTCATCGCCGCTTGCAGCAGGTAACCGCCGGTGGTGTGCAGCACGCCTTTGGGTTTGCCGGTGCTGCCGGAGGTGTAGAGGATGAACAGCGGGTCTTCGGCGTCCATCGGTTCCGGCGGGCATTCGTCGCTGACGTCGCGCACGGCCCGGTGATACCAGAGGTCGCGGCCTTCGACCCAGTCGACTTTGTTCTGGGTGCGCTCGACCACCACGACGGTGCTGACATTCGGGCAACTCTGCAGAGCCTTGTCGACGTTCTGTTTCAGCGGCACGAATTTGCCACCGCGCACGCCCTCGTCGGCGGTGATCACCGTGCGGCAGTCGGCGTCGAGAATGCGGTCGCGCAATGAGTCCGGGGAGAACCCGCCAAACACCACCGAATGAATCGCGCCGATCCGCGCGCAGGCGAGCATGGCGTAGGCCGCTTCGGGGATCATCGGCATGTAGATGCACACCCGGTCGCCTTTTTTCACGCCACGGCTTTTCAGCACGTTGGCCAGGCGGCAGACGTGGTGATGGAGTTTGCTGTAGGTGATTTGCGTCGATTCGGCAGGGTCGTCGCCTTCCCAGAGGATGGCAGTCTGATCGCCGCGCTTTTCCAGATGGCGGTCGATGCAGTTGTAGCTGACGTTCAGCTTGCCACCGGCAAACCAGGCGGCTTGGCCGGTCTTCAGGTCATAGCGCTGGACGGTCTGCCACGGCGTGCTCCAGTCGAGGAAGCGGGTGGCCTGTTCGGCCCAGAAGGTGCTGGGGTGTTCAATGGATTCGCGGTACAGGCGCTGGTAGTCGTCCTGACTCAACTGTGCAGCCCGGCGGACGGCATCGGCTTTGGGGAACGTGCTGATATCGAACATGACGGTTCCTTATTCTTGTTGTGCGACAAGGATAAAGATGCGCCGAGAGCGGTGAGGGTTCAATACCTGTGAACAAACACCCCCTCATGGCGAGGGGGTGTGTTCAGGGCGGGATCAGCCGCGGTGACGGCCGCGGAAGTAGTTGATCAGGCCTTGGGTGGACGGGTCCTCAGCGGCGGTTTCTTCGCTGCCGACCAGGCGATTGTAGACGCCTTTGCCCAGTTCCTTGCCCAGCTCCACGCCCCACTGGTCGAAGGCGTTGATGCCCCAGACCACGCTTTGCACGAAGACTTTGTGTTCGTACATCGCCACCAGTGCGCCGAGACGACGCGGGCTGATGCGCTCGACCACCAGGGTGTTGCTCGGACGGTTGCCCGGGATCACCTTGTGTGGTGCGAGTTTCTGCACCTGGTCTTCGCTCATGCCCTTGTCGCGCAGTTCCGCTTCGGCTTCCGGCAGGGTCTTGCCGAGCATCAGCGCCTGGCTCTGCGACAGGCAGTTGGCGTACAGCCACTGATGGTGGTCGGAGACCGGGTTGAAGCTGACGATCGGCACGATGAAGTCGGCCGGGATCAGTTGGGTCCCTTGGTGCAGCAACTGGTGATAAGCGTGCTGACCGTTGCAACCGACGCCGCCCCAGATCACCGGGCCAGTGTCGGTCGACACCGGGGTGCCGTCCTGACGCACGCTCTTGCCGTTGGATTCCATGTCCAGCTGTTGCAAGTGCTTGGTGATGTTACGCAGGTAGTGGTCGTACGGCAGGATCGCGTGGCTTTGCGCGCCCCAGAAGTTGCCGTACCACACGCCGAGCAGGGCCAGCAGCACCGGCATGTTCTGTTCGAACGGCGCGCTCTGGAAATGCTGGTCCATGGTGTAGGCACCGGACAGCAGTTCCTTGAAGTTGGACATGCCGATGGCCAGCGCGATTGGCAGGCCGATGGCGGACCACAGCGAGTAACGACCGCCGACCCAGTCCCACATCGGGAAGATGTTTTCTTCGCGGATACCGAAGGCCACGGCGGCGGCATTGTTGCTCGATACGGCGATGAAGTGGCGATACAGCTCGGCTTCTGAACCACCCTGGGCCAGGTACCAGGCGCGTGCGGCCTGGGCATTTTTCAGGGTTTCTAGGGTGTTGAACGATTTCGACGAAACGATGAACAGCGTGGTCTCGGCGCGCAGTTTTTGCGTCAGCTCGTGGAACTCGCTGCCGTCGATGTTCGCCAGGTAATGGCAACGCACGCCTTTCTGGGCGTAGGACAGCAGGGCTTCGGAGACCAGCTCGGGGCCGAGGAACGAGCCGCCGATGCCGATGTTCACCACGTCGGTGATCGGCTTCTCGGTGTAACCGCGCCACAGACCGTCGTGGATGCGGCCCACGAGATCGGTGATCTGGTTCAGCACCTTGTGTACTTCAGGCATCACGTTGACACCGTTGACCGACAGCTTGTCGCCGACAGGGCGACGCAGGGCGGTGTGCAGCGCCGGGCGGCCTTCGGAGGAGTTGACGATTTCGCCGTCGAACAGCGCCTTGATCGCGCCCTTGAGATCGACTTCGTTGGCCAGACCCACCAGCAGGTTGCGGGTCTCGGCGTTGATCAGATTCTTCGAATAGTCGAGAAACAGTCCGCAGCTGCTGAGGGTGAACTGATTGAAGCGCTGCGGATCGGCGTTGAAGGCTTCGCGCATGCTGAAATCCTGCATGGCTTGGCGGTGATCTTTCAACGCTTGCCAGGCAGGCAGAGCGGTAACGTCATGAGGAGTGCGGTAGTACGCCATCGCTGCGGTTTTCCTTTTTACTTGAACGGCCTTTTGAACTCTGAAAAGACCTCCCCGCCATGTTTGGGCGAGGGGGCAACTGCGTCGACACGATTACTTTGGCGCAGGGCGAATACAGTAAACCCAGCGCCGCGATCTGTCTTGGCTTTGTCTGACCTGTTTTCGGTACTTTTTTAACATTGATAACAGACGGGGCCGACAGACGGCGAGTAATGCGAGCAAGTCCCTGCTTATCGCGTGGCGTCGAACGGCAGGAAGTTTGCCCGATGGGCAGGTGCTCAGCAATACGGTCTGGAAGTGCGTGCAAACGCTGTGGGAGCGGGGTTGCTCCCACAGCGTTTGCCGGTGTTCAGGCGGGGGTATCGAGATTCAGGTGCAGGTTGTCGATCAACCGGGTGGTGCCGAGGAAAGCCGCGACCAGAATCACCAGATCACGATCGTCCGCCGTTGCCGGGCGCAGGGTCAGGGCGTGGCGGATCTCCAGATAATCCGGGCGCAGGCCGGCGGCTTCCAGTTGCTGGCGTTGCGCCTGGATCAGGGCAGGGAAGTCGCGTTCACCTTGCTTGATCGACTCGGCAATGCTGCTCAGGGTGCGATAGACCACCGGCGCCACAGCGCGCTGTTCTTCACTGAGGAAACCGTTGCGCGACGACAGCGCCAGACCGTCGGCGGCGCGTACGGTCGGCTCGCCAATGATCTGGATCGGCATGTTCAGGTCATGCACCAGCGCGCGGATTACCGCCAGTTGCTGGAAGTCTTTCTGGCCGAAGATCGCCAGGTCCGGCTGGACCATGTTGAACAGCTTGCTGACCACCGTCGCCACGCCTTCGAAGTGCCCCGGACGGCTGGCGCCGCACAGGCCTTCGGACAGTTGCGGCACGCTGACCCGGGTCTGCCCGGCCATGCCGTCGGGGTACATTTCCTCGACGGTCGGGGCGAACAGCAGATCGCAGCCGGCTTCCAGCAGTTTTTCCTGATCCGCCGCCAAGGTGCGCGGGTATTTGTCGAGGTCTTCGCCGGCGCCGAACTGCAGCGGGTTGACGAAAATGCTCGCGACCACGAAGTCCACGCGCTGGGTGGCCTTGGTGATCAGGGCAATGTGGCCGCTGTGCAGGTTGCCCATGGTCGGCACGAAGCCGATGCGCTTGCCTTCACTGCGGGCGCGCGCCACGGCGGCGCGCAGTTCACGTACGGTTTTGACGGTGTTCATGCAGAGAATCCGTGTTCGATCCCGGGGAAAGTGGTGGCTTTGACTTCACTGACGTAAGCCTTCAGCGCGGACTGGATGCTGTCCTGACCCTGCATGAAGTTCTTCACGAATTTCGGCACACGGCCGCTGATCGACAGGCCGAGCATGTCGTGCAGCACCAAGACCTGACCGTCGGTATTCGAACCGGCGCCAATGCCAATCACCGGGATTTTCACGGCCTGGCTGATTTCAGCCGCCAGTTCGCTCGGCACGCATTCGAGCAGCAGCATGGCTGCACCGGCCTGTTCCAGCGAGATCGCGTCGGCGCGCATCTGGCGTGCCTGGTTCTCGTTGCGACCTTGCACTTTATAACCACCGAGAATGTTCACGGCTTGCGGGGTCAGGCCCATGTGGGCGCAGACCGGCACACCGCGTTCGGCCAGCAGGCGGATCGAATCCGCCAGCCACAAGGCGCCTTCGACCTTGACCATGTGCGCGCCGGCCTGCATCAGCAGGGCGCTGTTGGTCATGGTTTGCTCGAGGGTGGCGTTGGCCATGAACGGCAGGTCGGCCAGGATCAAGGCATCAGAGTTGCCGCGTTTGACGCTGGCAACGTGGTAGGCCATTTCTGCGGTGGTCACGGGCAGGGTGCTGTCGTGACCCTGCAGGACCATGCCGAGGGAGTCGCCCACCAGCAGCACTTCGACACCGGCCTCGTTGCAGGCGTGGGCGAAGGTCGCGTCATAGCAGGTCAGCATGGTGATCTTTTCACCTTTCTGCTTGAGGCTCTGGAGCGTGGTCAGGGTGATGGCTGGCATGTAAGAAATCCTCGTTCAGGCGCTTTGGAAACTACTGCGAGTAACGCGCGTGATTCGTCATCTATTCAGGCGCACGCTCTTTTGTCGTGCTTATAAGGCCTGGATTGCGCCCTTGTATGCCGGGTTGGCGGCAGCGGGACGCCTATAGTCGTGATGAGGCCTCAGGAAGTCAATTGCATGTGTTACCGCATTGTTACGAGGGGAGTGTTACCGGCGTTACTGATGCGATTCAGCGGGCCGGCGGGCCTGATCTGCGGGGTTTTTGTCCTACAAGAACGCAAAATGCGGGAGCCGGTTGCCTCCCGCATCAGCGGTTTGTGTCAGGCGTGGGAGAGGCGTTCGAGGCCGACGAACGGGCAGGCTGCGAGAAGATCGGCAAGGGTGCGGCCATCAGCCAGACGCAGATCTTCGGGCGCCAGTTCGGCCAGGGGATAGAGAACGAACGCGCGTTCCTGCATGTGGTAATGCGGGACTTTCAGGCGCGGCTCGTCGATCAGGCGATCACCGAACAGCAGAATGTCCAGATCCAGCGTGCGTGGGCCCCAGCGCTCAAGGCGTTCGCGGCCCTGATCGTTTTCGATCGCCTGCAAGGCATCGAGCAGATCAAGCGGGGCGAGCGCGCTGTCGAGCGCGGCAACCGCGTTGGTGTAACGCGGTTGGCCCGGCAGCAGCGAGTCGCTTTGGTAGAAGGCAGATACGCCGACCAGTTCGGTCTCGGGCAATTGCCCCAGCGCGTCGACCGCGCTGCGCAGTTGTTCGGCCGGGTCAGCCAGGTTGCTGCCCATGCCGATGTAGATGCGTTCCATGCCTTATTCGCCCGTGGCGCTCGGTGCGCCGGCGCGTTTGCGTTTGGAGCCGCTGCTGCGGCGACGCTTGCGCGGTGCGCCACTGGCGTCATCACCCTTGCCACTGAGGTCGCGGATCATGTCGCGACGTTCGCTGTCGTTGGCGTCCTGATAATCGGTCCACCATTCACCCAGGCCATCGGTCTGCTCGCCAGCGCTTTCACGCAGCAGGAGGAAGTCGTAGCCGGCGCGGAAGCGCGGATTGTCCAGCAGCAGGTCGGCGCGTTTGCCGCTGCGGCGTGGCAGGCGTTCCTGCATGTCCCAGATCTCGCGGATCGGCATGGTGAAGCGTTTTGGAATCGCGATGCGCTGGCACTGTTCGGCGATCAGTTCGTGAGCGCCTTCCTGCATGGCTGGAATTGGCGGCATGCCGCGCTCTTGCAGACGTAGCACTCGGGCCGGCAGGGCAGGCCACAGCAGGGCAGCAAACAGGAACGCCGGGGTTACCGGTTTGTTCTGCTTGATCCGCAGGTCGGTGTTGGTCAGTGCTTCGCTGATCAGCGTGTGGGTATATTCCGGGTTGTGTTCCAGCGCATCGGCACTGGCCGGGAACAGCGGCGCGAACAGTTGCAGGTCGACCAGCATCTCGAACGTGATCGCGCCATGACCGGAGAGGAACAGCTTGAGCACTTCCTCGAACAGGCGGGCCGACGGAATCTCGCGCAGCATCGGCGCCAGTTCGCGAATCGGCTGGACGGTGTGCTTCTCGATACCGAAATTGAGCTTGGCGGCGAAACGCACGGCCCGCAGCATCCGCACCGGGTCTTCCTGGTAGCGTTGCTTCGGGTCGCCGATCAGACGGATCAGGTGATTGCGGATGTCGTGTACGCCGTTGGCGTAGTCGAGGATGCGCTCGCTGACCGGATCGTAATACAGGGCGTTGATGGTGAAGTCGCGGCGTTGCGCGTCTTCTTCCAGGGTGCCGTAAACGTTGTCACGCAGAATACGCCCGCTCTCGTTGCGCGAAGACTGGTTGCTGTCTTCGTCGTCTTCGTTTTGCGGGTGATTGGCGCGGAAGGTCGCGACTTCAATGATTTCGCGACCGAAATGGATGTGTACCAGCTTGAACCGGCGGCCGATGATCCGCGCATTGCGGAATTCGGCGCGAACCTGCTCGGGGGTGGCGCTGGTGGCGACGTCGAAGTCTTTGGGCGTGATGCCCAGCAGCATGTCTCGCACGCAACCGCCAACCAGGTAGGCCTGGTAGCCGGCGCCCTGCAGACGTTCGACGATGTTGACCGCGTAACGGCTGAATTGCGCCTTCTGCAGCGAGTGTTGGCCGCTGTTGAGGACTTCAGGCGTGCTACGGATGTGTTGCGTACGACGCAGGGGAGTTCGGAATGACTGGAACAGCTTCTTCAGCATGGGATGCACTGTTTGAAGGAATGTTCGGCCATACCAGAGAATGACCGCATGATGGGCCGGGATTCTAGCATTTAGTCGAGGGATGGTGTAGGACGCTGCCGTTTTGCGCTGCAAGCCGCAGGCTAGAGGGGGTGGAGATGCGTCAGAAGGGGGGATTTTCCAGAAAGGAGAAACTACAAGGGGAGCCGAAGCTCCCCAAGAAGTAGTTGCGTGCTCTTTTTATTATTGATTCGGGCTTCTTGTTTTTGTTGAGTGCCCTCGCCATGAAGCTTTTCCTTCATGACCCTCCCAATCGGGAGCCAAGAGCAAACGGATTGCTTTGGTCGCTGTGTTGCAGTGATCTTGCGATCCAACCAGTACAGGCTCTGTCTTAAGACAGTTTTTGTTGTTCTCGGCCTGGTCGTGGGGATAGCCCCAAATACAACGCCTCTCCAAAAGAATCAGTTAGCTGCGCCTCTCGCCGTCTTGTTTTTATTGTGCGTGAGTCGATTCGTCTTATTTTTATTGTCTTGTGCATTGCTTGTTATTGTTCTTGTACCAAACATATAGCAGGTGCCGTGCCAACTTTTGCGAAACCCAATAAAACAAGGGGTTAGGTCGATATAACCGTTTTCGCAGGGCGAAAAAAAGCCGGGGTTTCGTTACCGATAACCCCGGCTTCTGTTACGTGAAAAGACTGAGGTAACAGTTTTTTCACCTCTTCAACGGTAACCCGCACACTCGACAGGTAACGTTCAGCTCTCGCTGGCGACCCCGGTCTTGCGCCGTGGAATGCCCAGACGCTGACGGCGTTCCCACAGGCATTTGCGGCTGACGCCCAGTTTGCGCGCCAGTTCGGTCTCGGTCATGTGGTCCTGATGCTCGAGTACGAAATGCTGGAAGTAGTCTTCCAGTGACAGGTCTTCGGTCGGCTCGTGGCTGCTGTTGCTGGCGTTACCGGCCGTTTGCGCCGGCAGGCCGATGAATTCGTCGTCCTCCAGATCGCCCAGCTCGATGTCGATACCCAGCAGGTCGGCAGAGATTTCCGGGCTTTCGCTCAGAATCACCGCGCGCTCGACGGCGTTTTCCAGCTCCCGCACGTTACCCGGCCAGGAATAGTGCCGGATCGCCTGTTCGGCATCGGCGGCAAATTTCAGGTCGGTGCGGTTGATGCGGGCGCTCTGACGAGCGAGAAACGCATTGGCGATTTCGTTGACGTCGGCGCCACGCTCGCGCAGGGCCGGCAGTTTCAATGCGATCACGTGGAGGCGGTAGTACAAGTCTTCACGGAACTGGCCGATTTTCGCCAGGCTCTTGAGGTCCCGGTGGGTCGCGGCGATCAACCGGACATCGACTTTCTGCGACTGCACCGAGCCAACCCGGCGAATCTCGCCTTCCTGCAATACGCGCAGCAAACGAGCCTGGGCTTCGAGTGGCAGTTCGCCGATCTCGTCGAGGAACAGCGTGCCGCCGTCCGCCGCTTCCACCAGACCGGCGCGACCGGCGCTGGCGCCAGTGAACGCACCTTTCTCGTGGCCGAACAGTTCGGACTCGATCAGGCTTTCCGGGATGGCGGCGCAGTTCACCGAGATCATCGGCGCCTTGGCGCGTTTCGACAGGTTGTGCAGGGCGCGGGCCACCAGTTCTTTACCGGTACCGGACTCGCCCTGGATCAGCACGTTGGAATCGGTCGGGGCGACTTTACGGATCTTGCCGTAAAGATCCTGCATCGGCGGACACGAGCCGATGATGCCGATTTCGCCATTGCTGTTATCGATCGCGGATTTGCCGCTGCCATTGGCCGATTTGGCGGGAGCTGCTTCGCCGACGGCAGGCGCCGACTGGCGATCGCGCAGGATCCGCGCGACAGCCTGAAGCATTTCATCGTGGTCGAAAGGCTTGGCGATGTAATCCACCGCGCCCATCTTCATCGAGTCGACCGCCGAGCGCAGGCTGGCGTAGCTGGTCATGATCAGCACCGGTGTGCCCTGGCCGAGCTTGATCAGCTCGGTACCCGGAGCGCCCGGCAGACGCAGGTCGCTGACGATCAGATCGAATGTGGGAATACTGAAGCGTTCTTGTGCTTCCTGCACTGAACCGGCTTCGCTGACCTGGTACTGGTTGCGTTCCAGCAGGCGGCGCAAGGCGGAGCGGATAATGGTTTCGTCTTCGACGATCAAAATGTGCGGCATTGATTCGATACTCTCGACGGTCTCAGTTCACAGCGGACGTCGCTTCGACATGGCGCGGCAATGTCACCCGGATACGGGTGCCGCGCTGGCTCTGAACATCAGCCGGGCTGTCGATGGTGATTTGTCCATAATGCTCTTCAACGATGGAATAGACCAGTGCAAGGCCCAGACCGGTGCCTTCGCCAGGATCCTTGGTGGTGAAGAAGGGTTCGAACAATCGGTCCATGATGCTCGACGGAATACCGCTGCCTTCGTCTTCGACGATCAGATCGACCGTGTGTTCGCCGGCTTCGCTCTTGACCCGCACCGCACTGCCGGCAGGCGAGGCGTCACGGGCGTTGGAGAGCAGATTGATCAAAACCTGGGCGAGCCGCTGCGGGTCGCCTTCGACCCAGTGATCGGGATCGCACAGGTTATAGAACTGGACTTCGAAATTGCGCCGGTTCAGGGCCAGCAGGCCGATGGCGTCCTGGGCCACTTCCGCCAGACAGACGGGCTCGTCGCTGTGCTGATGGCTGCCGGCGTGGGCGAAGCTCATCAACGACTGGACGATGCGTGACACGCGTTTGGTCTGTTCGAGGATCTGGCCGCTGATTTCCGTCAGCTCACCGTCCTCTTCGCGCTCTTCGCGCAGGTTTTGCGCGAGGCAGGCGATGCCGGTGATCGGGTTGCCGATTTCGTGGGCCACACCCGCTGCAAGTCGACCGATGCTGGCCAGACGCTCGGAATGCACCAGTTTGTCTTCGAGCATCTGGGTTTCGGTCAGGTCTTCCACCAGCAGCACTAGGCCGCTGTTGCCCGGTGCCAGCGGCTCGTCGATCGCCGCTTTGTGCAGGTTCAGCCAGCGGGTCTGGCCGTCGAGGGCCAGATGCTGTTTGTGCAAGTGTTCGTCGGGCAGGTGGATGAAGCCTTGCAGCAGATCTTTCCACGGATTGGCGATGGTGCTCAGGCGCGAGCCGACCACCCGTTGCGCGGCAATCCCGGTCAGTTCTTCCATGGCCTTGTTCCACATCAGGATCTCCTGATCCTTGGCCAGCGAGCAGACGCCCATCGGCAGTTCCTGCAGGGTCTGGCGGTGGTAACGGCGCAGGGCATCGAGTTCGGCGGCCAGCCCGGTCAGACGCGAGTGGTAATCCTCGAGGCGGCTTTCGATGAAATGGATGTCTTCGGTAACGTAGTTTTCGCCGCCAGCCTTGTACGGCAGGAAGGTTTCCACCATGTCCTGGGCGACGCTCGGGCCCATCAGGCCGGAGAGGTTGGCTTCGATCCGGTCGCGCAGGCGGCGCAAGGCATAAGGGCGGCGCTCGTCGAATGGCAGATAAAGGTCGCGCAGGGCCTGTTCGACTTCTTTCTGCGCAGCCTTGGCGCCCAGCGGTTTAGCCAGCTGCGTGGCGAATTCCTGCGGCGAGGCTGCGTGCAATTCGCGGCGCTGCGGGCGACGTACGTTGTCCACAGCGCAGGCTTCGGCGGCGCTGGCCTCTTCGGGGCTGGCATTGGTGAACAGCGAAATCAGCGTGAACATCAGGACGTTGGCCGCCAGCGAGGCGATGGCCGCCATGTGCCAACTGGTGTCGTCCAGCACGTAGATCATGTTCAGCAGCGGAATATAGAAACCCTGCAGATTGCCGACCAGCGGCAACAGCATGGTCACGACCCACACCACAATCCCTGCCAGCAGACCGGCGATGAACCCCCGACGATTGGCGGTCGGCCAGTACAGCACCGACAGCACACCTGGCAGGAATTGCAGGGTCGCAACGAAAGCGACGATGCCGAGGTTGGCCAGATCCTGCTCGGCGCCGAGCATCAGATAGAAGCAAAAGCCGGCCATGATGATTGCGACGATCAGCGCCCGGCGGGTCCATTTCAACCAGCGATAGATATTGCCCTCGGCCGGTGGCTGATAGAGCGGCAGCACCAGATGGTTCAGGGCCATGCCCGACAGCGCCAGCGTGGTGACGATGATCAGACCGCTGGCCGCCGACAGACCACCGACATACGCCAGCAACGCCAGCGACTTGCTGTTGGCGGCGATGCCGATGCCGAGGGTGAAGTATTCCGGATTGGTGGTGGCGCCGAGTTTCAGGCCGGCCCAGAGAATCAGCGGCACAGCCAGGCTCATCAACAGCAGGAACAGCGGCAGGCCCCAGCTCGCGCTGACCAGCGAGCGCGGGTTGAGGTTTTCGGTGAAGGTCATGTGATACATGTGCGGCATCACGATCGCCGAGGCGAAAAACACCAGCAGCAACGTGCGCCACGGGCCTTCCTGCAACGGGGTGTGCAGGGCGGCGAGGGCGGTCTGGTTCTGCAGCAGCCACAGTTCAAGTTGCTGCGGGCCGTCGAACACGCCGTATAGCGCGTAGAGGCCGACGCCGCCGAGGGCTGCCAGTTTGATCACCGATTCGAAGGCAATCGCGAATACCAGCCCTTCGTGCTTTTCACGGGTGGCGATATGACGGGAACCGAAGAAGATCGTGAACAGAATGATCAGCGCACAGAACGCCAGGGCCACGCGATTCTGCACCGGTTCGCCGGTGAGGATGCCGATGGAATCGGCCACGGCCTGGATCTGCAACGCCAGCAGCGGCAATACGCCGATCAGCATGAAAATCGTGGTCAGCGCACCGGCCCAGGTGCTGCGAAAGCGGAAGGCGAACAGGTCCGCCAGCGACGACAGTTGATAAGTGCGGGTGATCTTGAGGATCGGATACAGCAGCACCGGCGCCAGCAGAAACGCGCCGGAGACCCCGAGATAACTGGACAGAAAACCATAGCCGTACTGATAGGCCAGACCGACCGTGCCATAGAACGCCCACGCACTGGCGTAGACCCCCAGCGACAGGGTGTAGGTCAACGGATGGCGAATGATCGCCCGCGGGATCATGCCCCGTTCACTGATCCACGCCACACCGAACAACGCGGCCAGGTAGGCGGCGCTGATCAGCAGCATCTGGGTCAGGCTAAAGCTCATCGGCATCTTTTTGGCTCTGCAGGATGAAGGTCACGACAATCAGGATCAGCCAGAGCAGATAAGGGCGATACCAGGCGCCCGTAGCGTCGATCCACCAATCCATGATGGCGGGAGAAAACAGGTAGATCCCCACGACCAGAAGCAGGACCAAGCGATAGATGTACATCCCGGCCTCTCTTTTTTATGCGCGTGCCCGAAAACGTGCGGCGATGGTAACGGATGGGCGCGCCACTGCAAGTGTCGTCACAGCAGTTGCGCTTCGGGCAGGGTCAGTGTGCGCGGGATTTTCAAGGCATCCCAGTGGACGCTGCCCCAGTTCAACAGTTCTTGCGGCGTGGCGTGGGCCAGTTCGGGCCCCGGGTCTTGCCCCAGTGCGCGCAGGGCCCGCAGCAACAATGGCGTGGCCTGATCGGCTTCCAGTGGTGGCGAGCGATAGGACTTGCCGAGCTTGTTGCCGTCCGGCTGGGTAATCAGTGGCAGATGCAGATAGCGCGGTTGGCGCAGGCCCAGCAATTCCTGCAGGTAGAGCTGGCGCGGTGTGGAGTCGAGCAGATCGGCACCGCGCACGATGTCGGTGATGCCCTGCCAGGCGTCGTCCAGAACCACCGCCAGTTGGTAGGCGTAGAGGCCGTCGCGGCGGCGGATCACGAAATCTCCCACGTCACGGCCCAGATGCTGGCGGTATTCGCCCTGCACCCGGTCGATGAAGTGGTATTCCAACTCCGGCACGCGCAGGCGAATCGCCGCGTCTTCCTGGCCATGGCCGGCATTGCGGCACAGTCCCGGATAAATGCCGTGGTATGGCTCCAATTGTTTGCGCGAGCAGGTGCAGGCGTAGGCGAGGCCGTGATTGAACAGGCTGTCGAGCACTTGCGCGTAGGCCTCGTGCCGATCGCTCTGGCGAACCATCTCGCCGTCCCATTCGAAGCCATAGCTTTCCAGCGCCTTGAGAATCGCCGCTTGCGCGCCCGGCTCTTCCCGGGGCGGATCGAGATCCTCCATGCGCACCAGCCAGCGACCGCCCACCGAGCGTGCGTCCAGATAAGAGGCCAGGGCGGCAACCAGCGAACCGAAGTGCAGGTGCCCGCTGGGGGTCGGGGCAAAGCGGCCAATATAGGCGGGGGAGGTGTTGGCAGTCATGAGGGCGATGTTACTTGAGAGTCAAAAAACGGCAGAAACAAAAACGGAGCGTTCGCACGCTCCGTTTTTCGTTCAGGCCGGGATTATTTGCCGACCTGCTTTTCCTTGATTTCCGCCAGGTTCTTGCAGTCGACACACATGTCGGCTGTCGGACGGGCCTCGAGGCGCTTGACGCCGATCTCGATACCGCAGGAATCACACCAGCCGTACTCTTCGTCTTCGATCAACTGCAGGGTCTTGTCGATCTTCTTGATCAGTTTGCGCTCGCGGTCGCGGGCGCGCAGCTCGAGGGCGAACTCTTCTTCCTGACTGGCACGGTCGGCCGGATCAGGAAAGTTGGCCGCTTCGTCTTTCATGTGATCAACAGTGCGGTCGACTTCCTGCATCAAGTCGAGTTTCCACTTGGTCAGGATCTTGGTGAAATGCGCACGCATAGGCGCGCCCATGTACTCTTCGCCCTCTTTAGGGACGTAAGGTTCGAAACCGCTGAGTGTCTGACTTGCCTGTTGCTTTGCTTGGGTGGGCATGAAATGGACCGCCTCTACTCTTGTAATCCATTGCGCAGGATTGCTCCATCACCGACACCTGCCGGCCCTGCGGCTGCAAGCGGGCGAACTTACCAGATCAATTCGACCCGCGCTACTCCCGGATGTCGAGCGCGTGGCCGAGGGGACTTGCAAATGTTTGCCAAGCCATGTCCGGCGGTGCTGCAAACCTGCTCAATCACTGATTTTAGTCAATCCTGGAGCGTACGCGCGGGTCGTTACAGTCCAGTGTTCTTGTGGCTGTGACCGCTGCGGGTTCTCGCTCGTTCCGGCAGATGGGTAGAATCGTTTCTTTTCCCTCGTTGAAGGAAGGCCAATGGCTCAGCCCTACAGTGCGCGCAGTCGTGCGATCGAACCGTTCCATGTGATGGCGTTGCTGGCGCGGGCCAATGAATTGCAGGCCGCCGGCCACGACGTGATCCACCTGGAAATCGGCGAACCGGATTTCACCACCGCCGAGCCGATCATCCGCGCCGGCCAGCAAGCCCTGACAGCGGGGAAGACCCGCTACACCGCGGCCCGTGGCATTCCCGAGCTGCGCGAGGCGATTTCCGGTTTCTATCAAACGCGCTACGGCCTGAACATCGATCCTCGACGGATTCTCATCACGCCCGGCGGTTCCGGGGCGTTGCTGCTGGCCAGCGCGTTGCTGGTGGATCCGGGCAAGCACTGGCTGCTGGCCGACCCCGGCTATCCTTGCAACCGGCATTTTCTGCGACTGGTCGAAGGCGCGGCGCAGCTTGTGCCGGTGGGCCCGGACGTTCGCTATCAACTGACGCCGGACCTGGTGGCGCGCCACTGGGATCACGACAGCGTCGGTGCGTTGGTCGCCTCGCCGGCCAACCCGACCGGTACGATTCTGACCCGTGATGAACTGGCCGGTTTATCCACAGCCATCAAGGCGCGACACGGGCATCTGGTGGTGGACGAGATCTATCACGGCCTGACTTACGGCACCGACGCGGCCAGTGTGCTGGAGGTCGATGACAGCGCATTTGTCCTAAACAGTTTCTCCAAATATTTCGGCATGACCGGTTGGCGTCTCGGCTGGCTGGTGGCGCCGGATGCGGCGGTCAGTGAACTGGAAAAACTCGCGCAGAACCTCTACATCAGCGCGCCAAGCATGGCCCAGCATGCGGCGCTCGCCTGTTTCGAGCCGGACACCATCGCGATTCTCGAAGAGCGCCGCGCCGAATTCGGCCGTCGCCGTGACTTCCTGCTGCCGGCATTGCGGGAGCTGGGCTTCGACATTGCCGTAGAGCCGGAAGGCGCGTTCTATTTGTATGCCGATATCAGCCAGTTCGGCGGCGATGCCTTCGCGTTCTGCCGGCATTTCCTCGAAACCGAGCATGTAGCCTTCACGCCGGGGCTGGATTTCGGTCGCTATCAGGCCGGTCATCATGTGCGCTTTGCTTACACGCAAAACCTCCCACGCCTACAGGAAGCGGTAGAGCGTATCGCCCGTGGCTTGAAGAGCTGGCAAGGCTGATGCGCTTTCATCCTCCGCTCGAAGAAGGCCGGTTGATCCGGCGTTACAAGCGTTTTCTCGCCGATATCGAAACCGTTGGCGGCGAGTTGCTGACCATTCATTGCCCGAACACCGGCTCGATGCTCAATTGCCAGGTCGAGGGCGGGCAGGTCTGGTTCAGTCGCTCCACAGATCCGAAACGCAAACTGCCCGGTACTTGGGAAGTCGGTGAAACCCCGCAGGGCCGGCTGTTTTGCGTGAACACCGGACGCGCCAACGCACTGGTCGAAGATGCCTTGCAGGCCGGTGTCATCAGCGAATTGAGCGGGTTTACCGGGCTCAAACGTGAGGTGGCGTACGGGCAGGAAAAGAGCCGGATCGATTTTCGCCTCGACTACCCGACGGGCCCGGCGTATGTGGAAGTGAAAAGTGTCACGCTGGGTTTCGACGGCACGGCGGTCGCGGCATTTCCCGATGCAGTGACCGATCGCGGCGCCAAGCATTTGCGTGAGCTGGCGCATCTGGCCAGGGACGGGATTCGCGCGGTCCAGTTGTACTGCGTCAATCTCTCCGGCATTGAAGCAGTGCGTCCGGCCGAGGAAATCGACTCGGCCTACGCCGCTGCGCTGCGCGAGGCGGTGGCGTGCGGGGTCGAAGTCCTGGCGTACGGCGTGCGTTTGAGCCATGAAGAGATGGTGATCGACCGGCGCCTGGACGTGCTGCTCAACGGTTAAACATCGATCCACAGCCCTTGCGCGTCTTCACGGCAAGGGATGGCCGTCAGCGATTGCCCGGCGCACGGGCCGGCGACGCATTCACCGTCTTCGATCAGAAACAGTGCGCCGTGGGTGGCGCACTGGATCAGGCTGTTGCTTGGGTCGAGAAACTGGTCGGGCTGCCATTCCAGTCCGACGCCCCGATGCGGGCAGCGATTGAGGTAGACATAAGCCTGCCCCGCGCGGCGCACGGCGAACAGTTTTTTCCCGTCGATATCGAAACCGCGACTGCCGTCCTCAACCAGATCGGCACCCGCGCAAAGAAACTTCATGGCTATCCTCAAATGTCGGCTCGTGTCCGGATATGTCCGAGCTTGACGTTCAAATGCAAACAATTATCAAATGGCCGCCTTCACCCGTGGCGAGGTGACCGCTGCCGAGGATACTTGGCCTGCCGTCCCGATGTCCGGGAAAACATTTCAAGGAAGCTGTCTATGCGCCTGAGTACCCGCGTTGCCGTGCTGTGTGTCGGACTTTTGGTCAGCCACCAGGCTGCAGCGGCCGAGTTGCCGCAACGTTGGGTCAGCGCCGGCGGCGCGTTGTCGGAGTGGGTGAGTGCGCTGGGTGGCGAGGCCAAACTGGTAGGCGTCGACACCACCAGCCAGCATCCCGAGTCTCTCAAGTCGCTGCCGAGCATCGGCTATCAGCGCAGCCTGTCGGCCGAAGGCATTCTCAGCCTGCGCCCGGACATCCTGATCGGCACCGAAGAAATGGGCCCGCCGCCAGTGATTTCGCAAGTTCGCAGTGCCAAGGTGCAGGTGGAACTGTTCTCGGCTCAGCCGGATCTGCCGACATTGGAAAAAAACGTTACCCATCTGGGACGGTTGCTGGGCGCTGAAAGCCAGGCCGTGCAGCTGCTGCAACGTTATCAACAGCAACTTGATGCGCAAAAGGCGCGTGTGGCGCAAGCGCAGACTAAACAGAAAGCGCCGGGCGTGCTGTTGCTGCTTGGACATGCCGGCGGCAAACCGCTGATCGCCGGCAAGGACACCGCCGCCGACTGGCTGCTGCAGCAGGCGGGCGGGCATAACCTTGCGACCCACACCGGTTACAAACCGTTTTCCGTGGAATCCCTGGCCAGTCTCGATCCTGAAGTGCTGGTGTTCGCTGACCGTGCGCTAACTGGTGAGGCGGCGAAAGCGGCTCTATTTAAGGAAAACCCGATCCTCAATTCCAGCCGTGCGGCCAAGACCGGACGTGTGCTGGAGCTGGACCCGACGCTGCTGGTGGGCGGGCTCGGGCCGCGTTTGCCGGCAGCGCTGAAGGCCCTGTCTGACGGTTTCTACCCGGCCAAGAGCGGCCAATGACCACGCTGGTCAAACCCCGTGGCTTGTTTATCGGCCTGATCCTGCTCTGCCTGCTGGCGATCTGGCTTTCGCTGGCGCTGGGGCCGGTCAGTCTGCCGTTGTTCGACACCTTGCGCGCAGCGTTGCGCATGATCGGTGTGCCGCTGGCGCCGGACGGGCTGGAACAGGCTGAACTGATTCTCGGGCAGATTCGTCTGCCGCGTACGTTGCTCGGGCTGGCAGTTGGCGGTGTGCTGGCGTTGTCCGGGGTGGCGATGCAGGGGCTGTTTCGCAATCCGCTGGCCGATCCAGGGTTGGTGGGCGTCTCGAGCGGCGCGGCGTTGGGCGCGGCGATCGCGATTGTCGGTGGCTCGTTTTTTGGCGGACTGCCCGAGTGGTTCGGGCCTTACCTGCTGTCGGTGTGTGCGTTTCTCGGTGGTTTGGGTGTGACGGCGCTGGTTTATCGGCTCGGCCGCCGCAATGGGCAGACCAATGTCGCGACCATGTTGCTGGCGGGTATCGCTCTGACGGCGTTGGCCAGCTCGGCGGTGGGACTGTTTACCTATCTGGCTGATGACGCGACATTGCGCACGTTGACGTTCTGGAACCTGGGCAGCCTTAACGGCGCGAGCTATGCGCGGTTGTGGCCGCTGCTGATCATCACCGCCGGTGTTGCACTGTGGCTTCCACGTCGGGCAAAGGCGCTCAATGCGTTGCTGCTCGGCGAATCGGAAGCCGGGCATCTGGGAATCGATGTAGAACGGCTCAAGCGCGAGCTGGTGTTCTGCACGGCGCTGGGTGTCGGTGCAGCGGTGGCAGCGGCGGGCATGATCGGCTTTGTCGGGCTGGTGGTGCCGCATCTCGTGCGCTTGCTCGCGGGGCCGGATCACCGGGTGTTACTGCCCGCATCGGTGCTGGCCGGTGCGAGTCTGTTGCTGCTGGCGGATCTGGTGGCGCGGCTGGCGCTGGCACCGGCGGAGCTGCCGATCGGCATCGTCACCGCGTTCATCGGTGCGCCGTTCTTTCTTTATCTGTTGCTGCGAGGGCGTGCCTGATGTTGCGTGCGCACAACCTGCACATCCGCCGTGGCCGCAAGACCGTTTTGGCCGACATCAGCCTGCAACTCGAACCGGGCGAAGTGCTGGGTGTACTGGGGCCGAATGGCGCCGGCAAGAGCACTTTGCTCGGCGCGTTGTGCGGTGAGCTGAGCGCACACGAAGGGGAAGTGCTGCTGGACGGTGAGGCACTGAGCCATTGGGGCGGCACTCAGCGCGCTCAGCGGCTGGCGGTGTTGCCACAGGTGTCGACCCTGGATTTTGCCTTTCGTGTTGAAGAAGTGGTCGGCATGGGGCGTCTGCCTTATCAGAGCGGGCGGGTGCGCGATGACGAGATCGTCGCTGCCGCGTTATTGGCGGCCGATGCCGGGCATCTTAGTGGCCGCAGTTATCTGGCGCTGTCCGGCGGCGAGCGTCAGCGGGTGCATCTGGCGCGGGTGCTGGCGCAACTCTGGCCGGGTCAGGCGGGGCAGACGTTGCTGCTCGATGAGCCGACCTCAATGCTCGATCCGTTGCATCAACATACGACGCTGCAAGCGGTGCGCGAGTTTGCCGATCGTGGCGCGGCGGTGCTGGTGATCCTGCATGATCTGAATCTGGCGGCGCGCTATTGTGATCGCATCCTGCTGCTGGAGGGCGGGCGCCCGGTGGCGCTGGATACGCCGCAACAGGTGTTGCGCCCGGAATCGCTGAAGGCGGTTTTCGGTCTGGAAGTGCTGGTGCAGCCGCACCCGGAGCGCGGGCATCCGCTGATCATCGCCCGCTGATTTCGTCATCGAGGTGAGTGTATGCGCGGGATTCTGCTGTTGGCGGTGTTGTGGCTTGCAGGTTGCCAGCATGTTGCGGCGCCGCCGGTCGTGGGCGAGATCCGTGATCTGCGCAGCGGCGAGCGTCTGACGGCGCAGCAATTACTGACGCAATTGAGCGAGCCATCGCGGCTCATCATTGGCGAGCAGCATGACAACGCCGATCACCATGCCCTTCAATTGTGGTTGTTGCAGAACCTCGAACGAACGCGACCCCAAGGCAGTCTCCTGTTGGAAATGCTGACGCCCGATCAACAGTCGCGCGTCGATGACGTGCGCCATGCCGCAACGCCACCCACTGATCTTCCTGCAGCATTGGCCTGGCAGGACGGTTGGGACTGGAATCTCTACGGACCGATTGTTCGGTTTGCCCTGACACAATCCTGGCCAGTGCTGGCGGCCAATCTCGATAACATCGAAATTCGTGCGTTCTATCGTGATCCTCCGGTTTTGAGCGGTGAGCGCAGCAACGCCAAATCTGTGAAAGAGACGCTGTTGGAGCAGATCGGCGATTCTCACTGCGGCTTGCTGCCGTCATCGCAAATGCCGGCGATGCTGGCCGTTCAGCAACAACGGGATCGGCGCATGGCCTCGCGTTTGTTGGCGGCGCCCGCGCCTGCGTTGTTATTGGCGGGTGCGTATCACGCGCGCAAGGATGTGGGGGTGCCGTTGCATGCGCTGGATCTGGGCGCGCCCGAAGCGCCGACGGTGCTGATGCTGGCGGAGCAAGGCAACCAGATCACGGCGGCGATGGCTGATTATGTCTGGTACACACCGGCCACGCCGAAACAGGATTATTGCGCCGAGATGCGTAAACAGTTCAGTAAGAAATGACTTTTCCACAGGCAAAAAAAGACCCGGTAAAAACCGGGTCAAATAACCGTGATTAGCCTGATGAGGAGATAATCTGAGAGTCCGAACCAAGGGCTTTTCAGAATATCGACTGATCTCGCGACCAGTTGTGATAATCATAGCGATTCTCATTACCAAGTCAACTGCTGTTTTTTCATTTCTGTCGTTTCGTCCCGGCAATGGCGTAAACGCCCCGTGAATACGGGCGTCAGGTCTGGGCTGTGAGTTGCTTGTTGAGCTGGTCGATACGCCGCGCCATGCTTTCGATCAGGCTGTGGGCGATTTTCGGATTGGTGCGGGTCATGCTCAGAAACTGATCGCCGGGAATCAGCATTACCGTGCTTGCCTCCCGGGCTATGACCGTCGCGTTGCGCGGCTCGCCCGTGAACACAGCCATTGCACCGAATATTTCATCCTTGGGCACGTCGCCTACCTTGTGCCCGTTAACAAACGCTTCGGCGTGTCCTTCGATAATCACGAACACATGGTCGGCGTCATCGCCCTCACGAATCAGAACGTCTCCGGCTTCAACCCGCTTGAAACCATTGGTGCTGCGAAACTCGCGCGGCTTGAACTCGGCAACGGCGTGGGCCAGCAGCGCCATTTGACCGAGCAGGTAGCGCAGAAACTGCTCCGAGCGCGATGGTTCGCCATACACATGTTGAAACAAATCACTTCGGCGATAGGGCAGTAATGTCAACGGGTTGTCTGAGTACAGCGTGCAATCCGCCCATTCCGGCCCTTGTTGCAGTCCGATCAAATCTCCCTCGTGCCAGTAGAACAAGCCTCGACCGCTGACTCGGCCGGTGATGACACCTTGCGTGAGCAAGAACAACTGATCGTCCGGCAAGGGTGCCAACAGATCATCCGTTGCTTCCAGTTCCAGCGCTGGCCCGCACGGCGCCAGGCCCTCAAGCCATTGCGCAGGCAAGCACTGCAAGTGGTTGATCAATGCATCGGCCTGGGCCGATTGTTCCCCGAGCAGGTACATGACGGTCGGTACCCGTTAGTTCTTGTGGCGAGAGGAAATGGCTTCCAGCTGCTTGTTCAGCGCGTCCTTGCGTTCGGCGGGAATGTCGTTCCAGTGCACGTCCATCAGCGCCCCTTCGATCGCGTACAACAACACCTTCGACGCCCGAAACCCGCGAGTGCGCACGGCCCGGTAGGCATCCACCGCACCGAGGCGACGCAAGTCCGAGGCGCTATGGATGCCCACGGCATGCAGCCATTGCGCCGACGTCTTGCCAAGATTCTTCAGGTGTTGCAGTTCATCATTCATCAAGCCTCCTTGCGACGGCCGAATGGTGCGTGGGCGAGCTTCTCAGGAGTGTAGCCATCAGTAGGAAAAGCGTGGTTGTTTGGTCGGATTCGACGCAAACGCTTCTAAGAAACGTCAGCTTCCGCTGATGAATCAGGATGGGGAGGGCGAGGGAGAATTACCAATAGCACGCAGTCCAGCGCAAAGCGGGGGCGCTGGACGAGTTTGGGTGGTGCGAGGCTCAGCGGGTGCGATAACGCAGGCGCGTACCGAAATTCATCGACATCAGGATTTCGTCGGCACTCAGCTCCGGCGGGAAGTAGGCCCCGGAAATCTGCGCATGAGCCAGGCTCGCGCCTTCCAGCGAGGCGTTGCGAAAGTCGATGCCGCGCAGGTCGGCGGAACGGAAGTAGGCGTCCCGGAAATCCACGCCATCGGCGTTCAGTTCACGCAGGTCCAGGCCGCGAAAATCACCACCAACCATGTCGATCGGACCGTCTTTCGGGCGTTCATTGTTGAAACCTGTGATGTCGTCTTTGTGCAGCAAGGCATAAAGCGGGGTGTCGAGTAGTTTTGGCTGGCTCATGTCAAATCACCTGTTGGTTTTATGACGCCAGTATAGTGCCACTATTTGACGGCCGTGAAGCAAGCGAGGGCTTCACGGCCGAAATAGTTTCTTACAGGCCGGGCAGGCGCTGGCGAATCTGCGCCACGACGGTGTCCAGGGTCCCGGATTCATTGGTCTGCACGCGTTTGCTGCGCAGGATTTCTTCCGGGGTCAGGGCTTCGCGGTTGGCTTGTTGAGCTTCGATCACGGCGAGGGTCGCGTCGGACGGATCCTTTTTGTCTGCCTGACGAATCGCCAGCCAGCTCTCGATCACGGCCTGCGGAGCATTGCAGTCGAGAATCAGGAAAGGCGCGCCAGTGGCTTCGGCGACCTTGGCGGCGTTGTCGCGTTGTTCGCGCTTGAGGTAAGTGGCGTCGATCACCACCGGGAAACCGGCGTGCAGGATCACTTCGGCGATTTCATGCAGGCGAGCATAGGTAGCGGTGCTGGCATCGGCGCTGTAGATTCCGGCCTGAACATCATTGGCAACGGTTTGCTCACCGAACAGACGTTTGCGCTCGACATCGGAACGCAGGCGGATCGCGCCCAGCGCTTCGACCAGACGCATGGCCACGTGGCTTTTGCCTACAGCGGACACGCCGTGGGTAATCGCCATGAAGCGCGAAGGAATGGTGCTGTAGCTTTCCGCCAGGTTGGCGTAGTTGCGGTACTGGCGCAGGGTGGTGGCACGCTGCACCGGAGTGGCATCGGCCGGCATGCTGAACAGTGCGACTTTCGCACGTACCAAGGCGCGGTAAGCCTTGTAGAAGTTCAGTACTTCCAGGCCTTGGTAGTCGCCGGTCAGTTCCAGGTACTGGCTGATGAAGCGACGGGCCAGGGATTTCAGGCCACGGTCTTCCAGGTCCATTGCCAGGAAGCCGGTGTCGGCCCAGACGTCGGTGAAACGGAACGGTTCGTTGAATTCGATGCAGTCGAAGATCACGACTTTGCCGTCGATCAGCGTGGCGTTGCCCAGGTGAATGTCACCGTGGCATTCGCGAGTGAAGCCGTCCGCCTTGCGCTGGGCGAACAGCGGTTTCAGGCGATCGAAGCTGCTTTCGGCCCACGCTTGCAGGGCGTCGAGTTGCAGAAGATCGTTCTTGTCGCTGAGGAATGGCAGGATCTGTTCGAAATTCTGGCGCACCGGCGCCATTACGCTTTCAGGCGTGCCGGCATCGTGTTCCGCCGGGACTTTCGGCGCGTTGAGGTGGAAGCGGGCGATCTGTTCGGCCATTGCGTCGACGTGCGCGGTGGTCAGCTCGCCGTTGGCTTGCAGGGTGCTGAGCAGGCCGCTCTGCGGGAACTGGCGCATTTTCAGCAAGTATTCGATGGCCGGGCCTTCGCCGCCCAGTTGCGGAGCTTCCGCACTGCCGGTTACGGGAATCACTTCCAGATACAAATCTTCGGTCAGGCGCTGGTTCAGGCGCAGCTCTTCACCGCAGAAGTGTTCACGGGAATCAAGGCCGGTGAAATCGAGGAAGCCGAAATTCACCGGCTTCTTCACTTTATAAGCGTAGGGACCGGTGAGCAGTACCCACGAGATATGGGTTTCGATGACCTGGAACCCTTCGACAGGATGCGGGTAGAGGGCCGGGTTTTGCAGGGCAGCGATCAGGGACTGGCTCACGGACGATCCTTCAGAGACTGGGAGAAATTCAAGGCGCTCATTATGGCCGCTCGCCAGCCCGACGCAAACCTCGGAGCGCTCCTGTTGAGTATGAATAAAGTGCGTATAATCCGCCGCCATGACTCGTACTCGATCCCCCCGTACCCCTAAAAAACCAGCTTCCCGGGGCCTGCGCCCATGGTTGGGCTGGGCCCTTAAACTCAGTCTGGTCGGCCTTGTGGTGCTGGCCGGCTTCGCCGTTTACCTCGATGCCGTGGTGCAGGAGAAGTTCTCCGGCAAGCGCTGGACCATCCCGGCCAAGGTTTACGCGCGCCCGCTCGAGCTGTTCGTCGGACAAAAGCTGAGCAAGGACGATTTCCTCACCGAACTCGATGCCCTGGGCTATCGCCGCGAAGCCGTGAGCAACGGTCCCGGCGCGGCGGCGGTCAATGGCAATACGGTTGATCTGAATACCCGTGGCTTCCAGTTCTATGAAGGCCTCGAGAAACCGCAGCCGGTGCGCGTGCGTTTCTCCGGCGATTACGTGGCCGAACTCTCGGCGACCAACGGTTCGAAGCTCTCCGTGGTACGCCTGGAGCCGCTGATGATCGGCGGTATCTACCCGAAAAACCTCGAAGACCGGATTCTGATCAAGCTCGATCAGGTGCCGCCGTATCTGCTGGAAACCCTGGTCGCCGTGGAAGACCGGGATTTCTACAGCCACTGGGGCGTGTCGCCGAAATCGATCGCCCGTGCAGTCTGGGTCAACACCTCGGGCGGCAAGATGACTCAGGGCGGCAGTACGCTGACCCAGCAACTGGTCAAAAACTTCTACCTCACCAATGAACGCAGTCTGACCCGCAAGCTCACCGAAGCGATGATGGCGATGCTGCTCGAGCTGCATTACGACAAAAAGGAAATCCTTGAGGCTTACCTCAACGAAGTCTTTGTCGGTCAGGACGGTCAGCGTGCAGTGCACGGTTTCGGTCTGGCCAGCCAGTTCTTCTTCGCTCAGCCTTTGTCCGAGTTGAAACTGCATCAGGTCGCGCTGTTGGTCGGGATGGTCAAAGGCCCGTCCTATTACAACCCGCGCCGCAACCCGGAGCGTGCGCTGGAACGACGCAATCTGGTGCTCGACGTGCTGGAGCAGCAGGGCGTCGCTTCTGCCGAACAAGTCGCCGCCGCGAAGAAAATGCCGTTGGGCGTGACCACACGCGGCAAGCTGGCCGACAGCTCGTTCCCGGGCTTCATCGATCTGGTCAAACGCCAGTTGCGTGAAGACTATCGCGACGAAGACTTGACCGAAGAAGGCCTGCGGATCTTCACCAGTTTCGATCCGATCCTGCAGATGAAAGCCGAAGCGTCGGTCAACGACACCTTCAAGCGTCTGTCCGGCCGTAAAGGTTCCGACGACGTGGAAGCGGCGATGGTCGTAACCAACCCGGAAACCGGTGAGGTCCAGGCCATGATCGGCAGCCGTCAGGCGAGTTTTGCCGGGTTCAACCGGGCGCTGGATGCGGTGCGGCCGATCGGCTCGCTGATCAAACCGGCGGTTTATCTGACGGCACTGGAGAAACCAAGCCAGTACACGCTGACCAGTTGGCTGTCGGACGACCCGCTTTCGATCAAAGGCGCAGACGGACAGGTCTGGAAACCGCAGAACTATGATCGTCGCTCCCACGGCACAGTGTTCCTATATCAGGGGCTGGCGCATTCCTACAACCTCTCGACCTCGCGTCTCGGTCTGGCGGTCGGTGTTCCGAATGTCCTCAAGACGCTCGCGCGACTGGGCGTAACCCGCGAGTTTCCGGCGTTCCCGTCGATGCTGCTCGGTGCTGGCGGCATGACCCCGATCGAAGTCGCGACCATGTACCAGACCCTGGCCAACGGTGGCTTCAACACGCCGATGCGCGGGATTCGTAGCGTGCTGACTGCCGACGGCGAGCCGCTCAAGCGTTATCCGTTCCAGATCGAGCAGCGTTTCGATCCGGCCTCGATCTACCTGATCCAGAACGCCATGCAGCGGGTCATGCGTGAAGGTACCGGCAGTTCGGTTTATAACGTGTTGCCAAGAACCCTGACACTGGCGGGCAAGACCGGTACCAGTAACGATTCGCGCGACAGCTGGTTCGCCGGTTTCAGCCAGGATCTGCTGGCGGTGGTCTGGCTCGGCCGTGACGACAACGGCAAGACGCCGTTCACTGGGGCCACAGGTGCGTTGCAGGTCTGGACCAGTTTCATGCGCAAGGCCGATCCGCTGCCGCTGGACATGCCGCAGCCGGATAACGTGGTGCAGGCCTGGGTCGATTCGCGTACCGGCCAGGGCTCCGATGCCAGCTGTCCGGGCGCCGTGCAGATGCCGTATATTCGCGGCAGCGAACCGCCACCCGGCGCCTCCTGCGCGGGCGAAAGCCCGGCCTCGGGCGAGTCGGTGATGGATTGGGTCAAGGGCTGGATGAATTAAGCAAAGAGGGTTTCAAGTGAACAAGTGGTTGATTCCAGCGGTGACCGCCGTGGCTTTGCTCAGCGGCTGCTCCACCGTACAGCGTGGTTCGATCCCGGTTGTGGATTCCGGCACCGCCGTGTCCAACAGCGAGCGTATTTCGGCCAATGGCGGTTTCCGTCAAACGACGGTGAAACGTCCTGCACAAGCCCAGACTCAGGCGATCCCGCAAGGCGATACCGGTGTGGTAGTGATGGTGCCGGGCGGCGCAGCGGCTTCGGCGCCGATCAGCACTTCGCCGATCGTTCCGGGCCCGGCGTCTGGCGGCATCACTTCAGGGCCGTATAACCCTTCGCCGGTCGAGTCGGCGCCGATCAGCTCCGGCAGCTACAGCATGCCTTCGACGCCGAGCGGCATTCCTTCGGCCAGCAGCGGTGGCGGTCTGTCTGCTGATGAGCAGTTGGACGGGCCGGTTCTCGCCCTGTTGACCACTGCGCAACAACAGCAGGCCGGTGGCGACCTCAACGGCGCGTCTTCCAGTCTGGAGCGCGCCCAGCGTGTAGCGCCACGCGAGCCGCAAGTGCTTTACCGTCTGGCGCAGGTGCGCATGGCCCAGGGCGATGCGCCGCAAGCCGAGCAGACCGCTCGCCGTGCGTTGACCATGGCCAATGGTCGTCCGGACTTGCAGGCCAGTCTGTGGGAATTGATCGCTCAGGCACGTGAGAAGCAAGGTGATTCCGCCGGCGCCACTCTGGCCCGTCAGAAGGCCAAGGTTTCGCTGTGATGGACAGTCGTTTCTCCAAAGTCGCCGATCAACTGCTGTTGATCGAGCGTGAACTGCGCGCCCAGGGCTGGTGGGATGACGTCCAGCCCTCGGTCGAAGCCCTGAGCAGTGTCGAGCCGTTTTCGGTCGACACCCTCGATTTCGAGCAGTGGCTGCAATGGATCTTCCTGCCGCGGATGAAGATGATCCTCGAACAGGATCTGCCATTGCCCAATGCCTCGGGCATTCAGGAAATGGCCGAGATGGTTTTTGCCCAGCGCAATCTGCAGGGCAAGGATCGGCAGCTTCAGGTATTGCTCAAAGAGTTCGACCTGCTGATCACCGCTTCGCGCTGAACCGAAAACTGCCAGTGGTTACTGGCAGTTTTCCGCAATCTGTTTTTGTGCCTCCGCAGTACGTTGCTGGCGCTGTTCGTCGCTCAGCCGCCGCAATTCTCCCTCCACTTCCTCCCTCAAGCGCGGATTGTTCTGCAGTTGCGCGAGATTCGTGCGTGCCTGTTCGCAAAATGCCTTGAGCTGATTCTGTTGCTCGGCCACTTGCTTCTTGACCTTGTCATCGATGGCTTTCTGATCGCCCAGCGCGCCGCTGCCAGGTAATGCGGCAGGTATTGGTGCGGGAGATGAGGGCGTCTTCACGGCGGTGGATGACTGCCCTTGTGGTGGCTGTTGATCAAAATGGGTGACGCCTTGGGCATCGACCCATTTGTAGATCTGACCGGCCATACACCAGGGGCTGGCGCCGATTAGCAGAGTTAAGAGAAGCGTTCGCATGCTGATTCCTTGGCAAAACTGCGCAATTGAAGCTAACAGAGTAGCGGTTTCCAGGTTTTTTCTTGCGTTCTCATGTGCTTACCCACAATTAAGCACATAGACGGCTTGACTTGGAGAGGGCGAAACAGAAGAATCCAAAGTCCGCTGTACAGGGACTGCCAGAAGCAGACCCTCTCGGCAGATCATGAGGCGCATATCCGCGTCGACCTGTTACACCCGCAACGCGTTACCTCGCGCTGGGTGGGAAAGGCCCGCAACACTTGGGACGATCCCAATACTTGCTCAGTCAGTGCTGACGTAGTCGGCGACCACCGTCGCTCATGCTCTGCCGAGAAGTAAACCTATTAAGACCCGTTCGCTTTTTTGTGGACGGTATTCTGGCGTTTTAGAGGTGAACAACGTGGAGCTTTTATCTGGCGGTGAGATGCTCGTCCGCTTTTTGCGTGACGAAGGCGTCAAATATATCTACGGGTACCCGGGTGGTGCTCTCCTTCATGTTTACGATGCCCTGTTCAAAGAACCGGAAGTGACCCACATCCTGGTTCGTCACGAACAAGCGGCTACCCATATGGCTGACGGCTACGCCCGTGCCACCGGTAAAGCCGGCGTGGTATTGGTGACTTCCGGTCCAGGCGCCACAAACGCCATCACCGGTATCGCCACTGCCTATATGGACTCGATTCCAATGGTGATCATTTCCGGTCAGGTGCCAAGCACCATGGTCGGCACCGACGCGTTCCAGGAAACCGACATGATCGGTATCTCCCGGCCGATCGTGAAGCACAGCTTCATGATCAAGCACGCTTCGGAAATCCCGGAAGTCATGAAGAAGGCCTTCTACCTGGCGCAATCCGGTCGTCCGGGCCCGGTCGTGGTCGATATCCCGAAAGACATGACCAACCCGGCCGAGAAGTTCGAATACATCTTCCCGAAGAAAGCCAAACTGCGTTCCTACAGCCCGGCCGTTCGCGGTCACTCCGGGCAAATCCGCAAGGCGGCAGAAATGCTCCTGGCGGCCAAGCGTCCCGTGCTGTACTCCGGCGGTGGCGTAATCCTCGGCAACGGCTCCGCGCCGCTGACCGAGCTGGCGCAAATGCTCAACCTGCCCGTTACCAACACCTTGATGGGCCTGGGTGGCTACCCTGGCACTGACCGTCAGTTCATCGGCATGCTCGGCATGCACGGCAGCTACACCGCGAACCTGGCGATGCACCATGCCGACGTGATCCTGGCGGTCGGCGCGCGTTTCGACGATCGAGTGATCAACGGCGCGCCGAAGTTCTGCCCGAACGCCAAGATCATTCACATCGACATCGACCCGGCTTCGATTTCCAAGACCATCAAGGCCGACGTGCCAATCGTTGGTCCGGTGGAGAGCGTCCTGACCGAAATGGTCGCGATCCTCAAGGAAATCGGCGAAACCCCGAACAAGGAAGCCGTTGCCAGCTGGTGGAAGCAGATTGATGAATGGCGCGGTGATCGCGGCCTGTTCCCTTACGACAAGGGCGACGGCAGCAAGATCAAGCCGCAGACCGTGATCGAAACCCTGTGCGAAGTGACCAAGGGCGACGCCTTTGTGACCTCCGACGTGGGCCAGCATCAGATGTTTGCTGCGCAGTACTACAAGTTCAACAAGCCGAACCGCTGGATCAACTCCGGTGGCCTGGGCACGATGGGCTTCGGTCTGCCGGCCGCGATGGGTATCGCGCTGAGCTTCCCTGACACCGATGTTGCGTGTGTCACCGGTGAAGGCAGTATCCAGATGAACATCCAGGAATTGTCGACCTGCCTGCAATACGGTTTGCCGGTCAAGATCGTCATTCTGAACAACGGTGTTCTGGGCATGGTTCGTCAGTGGCAGGACATGAGTTACGGCAGCCGTCACTCGCACTCCTACATGGAATCCTTGCCTGATTTCGTCAAGCTGGCTGAAGCCTATGGCCACGTCGGCGTGCGCATCACCGAATCGAAAGATTTGAAGTCGAAGATGGAAGAGGCGTTCGCCATGAAAGATCGCCTGGTGGTGATCGACATTTCGGTCGACACCAGCGAGCACGTCTATCCGATGCAGATCAAAGACGGCTCCATGCGCGATATGTGGCTGAGCAAGACGGAGCGTACCTAATCATGCGGCACATTATTTCCTTGCTTCTGGAAAACGAACCCGGTGCTTTGTCTCGCGTAGTCGGCCTGTTCTCGCAGCGCAACTACAACATCGAAAGCCTGACCGTGGCGCCAACCGAAGACCCGACCCTGTCGCGTCTGACGCTGACCACAGTCGGCCACGATGAAGTCATCGAGCAGATCACCAAAAACCTGAACAAGCTGATCGAGGTGGTCAAGCTGGTGGACCTGTCGGAAAGTGCTCACATCGAGCGCGAACTGATGCTGGTCAAGGTCAAGGCCACTGGCGCCCAGCGCGCCGAGATCAAACGCACCACCGATATTTACCGTGGACAGATCGTCGACGTCAGCGCCAGCGTGTATACCGTTCAACTGACCGGTACCAGCGACAAGCTCGACAGCTTCATTCAGTCCATCGGCACCGCATCGATTCTGGAGACCGTCCGCAGTGGCGTCACCGGTATTGCCCGCGGCGACAAAGTACTCAGCATCTAAACCAAATTAGCGAATGGCCTGAACGGCCTGGATATAAAGGGGAAATTCATGAAAGTTTTCTACGATAAAGACTGCGACCTGTCGATCATCCAGGGCAAGAAAGTTGCCATCATCGGTTACGGCTCCCAGGGCCACGCCCAGGCGTGCAACCTGAAAGATTCCGGTGTCGACGTTACCGTCGGTCTGCGTAAAGGTTCGGCTACCGTTGCCAAGGCTGAAGCCCATGGCCTGAAAGTGACTGACGTGGCTGCCGCTGTTGCCGGTGCCGACCTGGTCATGATCCTGACCCCGGACGAGTTCCAGTCCCAGCTGTACAAGAACGAAATCGAGCCGAACATCAAGAAAGGCGCCACCCTGGCCTTCTCCCACGGCTTCGCGATTCACTACAACCAGGTTGTTCCGCGTGCCGACCTCGACGTGATCATGATCGCGCCGAAAGCCCCGGGCCACACCGTACGTTCCGAGTTCGTGAAAGGCGGCGGTATCCCTGACCTGATCGCGATCTACCAGGACGCCTCGGGCAATGCCAAGAACGTTGCACTGTCCTACGCCGCCGGCGTGGGTGGCGGTCGTACCGGCATCATCGAAACCACCTTCAAGGACGAGACCGAAACCGATCTGTTCGGCGAACAAGCCGTTCTGTGCGGCGGTACCGTTGAGCTGGTAAAAGCCGGTTTCGAAACCCTGGTTGAAGCTGGCTACGCGCCGGAAATGGCCTACTTCGAGTGCCTGCACGAACTGAAACTGATCGTTGACCTCATGTACGAAGGCGGTATCGCCAACATGAACTACTCGATCTCCAACAACGCTGAGTACGGCGAGTACGTGACCGGTCCGGAAGTGATCAACGCCGAATCCCGTCAGGCCATGCGCAACGCCCTGAAACGTATTCAGGACGGCGAATACGCCAAAATGTTCATCAGCGAAGGCGCAACCGGCTACCCTTCGATGACCGCCAAGCGTCGTAACAACGCCGCTCACGGTATCGAAATCATCGGCGAGCAACTGCGCTCCATGATGCCGTGGATCGGTGCCAACAAGATCGTCGACAAAGCCAAAAACTAAGTCGTCGAACCTTGTATGAAAAAAACGCGGCCTCGGCCGCGTTTTTTCGTATGGGCGGGCGGTTCTGGTATAAAGCTGCATCGTTTGTGGCCGAACCGTCGTCCCAGACACCTGTCGAAAATGTCCAATCCGTTGCAAGGTACTGTCCATGAGCGAACGTCCCGAAGAGCCGAACCAGGCTTCCGACGCCGAAAGCCTGCTGCCCATCGATGAGCACATCGAAGAAGGGCATGACGCAGAAGGTCGTAAAGTCCGGCATCGTGGTATCTATCTTCTGCCGAATCTGTTCACCACTGCGAATCTGTTCGCGGGGTTCTATTCCATCATCAACTCGATGAGTGCCCAGGCTGCCTTGAGTGCCGGGGACGCGGCGAATGCGAGCAAGTATTTCGCCTTTGCCGCCATCGCGATTTTCGTCGCCATGGTGCTCGACGGCCTTGATGGTCGCGTGGCACGCATGACCAATACCCAAAGTGCGTTCGGTGCCGAGTACGACTCGTTGTCGGACATGGTTGCCTTCGGTGTCGCGCCGGCGCTTCTGGCTTTCGGCTGGGCACTGGGTGACATGGGCAAGGTCGGCTGGATGGTTGCCTTCATCTATGTGGCGGGTGCGGCGTTGCGTCTGGCGCGTTTCAACACTCAGGTGGGGACCGCCGACAAGCGCTACTTCATCGGTCTTGCCAGCCCGGCTGCTGCCGGCGTTGTTGCGGGGATTGTCTGGGCGTTCAGCGATTACGGGATCCAGGGTTCGAAGATGTCGTTCCTGGTCGCGCTGATGGTAGCGGCCGCCGGCATGCTGATGGTCAGTAACATCAAATACAACAGCTTCAAGGAGCTGGATCTGAAGGGGCGCGTGCCTTTCGTGGCGATTCTGGCGGTGGTGCTGGTGTTTGCCGTGGTGTTCAGCGATCCGCCTCGCATTCTGCTGCTGGTGTTCCTCGCTTATGCCGCGTCGGGCCCGGTGCAGTATCTGTTGCATCTTCGTCGTCACAAACACGCCGAGTGATGTAATTTCCCTCATACTCCGCAGTCTATGGTGCATCTGTCCTCCAAAGCTGCGGAGTTGCCATGCTGATCAAAGTCCCCAAAGCGTCCGACTGCCATGAGTCGGACGTCACGCCTGAATCCATTTATCTCTCTCGCCGTCAATTGCTCGGAGCAACCGCGGCCGGTTTGGCCATGAGCACTTTGCCGCGCTGGGCCAGTGCCGAAGAGGCTGCCCGCTATGCCGATGTCGAAGCCGGAAAGGCGCCCACCTGGTTTGCCGAGAAACTGCCTTCTGTCAAATGGGGTGCGGTGAACGTCAAGGATGATGCGATCACACCTTTCAAAGACGCGACCCATTACAACAACTTCTATGAGTTCGGTACTGACAAAGGTGACCCGGCAGCCAATGCCGGTTCGCTGAAAACCGAACCGTGGAGTGTTGTCGTGGACGGGGAGGTGGGTAAACCGGGGCGTTATGCTCTGGAAGACTTCATGAAGCCTTACCAGCTGGAAGAGCGTATTTATCGCCTGCGCTGTGTCGAGGCGTGGTCGATGGTGATTCCCTGGATCGGTTTTCCCATTTCGGCACTGTTGAAGCAGGTAGAACCTACTTCGAATGCCAAATACATTCGCTTCGAAACCTTACAGGATCCGAAGAGCATGCCGGGACAGCGTTCGGGATTTGCCCTGATCGACTGGCCCTATGTAGAAGGCTTGCGTCTGGATGAGGCGATGAATCCCTTGGCGATTCTGGCGGTGGGTATGTATGGCCGCGAATTGCCAAACCAGAACGGTGCGCCGTTGCGTCTGGTGGTGCCTTGGAAGTACGGATTCAAGAGCGTCAAATCCATCGTGCGGATCAGTCTGGTCAGCGAGCAGCCGAAGACGACGTGGCAGAGCATTGCGGCGGATGAGTACGGGTTCTATGCGAATGTGAACCCTACTGTCGACCACCCACGTTGGACTCAGGCTCGGGAGCGGCGACTGCCTAACAGTCTGTTCAAGCCGAATGTGCGTGATACGCAGATGTTCAACGGCTACTCGGATGAGGTCGCTTCTTTATATACAGGGCTGGATCTGCGGAAGAACTACTGATGCGATATCCGATCTGGCGTGTAGGCGTTTTCCTGGCTGCGGCGATCTGGCCGCTGTTGTGGTTCTATCAGGCTTTTGCGGATCTGCTTGGGCCAGATCCGGGGAAGGTTCTGGTTGATCGGCTGGGGCTTGGGACATTGGTATTGCTGTTGATCACCCTGAGTATGACGCCGCTGCAGAAACTTACGGGGTGGGCCGGGTGGATTGCTGTGCGCCGTCAGTTGGGGCTCTGGTGTTTTGCCTATGTGGTTCTGCATCTTTGCAGCTATATGGCGTTCATTCTCGGTTTCGACTGGTCGCAACTGGGTGTCGAGCTGCGCAAGCGTCCTTACATCATTGTGGGTGCTCTGGGTTTTCTGGGGTTGTTGGCATTGGCGATTACCTCCAACCGATACAGTCAGCGTCGTTTAGGTACCCGCTGGAAGAAATTGCACCGGCTGGTGTATGTGATTCTCGGGTTGGGATTGCTGCATATGTTGTGGATTGTCCGTGCTGATCTTAAGGAGTGGGCAATCTATGCCTTTATAGGTGTTTTCCTTTTGGCGTTGCGTATTCCTCCTTTGACCCGCCGGATCCCGCGTTTGATGGGTAAAAAGCAGGTTTTTCAGGAAAAGCGAAATTAAGGGTTGACGGGAGATTCTGAGTCTCTATAATTCGCCCCACTTCCGGCGCAGTCGAAACGGAAAACTCCTTGAGATTCAATGAGTTAAGTAGGTTTCGAAAG